>JALVQI010000062.1 GCA_027031485.1 Candidatus Aminicenantota bacterium | reverse complement strand
TAATTGATTATGATGATTTTATTGTTAACAATGAAGTTAACAACCTCATGACATTTCTTGCAAGAAAGGACCTTCTTGAAGGAGATACTCTTCATCTTGAGTTTTTTTCATACATAGGGTTAACTGACAATGATGGTTTGATCAGGCCTAAGATTTCCTATGACCTTACAGATGGTGTGAATATTCTTTTAGGTGCTAATATTTTCTACGGTGACAAGGGAATGTTCGGACGATTCAACAAAAATGATATGGTCTATGTGAAGATAAAATATAGCTTTTAGTCCCGTCTTTGATTCAAGGTGTGCCAATTTTCGAATTGGCACACTGATCCTCGGATAAAAACTGAGATAAAACTGAATTTCATTTCCGCTAACTTTAGCAAACTCAAATTTTAATTATCGTAAGTGAAAAAAATAAATTTGTGAGAGGTTTTAGATTATTTGAAACAAATTGTAACTTCAAGCAAAAAGGTAAGCTTGAAAAATAAGCAAAAAAGCACTATAATTCAAGGTGGAGGTGAAAATGAATAAAAAAGGTTTTACTCTTATTGAGATGGTGGTTGTTCTTTCTGTGGTTGCTATATTAGCCGCAATTCTGACACCAACTATAATGAAAAATATCAATGATTCTAAAGTCGCAAGAGCAAAAAATGAAGTTCAGGTTATGGGTGCGGCTATGGCATCGTTTTTCAAAGATACCGGAAGGTGGCCCACTTCGAACGGGACTTCGGGAAATCCGGATTATCTTTATATCTTATATGGCCCAACGACAGCTAATGACATGAATTCGGGCGGTTATTCCAGATTTTGGGGGAAAAGCACAGCTGTTTGGAGCGGAAGAAAGGATATATTTGAAAATCATTTGATGAGAAACCAGCCCGGAACAAATGGAACACCGGGAGGAACAGCTTATCAAACTACAGGTGAGTTAAAATGGAATGGTCCTTATCTTACGGATCTTAAAGCGGATCCATGGGGAGTGGTTTATTCCTCCAATGTTATTAGCCTCTGGTATACTGGCGGAAATTATGAATACTATGCGGTTTTTGTGTTATCAGCTGGTCCTAACAAGGTAGCTCAAACATCATTTAGGCAGGATTATAGAACGACCACACCGGCTACCGCAGGTGATGACATTGGAGTGAGAATTAAGTAAATAAAATGGACAAGAGAGGTTTTACCCTCATAGAAGTAATGGTTGTGCTATCAATAATAGCAATTCTGGGAGTGGTGCTTGTTCCGTCGATTATAAAAAACATTAATGATTCTAAAATAGCAAAAGCAAAAAATGATACAAGTGCAATTGGAAAGGTAATGATACAGTGCAGAGAGGATATGGGATATTGGCCTGTGGTGGATAGAAACGGTAATAGGGTTAGGTTGTTAATAGGGACAAGCCCTGACCCTGACACTTCTATTATTCCTCCTTCGAACAATGGAATTAGTAGTTGGAATAGGACACCAAATGAGAGTTTATGGTGGGAGCTGGTAAATGTTAATAATTCATACACAAAAAGAGATCCCAACCCTCATAATCTACCAAGCTGGAGAGGTCCGTATCTTACTGAGATTAAACTTGATCCCTGGGGAATGCCCTATTTGATTAATGCTGAATATCTTCAAGGTGCAGCTTCACCGGACAATACTAAGAAGGTATGGGTAATTTCAGCCGGAACAAATAAATTAATGGACACTAATTTTGAAGGGACAAGTCTTCACCCTGCTGAAGATGATATAGGATATTCAATACAGTGAAATGATGAAAAAAGGAATGAGTTTAATTGAGGTAATTATAATAATTGCCATACTTGCGATTTTAGCAGGTTTAATGAGTCCTCTTATCTACAAAACAACAGAGGCTTCCAGATACAAAAGAGCTGAAAGAGAGCTTGAAACAATATACAATGCAATATTAGGAGATGGGAAGGAGTATTTCGGATATGTTGGGGATATGGGAAGATTCCCTGATCCTCTCTCTGAACTTTACATACAATCCTCACAACCGGTAAAAACCGAAAATCCTTCGGGTTCCGGCGTTTTTGCAGGATGGGATGGCCCCTATGTTTCTGTTACAAACAGTGATACATCCGGAATTATTGATCCTTGGGGGAATTATTATATTCAGGTTTTTAATGCATGGGGACAATCTAACAAATGGATGCTTGTTTGTACCGGTAAAGATGGACAATTTGATAATTCAAATCCGAATGCAACTGTTAACCGGGATAATCTATACTATCCCGCTCAACCACTCTCTTTGAATACATATACGGTATCAGGAAATACCTATTACACAATAATGACTACATTGAACTTAAAGGCTGAGATTTCCGGTTCTGATATTTCGCCGACAAGGGTTAAATTTATATTTTATGATGTGAGAAATGGTTCTTCTTATATTAGAACGGGAATCGGGAATGGAGGACTCTTCTATAGTGCCACAGTAGGACAAAGGGTGATCGATTCTTTATTTATTCTTGATGATGGGACTGAAATTACAGGTTCTGCTGTAAGAAATACAGTTAAGCTACTTCCATTTACACCGAAATCTCAAAAAATTAGTTTTCCTGCTGTTTATGAGAGTTTTTGCAATTTGAACATTAACTATGGAGGATGCGATCTTCCTTCATCTTTTTCGCTTAATTCTTCTTTCAATAAGAATTCAAATAGTTGTAGCGGAGGAAATATTAATCAGACTCCGGGTTTTGAAGTCTATTTTGAAGGTTATAATTCAAGTGGAGAAAAGATTTGGGGACCTGAAAGAATGAATAAGTATAGCTCAGCTCCCCATTTTAGATATAGTATAACAAAAAGTCCTTGTGGAATTAAAACTATTAGATTTTATTCAACGGGAGGTGGCGCCTGGATCCTAAGAAACCTTTAATTAAAAATAAAGGTTTAGCATTAATTGAAATAATCATAGTAGTAGCTGTTATTTCAATTTTGGCCGCTATAATGGCACCTCTCGTATTTAAGTCAGAAGATTTTAAAAGGGAAGCTTATGCTAAAAAAGAGTTAAGATTAATTTATGATGCTATATTAGGAGATTTAAAGCAGGACTTTGGTTATATAGGGGATATGGGAGTGTTCCCACAAAATTTGAAAGACCTTTATATTCAAGGCTCTCAGCCATCTCCTCTGGAAGCACTTGTGGGGAGCGGAGTTTATTATGGATGGCGAGGTCCCTATATTTCTGTTAGAAACAGTGATTCCTCGGGAATTATAGACCCATATGGAAACTATTATTTACAATTTTTTTTAAAAGTTAATTCTAATTCTCCCTGCGATAATTCAGATGCAAAGTGTCGCTGGTTTTTAATGTCTTCAGGGAAAGATGGAGCATACAATTCCACCAATCCTTTAGACAAAAGTATCATCGAAAACAGAGATAACATCTATTATCCTCAAATTCCACTAATTGTTGATAGAGCTAATTCCATTAATACTATATTTTCAACAAAGGATTTTAGGACATTATCTGTAAGATCTGATGAAAAACTGATCGTTAATATAAAATATACTGTTTATTATCCCGCCTCTGGAAATGTTTCCTTTCTTGAATCTGATTTCACAAATCCGGCAAGTTTTACAGTGCCTGTTGGAAAAAGGATTATTGTGGTTGAGCTTGAAAATGATACCGGTGCAGTTTTAGGTGTTGTTAAGAGTTTTGTTTCAACATTTAATTCAGGTATTGCAGAAAATGAGTTTATAAAGCTTAATTCAACTTTTGAGAGTTTGAATATAAAGGAAATAAATTTCAGCTCAGCCTCTGTTTGCCCTGTAAATACATGCACTGGCTTATGTGCTCAAATATGTTGTCTTCCCAACATGAAAAAATGCAGAACAAGTCCTGTATGGATGTGGTTTTGTATAATGACAGGTTGTTATCCTTTGTGCTGCGGAGGAAGTGGAGGAGGAACTTGTACCTTGGATCTTAAAGTGGATTCTAATTTAAATGTTAATGGAGAAAACCCGAAGTTTGATCTTTATCTTGAAGGTTTTGACTCAAATGGTGTGAGAGTATTAGGGCCCACTCCTATGATAAAAAACAGCTCTTCACCATTTTTTATTTATAACAATAACTCTGTTAATTGTGAAGTTAAAACTCTTAGATTATTCTCAACGGGTGGGGGAGCAACATTAACAAGGAATCTATGATGGAAAATAATACTACGCTTAATAATTTTTATACTTTTTTTCTTATAGAGAAAAATAAAAAGACCGGTTCACTGTATGTAAAAAAAGGTGAAACTTTAAGGATATTGTATTTTTTACAGGGAAAATTCGCCTATGGCCATTCAAATTTAAAAGGAGAACGTCTTCTTGATGTAATATCCTCTTCTGGGACCCTTTCCCCGGAATATATAGAAGATGTCGTGAATAATCTTGTGCCGGGAGAATCTTTGGGAAAAATATTTGTTAATAGAGGATACCTTACCCCGATGCAGCTTACAAAACTTGTGGAAAAACAGCAGAAGATGATTTTTTTTTCTGTTTTGTTTATTAAAGATGGAGAATTCAGATTTTTTGAAGAAGAACTTCCATCTAATATCACACCTTTAAATATAGAGATTCCCCGGCTGATAAAAGAGGGAATTTATCAATCTAATGATAGAGTCTTAATAGCAACCCTTATCGGGAGTTTAGAAACATTGTATGAGAGGGGAGATAGTGAATACAGTGATTATATCGGAGAAAAAGAAAATTCCATTTTGGACAAATTGGAGGATAAAACTTCCCTTTTTGAATTAATAAGAAAGTCTCCCTATGAAGAGTTTGAAGCATTAAAAATTCTTCTATTTTTAAAAGTTATCGGGGCGATAAAGGAGTATAATGAGAAGAACTCACTCTTTGAAGAAGAAATTATTTCCGAAGAAGAAGAGGCTGAAGTAGATTTTTCATCCATCTTCTCAACAGATGATGTAGAGACGGATAAAGCCTTTGAAAAAATTGAAAAGGAGAGTAAGAGTGAAATTTTCGTGGAGAGCGGGGAAGTTGATAGCGGTGAAGAGGTAACAAAAGATAGGGAAAAAGAAAAAATTTTCAATAAAAATAATGAGTTTGCCGATGAAGAAAAAGAATTAAAATTTAAAAAATGGTTGATTCTAATTGGTATTGTATTTATTGTAATAATTGTAGGGGCTATATTTTATTTGAAAAATAAACTTTTAACCCGGGAAAAAGTATTACAGATAAATGAGCCTAAAATAATAAAAGTAAAGAAAAAACCTGTAAAACCTGTTGTTGATAATTACAAGGACAATAAGGTTAAAATGAAGAGTATTCCGAAAGTGGAAGAGAAAACAGAAGAAAACCCGAAGGAAAGAAAATTGAAAAAAATCCAGAATCTTGAAAGAAAAACAGACAAAGAGAAAAAGTCGGAAGTTAAAACTCCTTCCAAAAAAGAGGAAAAAAATTTCATTTCCCCAAGCCGAGGTATCGTAAAGGGAAATATTCTTCCTGATTACACTTCTTTGATTAGAAATAAAAGGTTTAGTCTTGCTGCCAAAAAATATCAATTGGCTTTAAAGCAGATTAATGCTGATTATTCTATCCTTCTTGAAGTAGATTGTTTGCTTGATTCGGTTAAGAATGCTTTTATAAAAGGGGGGTTTAGCAAAAAGTTATTTATAGTAAAGAGAAAGATTAAAGGGAGATCTTGTTATGCTGTTTTTTGGGGACTGTATAAAAATCGGTCTGAAGCAAAAAAAGAGTTGAATTTTTATGTCCCTTATTTTTTTAAGAAACAAAGTCCCAAACCATCTGTAGTATTGATAAAAAACTATTTGGAATAAAATATTTATGACTGTTTTTTAAAAAAATGGATACTTTCTACGCTCTTATTTCCCGCATAATCATAGACAATGGCAATAAGATTGTTTTTCCCCTTCTTAATATATTTTGAAATGGGATAATACATTGAGTCTTTATCAGGGTCATAGTATGCCCATACCTTTTTCCCATTTATAATAAAAAATGTTTTACGGTAGTCTACTCCTTTCCCTTTATCTCTGACAATTGCAACAGCTCTTCTTACATTTTTATATATCTTCCCATTTTCAGGAGAGTATATTTTTAGTTCTGGCGGGGATTCATCTGCTAAAACAGCATAGGTTCCTCCAAGCCATATTTTTGCAAAAATTTTATTTTTATTAACATATGATTTTAAATTGACCCATCTACCTGTGGCCTTGTTAAATCTAAAAAAACCGACTCTTTTCTTAATTTCATAGTTTGGAAAATCTATTTTTATTATTAAGCTTTTCTTAAAAGGAAAGTTGTCCGGGAAAATACTTATTGCTGATTTTAAAGGGGGAAGTTCCGGATCATACAGTCTACCGTTTTTATCGATATTAAAGTAGAAATCCTTGTAAAGTGAATTTTTGAAAAATTTAAGCGAATATTGCCCGAAAGAAAATTCTTTTTCATCACCTTTTTTAATAAAAAAGAATTCTTTAAAATCCGGCTCAATCTCTTTGTAATAGCCATTTTGAATAGAGAAAAATCCTTCTTTTAACTTATTTGAATAAAGCGCTATTCCATTTGGAAGCAAAATCCTTTTTCTTACCAAATGTTTTTCATTCCTTTTAAAAACAAAGGGGTAATTTATATTTTTGAAGAAAAGCTTTAAGCTCCCGTTATATGTTGGAATGATATTTTTGCCGCTTTCGATTTTTCCTGTTTTTGTTCCGAAGCTCCATTTCCCTTTTATTTCCGAATCTATTTCTATCCAATTTTTACCTTTTTTCAACTGAAAACCATCAAGTAATTTTGAGGTAATTTGAAATTCTTTTAGTGTCCATCGGCAAAACTTACATCTTTTTATTCTCACTATGTATTTATCCCCGTAAAATGGTCGAGGAATATTTATTATTAGAATATTACCTTTTTTAAGAACTTCAGGCTTATAAAAGAAAGCCTCTTCGCATCCTTTTACTTCAGCATAAATTTTTTGAAAATTTTCTTTTAATTTTACTTTAATTTTATCTGGCGCAATCTTTCTTATGTTTATAATTTCTAATTTTTTTAATGGAATTTTTGTGAATTTTATTGATTTTACCACTGAATTACCCCAGAAATCAAAAACCTTTAACTTTAAAGTATGATTTCCATCTTCTAAGCTTTTGAAAAGTTCCGAAGCCTCCATGTGGTTTTTGCCGATTGTCTTCCCATAGTAAGGATAAATATTGTAATAAAAGTAATCTTTTTTATAGGATGACCTGTTTATGTCATAGATGAGAGCAATCTGATGTGATTCTGAAAAAGGAATTCTGTCAAATTTTATTTCTGAAATTAATTTGTCATCAATATAAGCCTTCCATCCGTAAATTCCTGTTCTATCAAATTTATAGTATTTGTCCCACGAGGTAACGGCTATGGAAAATGGGCCTGAAATAAAAAGTTTTTTATGTTTTGAACCATTATTTACCTTAATTGTAAATGGTTTTAATTCTCCATTAATAAAACTGCGGGGAGTTAATGGTTTGATTATAAATTTACCAATTCTTGGCTGGATATTATCGTATATTTTTATAAAATTAAAAGTATTTATAGGGTTATTGTTAAGATCTCTTGTTTCAAAATGGAGATGGGGTGGACCGGCCCCTGTCTCGCCTGTATAAGCCACTATTTGCCCCTTTTTTACAAATATTCCCTTTCCTTTGAAAAAATAATCTCCAAAATATCTTCCGTCGAATTTTTTTGCGAGTTCTTTTGATAGATCCTCAAGTTTCAGCTTTTTGTTTTCAAATCTATCAAGATGACCGCAGACGGAAATAAAGTTTTTGTGTCTTATATAGACAGCTTTTCCAAAACCGTAAAATTTATTTGAAAGTCTGAATATATAGCCGTCCGCTATAGACCTCACCGGAATTCCTATTCTATTGAAAGTTGAAAAATCAAGACCGCCATGAAAATGATTTCCCCTGAATGACGCAAATATAGATTTGATTCTTATTTCAATGTTTATAGGATAATAAGGCTTAGGGAAATTTCCTAATAAAATAAAGGAAGCAAAAATAATAATTAAACTTTTTTTAATTTTCATTAGTGTGAATTATAATAAAAATAAATGTGGGATGCAACATAAAAAAAACTTTGTCGTATAATTTATATGTTTAGTGTGAGGTTTTAAGATGAAGAAAAAAATATTAATTGGAGCTATTCTTTTAGTCATATTAATGGTGATTTTCTTAAATTTAAAAGGTAATAGAGGAATTGTTAAAAGAGTAAAGGTGCAAAAGGTAAAAAGAATGCTGCTTGTAGAGAAAGTGAATGCAACAGGAGAGGTCAGGCCCAAAAAATTTGTAGATCTCTCTTCGGATATATCGGGAAGAATAATAAAAATAGCAGTAAAAGAAGGAGATTTTGTTAAAAAAGGTAAATTTTTGTTAAAGATAGATTCAACATACAATGAGTGGGAAGCTCAGAGAGCTAAAGCCAATCTGGATGATTTGAAAGTTCAGTTAAAGATTCAAGAATTAAATCTTAAATCAAAGGAGAGAGAGTTTAAAAGATACAAATCTCTCTGGGAAGAAAAGCTTATTTCACAGGAGCAGTATGAAAATGTAAAGTTAGGATATGAAAATGCTATTCATGCTTATCAATCTTATCTTCATAGAATAGAGGAGGCAAAAGCTTCTTTAAAAAGTGCAGAGGAGAGAATCAAAAAGAGTGTTATTCTCTCTCCAATAGATGGAGTTGTTAGTTCTTTGAATGTTGAAGAAGGAGAGGTTGCAATTGTAGGTACTATGAATAATCCGGGTACGGTCTTGATGACTGTTGCGGATTTGTCTGTTATGGAAGTTGAGGTAGAGATTGATGAGACAGATATTGTTAAGGTCAAAGTTGGACAGGAAGCGGAAGTTAATGTTGATGCTTTTCCCGATATAAAGATAAAAGGAAAAGTTAGTGAAGTGGGGAGCTCGGCAATCCAGAAAAATTCATTGCAGCAGGCCAATGATCAGGCAAAAACATTCAAGACTGTTATAACCCTTGTAAATCCTCCGAAGGAGATAAAACCGGGTCTTTCAGCTTCTGCTGATATAATCATCAATAAAAGAAAGGATGCCCTCTCTGTACCCATATCCTCACTTGTTATAAGGGAAGTGGATGAGAAAAATAAAAAGGTTGAAAAGGAGGGTTTATTTGTAGTGAAGAATGGTAAGGCAAAATTTATAATTATTAAAAAGGGAATTATGGGGGATATGAATATTGAAATAAAGGAAGGAGTCAAATTAGGTGATGAAGTGGTTATAGGCCCCTTTAAGGTATTAAGAAATTTACAGGATGGTGATGCAGTTAAAATAATAACCTCAGAAAATAATGATAAGGCCAAATTTAAATTTAAGAGTTAAAGGATGATTGATTCTTTGATAAAAGTTGAAAACCTCACAAAAACATACAAAATGGGCTCGACTGAAGTTCACGCGTTAAGAGGTGTGAGTTTTGAAATAAGGTATAATGAATTTCTCTCCATTATGGGGCCTTCAGGTTCCGGAAAATCAACTTTAATGAATATAATAGGACTTCTTGATACCCCGACTTCCGGGAAATACTATTTTAAAGGTGAAGATGTAAGCTCTATACCTGAAGATAAAGCTGCATACATAAGAAACAGAGAGATCGGTTTTGTTTTTCAAACATATAATTTACTTCCGAGAGCAACAGCTTTTCATAATGCTGAGCTTCCTTTGATATATTCAGGTATAGGAAAAAACGAGAGAAAAAAAAGAGTTGAGGAACTATTGGCAGCTATGGGACTTGGTGATAGGATGTATCATAAACCGACAGAACTTTCGGGGGGGCAGCAGCAGAGGGTGGCAATTGCAAGGGCTCTGGCAAATAATCCCTCCTTAATTCTCGCTGATGAGCCTACAGGAAATCTTGATACGAAAACAGGAAAGGAAATTATGGCATTATTTAAAAAATTACATGAAGAGGGAAATACTATTATAATAGTAACCCATGACCCTGAAGTTGCGGAAGAAACAGATAGAATAATTCATATCAGAGATGGCCTGATAGAAGAATTATAACTGTTATATTATCTTAATCTTTAATTCATCCAACTGTTCTTTTGAAACAGATGAAGGTGTTTCACTCATCAGATCCATTCCCGAGGTTGTTTTTGGAAAGGCAATAACATCTCTTATTGAGTTTTCTCCGGCCATAATCATAATTAGTCTGTCAAGACCAAAAGCAATTCCCCCATGGGGAGGGGTGCCAGATTTCAGGGCTTTTATGAAAAATCCGAATTTTTTTTCAATCTCCTCCTCACTTATTCTTAGAAGTTTAAAGATTCTTTGCTGAAGCTTAAAGTCATGGATTCTTATGCTTCCGCCACCTATCTCATAACCGTTTAAAACAATATCGTATGCATTTGATCTGACTTTCAGAGGTTCATTTTCAAGTTTGTCAATATCTTCATACTTTGGAGATGTGAAAGGATGATGGGAAGATGTTAGATTACCATCTTCATCCTCTTCAAAAAGAGGAAAATCCGTAACCCATAAAAAATTAAAACCTTCCTCTTTTTCACCGAACTTTCTTCTTAAAAAATCTAACTGCTGGGCGATTTCTTTAAGTTTTCCCGCAATTAAAAAGTAAATCTGATTTTCTTCAATGGATGTTTTGTTTTGAAAGGAGTTTATTTCATTCTCACTGAATTTTAGAGAGGATTTTAACTCTCCATTTAAACTTCTTATCCAGAAAGCTCCCTTGCCTCCCAAATTTCTTAAATCCTGATTTATACTATCAATAACCTTTCGTGAAAAACTTTTAGCATTATTAAACCGTATCCCTTTTACAACTCCTCCCTCTTTTATTATATCTTTTAGAAAATTAATTGAAGAATCTTTAAAAAATTCTGTGAAATCTTCAATCTCCTCTTTTATTCTCAGATCAGGTTTGTCGCTTCCGAATCTGTTTATAGCCTCTTCATATGTTAATCGTAAAAATGGTGTTGAAACATTTTGTCCTATGGTTTTAAAAGCAGAGGAGAGCATATTTTCGGAAAGGGTTAATACATCATCCTCTTCAACAAAACTCATTTCTATATCTATTTGAGAAAACTCAGGTTGTCTGTCTGCTCTTAAATCCTCATCTCTGAAGCATCTTGCTATCTGGAAATATTTATCAAAGCCTGAAATCATCAATATTTGTTTATAGAGTTGAGGAGATTGGGGTAGGGCATAGAATTTACCCGGGTGAAGTCTTGAAGGGACTAAAAAATCTCTTGCTCCTTCGGGTGTGGATTTTATAAGAACAGGGGTTTCTATTTCATAAAAACCATTATCATTTAGAAAATTTCTAATATTTAATACCACTTTATGTCTTAGAGCCATATTTTTTTTGAGCCTATCCTTTCTCAAATCTATATATCTGTATTTAAGCCTTACCTCTTCTGATATATCTTTTTTTTCGGATGGAAAGAAAGGAAGCTCTTCTGCCGTATTTAGAACATTAATTTCTTTTGCGACTATCTCTATTTTCCCTGTTTTTAATTCGGGATTTATCTTTTCCCTTTCTCTTACCTTTCCTGTAACTTCAATAACAAATTCTGTCCTTATTTTTTTAATATCTTCAAAATTCTTGAAGTCATTTTCAACCACTATTTGAACTATTCCCTCTCTGTCCCTGAGGTCTATGAAAATCAAATTACCAATATCTCTTAATTTATGAACCCAGCCTTTTACAATGACATCCTTTCCGATAAAGCTTTCATTAATATTTCCGCAATAATCGGTTCTTTTCATCTAATCCTCCGAAATTATGATATGGCTATTTTACATAAAAAGAGTTAATTAGACAAGGATTGAAAATCTTTGAATTTAAATGTTTTAAGGCATTAATCATATCTTTCAATCAAAGCTCCGGCGATCAATATGTCATCAATATAAAAACTTGCTAATTGACCGGGAGTAATGGATTTCAGAGGTGTTTTGAGTTGTATGTGGTTTTTCCCTTTTTTTTCTTTTATATATTCAACTGTGGCAAGTTCTCCTCTGTACCTTGTTCTAACTTTTACATTGTTTAAATTCTCGGGTTTAAAAAACCAGTTTATCTGACCTGTGAATAAGGAATCATTCATCAAATCTTTTTCTTCACAAAGATAAACAAGATTTTTCTCCGGATCTATTTTAAAAACATACATCTTTTTTCCTGTTGCGATTCTCAACCCTTTTCTCTGTCCTATTGTATATTTGTAAAAACCGGAATGCTCTCCCAATATTTTCCCGTCTTTATCTACGAAAAAACCTTTTCTTCTCTTTTCCTTTATTCTTTTTCTTATAAAATTATAATATTGTTTATCTTTTATAAAGCATACTTCAAAACTCTCCTTTTCTTCTTTAAAAATTTCAGAAAATCTTTCGATCATAATCTTTTTAACAAAATCTTTAGTGTACTTTTCAAGAGGGAATAAAAGTTTTTTAAGTGAATTTGGATTTATAAGAGAAAGAAAATATGTTTGAGATTTTTTTATATCCCTATGCTCTTTTAAAACCTCTTTTGAATTAATTGTGGTTTTCCCGACATAGTGACCGGAGGCATAAAAATCAAAATTTCCGAATTTTTGGATTTCTTTAATAAAGATATCTGATTTGATTTTTCTGTTACATACGGCGCATGGATTGGGAGTGTATCCTTTTAAATATGAATTGACAAAATAATTGATTATTTCTTTTGTAAATTTTTCGGAAAGATCTATTATATGATGTTTTATCCCTAAAATTTCAGCAATGAATGATGCCTTTGATGTATCAAAAATGTTGTTAACTTTAAAGGTAAAAGCTTCAACATTATTTCCTTCTTCTTTAAGATGAAAAGCGGAAAAGGAAGAATCAACTCCTCCGCTTAAAGCTATTGCTATTCTCATAAACAAATTTTATCATACTTTGAAAAGAAAAAATTTCTTTTTTATGTTTTTTAATACCTCTGAGGAAAATTTCTCTATATCAACTTCAAATTTTATGAATGCATATTCATCGTAGGTGGTAGCTCCTCTGTTGATTATTATTAATCTTCCATTATTATTTAAAGTGCATTCAGGAATAGAGGCAATAGGATGAACTACAAGGGAAGAGCCGAAAATAAAACAGTATTCTGATAGAGAGGCAATGTTTTTGATTTTGTTTATAAGATTTATATCGATGTTTTCACCGAAAAACACCAGATCGGGCTTAAGAACTCCCTTGCATTCGAAACAGTAGGGTACTTCTCCATTTTCAATTTTATAAAAGATTTCATCAAGTTGAACTTTTTTCCCGCATTTTATACAGGTGAAAGTTTTAAAATTTCCGTGAATCTCAATTAAATTTTTAGAACCTGCTTTTTTATGGAGACCATCTATATTTTGAGTAATAATATAGCTTATCTTACCCATATCCTCAAGTTTTTTTAAAAGCAAATGAGCAGAATTCGGTTGAGAATTTTTTAAAATATTTAAGAAATTTTTAGCAAATAGATAAAATTTTTCCGGGTTTTCTTTAAAACTTTTTAAGTCAAATACATTTTCATTTGATTGAGTGTATATCCCATTTTTTCCTCTAAAATCCGGAATTCCGGAAGCTGTACTCACACCCGCTCCTGTTATAATGCAGTTATTTCTTGAGCTTTTTAAAATAGAGATAAATTCTCTCGAGGCAACTTTAACATCATTTATTAAGTTCATTTAACACCTTTTTTACATCTCCTACAAGATAAAGAGAACCCGTAATGAGAATTTTTTTGTCTTTACTGTTGTTCAGAACCTTTTCAACAGCTTTTTTCAGGTTTAACTCGATTTCAAAAACTTTTTCGGAGGATTTGAACTTTTTGTAGATTTTTTCAGGATCTTCCGCCCTGTAAATATTTGCTCTGGTTAAAACTATTTTTTTACAAAATGGAAATAAAAGTTTTCCCATCTCATCTATTTTTTTACCCTGGGAAACACCAAAAAGACAGCATAGATTTTTAAGTTCCTGATCTTTTAAAAACTCAGTTAATCTTTTCATGCCATCAATATTATGAGCACCATCAAAAATAATTTTATCTTTGTGTATTTCCAATCTTCCTTCTATAAAAGCTTCTTCAATCCCTTTAATTACATTTTTATTCATTTTTTTGTCAAATACCGATAAATTTTCGTATATTTTAATTGCAATAGCTGCATTTTCTCCCTGATGTTTACCCAGAAGTTTGGGTTTGAAATTATATGAATCTTTTTCTGTTTTATATATAAAATAATTATCTTTTTTTAAGAGCAATTTATTTTTTTTATCAAAAGCTTTTATTAAAAATGCATTTTTTTGATTAACAACATTTTTTATAACAGGAAGGGTATGTTTGGGTAGTCTGCCAATTATTACAGGTTTTTCCTCTTTTATTATTCCTGCTTTTTCTCTTGCGATTTTTGTCAGGGATTTTCCCAAAATTCTTGTATGATCATAACTTATGGTAGTGATGGCACTTGCCAAAGATTCAAGAACATTCGTAGCATCAAGTCTTCCGCCGAGACCTATTTCAAAGACTCCAAAGTCAACCTTTTTTTCTTTAAAATACAGAAAGGAGGCGACAGTCATTGTTTCAAAAAAGGTTAAACGATTGGGTAATATCCCTGTTTTTAAAGCCTTATCTACCTGATCCTTAATATAAAAAACAATTCTTTCCAGATCCTTGTAAGGTATTTTCCTATTATTAACTCTTATTCTTTCATTTACATTAACTAAGTGAGGTGAAGTAAAAAGGCCTGTTTTGTATCCAAGAGAGAAAAGGATAGATGAAAGAAAAGTTGAAACAGAACCCTTCCCGTTAGTGCCCGTAATTAAGATAGATTTAATATTTTTTTCCGGATTTCCAATGCTTTTTAAAAAAGATTTAATTCTATCTAACTCTAATTTAAATCCACTTCTTTGAATTGAAAATAAATAATTTTCTAAAACTTTTTTTGACAATTAAATTTCTTCTGCTTCCTCCTCTTCATCGGCAAATTCATCGGGGACTCCAAGAAGGGTTGCAGCTCCATCATAAATCTGTTTTATGACTTTTCTCTTGCTCTTTAATTCTTCCATCTTTTTTTTAAAATTCTCAATTTCTTCTTCAATTTGTTGATCAATTGCTTTGATCTGCTCTCTTGTTTGATTTAATGTGTTGTTGTAAAATTCTTTTTGTTCTTTGCTTAATTCGGCCATATTTCACCTCTCCTTTTATTTTTTTATTAATAAAGAAACTATTTTCCAGACTCTTACTTTTTTCCCTTCTCTTTTAGGTACACTAAATTTCCAGCCTTTTATCACTTCCGAAATTTTTTTATCAATACCCGGAATAGGGGGGATGGTTCTTATTACTCTAAATTTCTCAACTCTCCCATTAACACCTACAAGCATATTTATTATCACTCTTACATTTCCCAATCTTGCTTCTTCATAGGTTAGTGTGGGAACCGCCTTTTTTAAAATTTTAATAGGAGAATCAAGGGTTGAGATAGGAACCACATCTCCCTCTTTAAAGGCAGGAACAGTTTGTTGTTGAGGTTTTTTTTCTTGATTCTCCGGAGCTTTTAAATTTTGAGTTTTTGTCTGATTTTTTTGTTTTTGTGAAGTTTGTTGATTATTTAATTGATTTGTTGTGGTTTTGTTGTTTGTAGTAACTGTAGCTGGCGGAGTAGTTTTTGTTTGAGTTTTTGTTGTCTGGTTCTGAATATTTTTTTGTTCGGTGGTTTTTTTTGGTTTATTATTATTATTATTATTTAAACTTTTATTTGTTTGGGGTGTGTTTTTTTTCTTTGTTTGAGTTTGAGTAGCTTTTTTCTGATTGGTTTGAGAATTTATATTTTTAGTATTACTATTATTCGGATTAGGTTTTGGGACAGGTGGATTATTAGTCTGGATTTGATTATTATTAACCTGGTTCTGTGAGTTATCAGTAGATGTCTGGTTTGTTGTTTGATTATCTATTTGCTCAGAAGTTTGTTGGTCTAATTTATTTTCTTGAGTGTTTTCTGGAATAGCTACTTTATTTTGATTTATTTGCGGATTACTTTTTTTAGATGCATAATTCCGGGGAAACTCTTTAATTGATAGATAATTGGTATAAAAAAAGTATCCGGCTCCTCCCAGGAGTATCAAGATTATAATGAATATGAGAAATGCCTTTGAAGAAGATTTTTCTTCCCTTAAGATTTTTTCCATTTCCTCTAATATTTCGTCTTTAGTCCTTTTGTCCTTTTTTACAGGTTCGTTTTTCCCGGGTTCTTTTTCTTTTTTTACTCCTTCTATATTTTTTGATCTATCTTTTTCAATTGTTATTTTTTTATCTTTGATTACCGGTTCCTCTTCTTTAATTTCTTCGACCTTTTTTATTTGTTCTTTTGCTTCTTTAGATTCTTTCTTTTTAATTATTTTATCAATTTCCATTTTCTTTTTTATTATTTCACTTGTATCTTCTATTGAGAAACCTTCTTTTTTCACCTCTTCCGGAAATAGTCTTGCCATGAATTTCGCAAGTATATCCTTCATAATGGCAATATTACTTACCTCTTTTACCAATTCTTTTTCAATTTCATCTCTGAGCTCTCTCGCACTCTGGAATCTGTCTCCCGGATTTTTCATCAAACATTTTTTAATTATATTTAAAGTATTTGGTGTAATGTTTTTATTAAAAAGATTCGGAGGTTCATACCTTACATTTCTTACTTTTTCTAAAATAGCTGTTTCGGAAGTTGCTATAAAAGGATTTCTAAGTGTGAGCATTTCATAGAGTAGAACACCTATTGCAAATATATCTGATCTGTTGTCAACATCTTCTTTACCACTTGCCTGTTCCGGTGACATATATATTAGTTTACCTTTTAAACCTCCTGCTATTGTCTGGTGAAGTTTTATTCTGGCTTTTGAAATACCGAAATCTGTTAACTTAACTTCTCCTTCATAAGAAATAAGGATATTGTTAGGATTAACATCCCTGTGAACAATTTTCAGAGGTACTCCATTAGAATCTTTTTTCTTATGTGCATAATCTATCGCATCGCTTATTTTTAAAGCTATATAAAGGGCGATGTCTATTGGTAAACTCTTTTTTAATTTTCTTAAACTTTTTAGAATAGCTCCGAGGTCTTTTCCGGAAACATATTCCATAGCAATGACATACTGATTGTTCATCTTTCCAAGATCAAAAATCTGAACAATATTCGGATGGGAGAGGGAAGCTGCTATCCTTGCTTCATCGATGAACATGGTAATGAAATCCTCGTCTTGAGCAAGATGGGGAAGAATTCTTTTTATAGTTACAATTTTTTCAAAACCTGATGGCCCTTTTTGTTTGGCTTTGTAAATTTCCGCCATTCCACCCGTAGCTATTTTTTTTAAAAGTTCATATTTCCCTTCAACCTTTTCTATGTTTTTTTCTATTTCTTCCTTTTTTTGTTCTAATTCTTTTATTTTTTCTTCTTTAAATTGTTGGGTTGTATTGTCATGTAAAGCTGTTTCTGTTTTTACTCCTGTTTTTTTCTCCATTGATGACTTTATTTTTCCCTTTTTTTTCAACTCAACTAACGTTTTTCTTATTAATTTATCAATATCATCTGTTTCAATATTTCTTTTTGTTCTTTCTTCTTTTAGTTCTTTTTTACGCTCAGATTCTATGTTCTCTTTTGGTTTTTCCTTTTCTTTTACAATATCCGTTATAAGTTTATCTATATCAAGAGTGTCTTCAATTTTATGATGATGAGAATTTTTTTGAATCTGTTTTAAATTTTGTTCTTTCTCTTTTTCTTTTGAAATTTCTTTGTTCTGTTTGACGCTTGCTTCTACTGGTTCTTCATCTATTTCCCTTATCTCTTCTATCTCTTCTATTTCTTCTATTTCTTCTATTTCTTCTAATATTGTTTCATTCGCATCTTGTTTTTTATGCACTTTTTCAAAATCTTTTTCCACCTGTTTGTTTATATCATTTAAAATGTCTCCGAAAAGTTCATTTGAACTTAGTAATTTTTTATCTTTCTCGCTTAATTCTTTTCCTATTATTTTTTCACTATCATTTTTTTCAAAAATCTGAGTTTCTCCTTCATCTTCAACCTCTTCAGTTATTTTCAGTTCAAAGTTAAGGTTTTCTGTTATTGCCTTTTTTAGTATTTCGATAGAAAAGGGTTTTTCAAGGAAGACGGAAGCCTTGTTAACTTTAAGAGCTTTATTTTTAATAGAGGAACCTTTATAAATTCCCGACACTATAATAATTGGAAGATCAGAGCCAAATTTTGTGTAAATTGTTTTAGATAATTTTAATCCGTCTATTTTAGGAATTACGATTTCTGAAATGACTGCATCAAAAGATTCATCAACAATTTCCAGTGCTTTGTTTCCATCCTCTGCTATTATTGTTTCTATACCATAGGATGAAAAAAAGTTTTCAAGATTTTTTATAAATTTTTGATCCGTATCAACAATTAATACTTTTTTTAATTTCTTCACTCCTCTACCTCTTAAATTTATTTAAATTTAAATAGATTTTTTATTTTAATAAAAAAAGTTTTTTTTGTCAAAAAAATGAAAAACTGAAGAAGGGAAAAAAGTTTTTTATGATGGATTTTTTAATTGAACATTAAAAATTTTTTTGATATCCTTTTATAAAATTTTTTGGAGAAAAAAGATGAAAAGATATGTGTTAGTGCTTCTTATCATATTTATTGTTTTTGGTTTTTCTCTATTAAATGCCAAATTTTCCAATGAAGAACTAAGGGAAATCATGGATAAAACAATTAATGTTTTTCTGGATTGCCCTTTTTGTGACAAAGAATACATTAAAACGGAAATAAATTTTGTAAATTTTGTAAGGGACAGAAGCTCCGCTGATGTGCATATTTTAATTACAAAGGTTGTAACTGGAACCGGGGGAAAAGATTATACAATAGATTTAATAGGTGAAAGAAGATTTAAAGGAAAAAATAATAGAGTTAACTTTTTTACTCAAAAGGACAGTACGAAAGAGGATATTAGAAAGGAAATGGTAAGAAACATAAAAGTGGGGTTAATATTTTATGTTTCAAAAACACCGGTTTTAAAAATTTTGGATGTTAAATTGAATGGGGAAAATATAAAAAAATTGCCAAAACCCAAAGATAGGTGGAACTACTGGGTGTTTAACATAGGGTTTAGGTTTAATACATACGGTGAAGCTCTGAGAGGCACCACATCTTTAAAGTCAAATTTTTCAATTAACAGGGTAACGGATGAGGCGAAATTCAGATTGGGAATCTCTTTAAATAATAGATATAACTATTATTTTGTTGAGGATGATAAAATCAACAATTCTGTTACAAATAAGAATGTTCAAAGTATTTATGTAAGAAGTGTCAATGAACATTGGTCTGTCGGAGCATGGTTTTCTTATGAAAACTCCTCATATAAAAACTATGTTTATAATATATCTCCACAGCCTGCGATTGAATATAATTTTTTTCCATACAGTGAAGCAACAAGAAGACAGTTAAGGATTCTTTATAGAATAGGACCACGAATAAATAAATACTATGAAGAAACTATCTATGGAAAAACAGAAGAAACAATATGGAAACAGGTTGTTACTTTAAATCTTGAAACAAAGGAAACCTGGGGTACTACGGAGTTAAGAGTTTTTTCATCAAATTTTTTGAATGATTTTTCCAGACATCATATAGGAGTGAGTGCAAACTTGAGCTTCAGGGTTTTACAGGGTCTTTCAATAGAACTGGCAGGTAACTATAGCAGGATACATGATCAAATAAACCTTCCGAGGGGTGATGCTTCCCTCGAAGATATTCTTTTAAGGCTAAAAGAGGTGGAATCAGATTTTTATTATAGACTTTCCATTGGTTTTAATTTTACCTTTGGCTCCATTTACAGCAATATAGTTAATCCAAGGTTTGGCTCTTGATTTTATATTGACAAACTTAATATTATATTGACAAACTTAAACCTTGTATATAAAATTTACCATTTATAATAGGAGGATAAAATGAAAAGCTATACCAAGTACCTCTTTTTTAATACAGAGAAAAGGAAAGACATAATCCACATAACCTCTGATGTCCAAAAGGCGGTCGAAGAGAGTGGAGTAAAAGAGGGCTTTGCTCTTGTTTCTGCAATGCACATCACAGCAGGAGTAATTGTGAATGACAATGAGTCCGGTCTTCATGAAGACATTTTTGAATGGCTTGAAAAGTTAGCACCTTACGGGCCTGCATATAAACATCATTTAACAGGAGAGGATAATGGAGATGCCCATTTGAAATCAATTCTTGTTCATCATGAAGTCATATTGCCTATAACCGGAGGGGAGCTTGATTTGGGACCATGGCAGAGAGTGTTTTATCTTGAGTTTGACGGACAGAGAAGAAAAAGATTAATAATAAAAATTATAGGAGAATAAGAATGAAAATAGCTTTTCTTTTTCCCGGACAGGGTTCTCAAAAGGTTGGCATGGGAAAGGATTTTTATGAGAATAGCCCGATTGCAAGAGAGCTTTTTGAAAGAGCTGAAGATACGATAAAGATTAATTTAAAAAAAATCTGCTTTGAAGGTCCTGAAGAAGAGCTTACAAAAACAGAAAATACTCAACCTGCTCTTCTGACGGTTAGCTTTATTGCTTTTAGACTGTTTGAGGGAATTGTTCCGGACTATGGAGCCGGTCATAGTTTAGGTGAATTTTCAGCCTATACTTCTGCGGGGACACTTGAATTTGAAGATGCTGTCAGGATAGTTAATCTCAGAGGTAAGTTTATGCAGGAGGCTGTTCCTGAGGGGAATGGCACGATGGCAGCGATAATAGGGGAGGATATTGAAAAAATAAAGGAGGCAATAGATAAAGTGGATGGAAAAGTTGAGATAGCAAACTGGAATACCCATGAGCAGATTGTTATATCAGGAGAGATAGCTGCCATAAACAGAACAATAGAAATCTTACAGCCTAAGAGACATGTTATTTTAAAAGTATCCGCTCCCTTTCACTCCTCCTTAATGGTAAAAGCTCAGGAGAGATTATCGGAGGTATTGGATGATACTGTTTTTAAAGCCCCTTCTTTTCCAGTTGTAAGGAACATAGATGCTGAAATAGTAAATAATCCTGAAAGGGCTAAGGAAGGTTTAAAAAAACAGGTAGCTTCCGGAGTTATGTGGTATCCGACTATGGAAAAAATGATGAAAGAGCTTGGCATTGATACATTTGTAGAATTGGGAGAGGGTAGGGTATTAACGAATATGGCAAGAAAAATTGCAAGAGAACTCAATAAAGATATAAAAGTTTTTAACATATACGATATGAAAACATTGGAGGATACGATAAATGAATTTCAAAAAGCCTGAAGAGCAGTTTGAGCTTATAAAAAAGGGAGCTGAGGAGATAATACCGGAGGATGAACTATTTAAAAAGTTAGAAAGATCTTATAAAAAGAAAAAGCCTTTAACCATTAAAGCAGGCTTTGATCCGACAGCTCCGGATATTCATCTGGGCCATACCGTCCTTTTGAGAAAGATGAAACATTTTCAGGACCTTGGTCATAAAGTTGTTTTTCTTATTGGTGATTTTACGGCATTAATAGGAGATCCGACCGGAAGAAACAAGACAAGAAAACCTCTCACAAAGGAGGAGATTTTAAAAAACACTGAAACATATAAAAAACAGGTGTTCAAGATTCTTGATCCAGAAAAAACAGTTGTGGATTTTAATTCAAGATGGCTTGGGGAATTAACTCTTGAAGATACAATATATTTAACCTCAAAATACACAGTTGCAAGAATACTTGAAAGAGATGATTTTTCCAATAGATATAAAAACGGAATTTCAATATCTTTACATGAGCTCTTATATCCTTTGTGTCAGGCTTATGATTCGGTCGCTCTTAAAGCTGATGTTGAGCTTGGAGGAACTGATCAGAAATTTAATCTTTTGGTGGGAAGGGAGATTCAGAGGGAGTATGGACAGGAGCCTCAGGCTATTTTAACCATGCCGATTCTTGAAGGGCTTGACGGAGTTAATAAAATGAGTAAATCTCTGGGTAATTACATTGGTGTCTATGATCCACCTTCCGAAATGTTTGGAAAGATAATGTCAATTACGGATGAGCTGATGTATCGATACTATTTATTATTAACGGATCATTCGGAAAGAGAAATTAATGGTTGGAAAATAAAAGCGGAAAAAGGAGAAATAAATCCCAAAAATTTAAAAGTCCAATTGGGCAAAGAGATTGTTAGAGATTTCTGGGGCGAGAAAGAGGCTGAAAAAGCAGCTGAAGAGTTTGAAAGGGTTTTCAGTAAAAAAAATGAGATTCCTGAGGACACTCCTGTAATCTCTGTTAAAGAAGATAAATTTAGATTACTTGATCTTTTAAAATCATCGGTAAGTGGGCTCTCAAGCTCAGAATTAAAGAGACTGATAAAGGCAGGCTCAGTTTCAATTAATGGAGAGAAAATTCTGGATCCCGGTAAAAATATAATAATTGATAAAGAGATAATCTTGAAAATTGGTAAAAAGAGATTTTTTAAAATAGTTAAAAAATAATAGTATAAGTTAATTTTGAAATTTTCTTGGATGCAATATATTTATAAAATATTTTCACCGTATTTTTCTATTTCAAAAAAATGCTTATATGCTTCTTTAAAAGATCCTATTGTTTTGTTTGTAAAATCCTGCGGAGCATTTGAGGAGAAAAAAAGAATAATTAAAATGTTTTTGCTATTTTCATTAACAGAAGTTCTTAAAGAATCAGCTGAAGGATTTCCGAATGCTCCCTGATTATCCCTTAAAACAATTTTCCCTTTTAGATTTACATTGTTTTTTCTAATTCCCTGATAGTGATCTTTTTCTTCTCCCAATGTTATTACTATTTTTCCTTTGATTTTATCCATATCATAGAGGCCGCATGAGATTTGATATTTCAAGGATAAAAGATTTAAAAGGTCTACAAAAGGATTTACTTTCGGAAAATCTCTCTTTCTTTTCAACCTTCTCCACAGAGCCTCCGAAGATGGACGGTATTTTGTGGGATCTATTTTGAAACTTTTATAAAGTTTTCTTGTATAAACAAAACCTGTAGGTGGTTTATCTTCTAATTTTATCCTACTAAGTTCATCTTTTATAAAATTTTGAAGGAGTTCAGATTTTATACTTTTAATATTGTAAAACTCTAAAATTCCTATTTTCAAATGTTTTTCAAGTTTGTTTTCAATTTTTATCATTTTTTAATATGTAAAGAAGAAAAATCAAAATAAAAATAAGCGAAAAAATATCTTTTGAAAAGTAATGTTTATGGAATAGACATAAAGATGATCTGGGAATAACAGAAAACAGCATCAAAGTGAAAACTGTAATATATATGATTGTCAAGGAGACAAGTAAGAAAATTTCAAATTTTCTAATTCTTTTAAAAAAAAGAAGAACCGATGAAAATTCAAGAAAAACCAATATATAGAGTGGATACGGATTTCTTAAACTGAAGTTAAAGGTATTACTGAAAAAGTTTTTAAAACACAAAATATTGTTTAGTTTAAACAGTGCTATGTTTGAGAAAAATAGAATAGTTAATAAAATTATCAAATAAAAAACAGTTATATGGAAAAATCTGAGTGGCTTTGATTCTTTTTTGTTCAAATTAAATTATAAATTTATCCACAAACTCTTTTAATCTTTCTGATTGTGCTGCAAGATCTCTTGCTGTTTCTGCTAATTGGACGTTTGCCTGTTTGGACATTTCTATATTTGAAACTATTGCCTGAATATTTGCATTTACTTCCTTTACTGTTGCGGCCTGTTCTGTCGTAGCTGTGGAGATTGCTGTTGTTATCTGCTGAACTTCTTCAGAGCTCTTTAAAACTAAGTCAAGTAGCTCTCTGCTTTGTTCTGCTAACCTAACACCATTCTCAATCGCCTGTAAAGATTCATCCATGGCGCTTACGGCACTTTCCGCTTTTCTTTGAATAGTATTTGTGATTCCTTCAATTTCTTTTATGGACTTCGCTGTTCTTTCAGCAAGTTTTCTTATCTCATCCGCGACAACAGCAAAACCTCTCCCTGCTTCACCCGCTCTTGCTGCCTCTATCGCTGCATTGAGTGCAAGGAGATTTGTCTGATCTGCAATTTCAATGATAACACTCAAAATTTTTCCGAT
The DNA here is from genome assembly GCA_027031485.1 of Candidatus Aminicenantota bacterium. Taxonomy (GTDB): domain Bacteria; phylum Acidobacteriota; class Aminicenantia; order JAMOAD01; family JAMOAD01; genus JALXDT01. Next base: position 19,553 of record JALVQI010000062.1, on the reverse strand, counting down.
TCCTTTTGCTGATTCCCCGAATTCGTTAATGAGACCGGACAAGCCTGCTGATTTTTCGGAGATTACAACTATAGATTCTATTGTTTTTGCCATAGCTTCGGAACTTTGTTTCGTTACATTGGCCATTTCATCAACTTTGGTTGTTGAATCTTCTGTCATTCTATGATTGTCTTCAATCGTTGCAGTTAATTCTTCCATTGCAGATGCTACGGACTGTGATTGAAAAGCCTGATTTTCAGCTGATTTTGAAATTTCTTCTGTTGTTGCTGATATTTCAATTGATGCTGAGGAAACTGCATCCGTGTTTTCTTTTACAGCGTGGATTATCTTTTGAAGGTTTGATAAGAATTCATTAAATTTATTTGAAAGGTGTCCTATTTCATCTTTGTTGACGACTTTTACTCTTACCGTTAGATCTCCTTCAACCCCTCTGTCAAAAGCCTTCAAAAAATCATTGATTGGATTAATAATCGCCTGCTTTATGATAAATATTACGAAAAGTAATAAAACAATTGAAAGAAGAGCTAATACATACTGAACTCTTTTCATTTTTACTATTTTGGCTTCGGCTGTTTTTTGCAAAGCTGTGACAATCTTATTTGAAAGAGAAAGAAGTTTTAAATTGTTTTGTGCAATATAGTTTGCGGCTTTCGGATCCCTGTATTTTATGATATTTTCTATCTCTTTTTTAAAGTTTTTCCATAGAACAAAAGCTTCTTCAACGGATTTTCTATCTTTTCCTTTTATTGAATTTATAGTAATTTTATTTTTACCAGAGGGGCTAAGAGTTTTTCCGCCTTTTAAAAATACATTTATTGTATTATTATAAACATTCATGGAGCTTTTTAACTCTTTTAAAACGGATGCTTCTTTTATACCTTTTATTTTATCTAAGGATAATAGAAGAAAGACATTTTTGCTCATCTTTTGAGTAAGCATTCTCTGTCTTCCGGCAACATTTATAATTAAAGCATCATCTTTTTGGGCTTTTAAGGTGCTAATTATGTAAAAAACATCAAAAATAAGAATTAGAGAGAAAATGGCAACCGCTCCTATTATTTTTGTTCTTATGCTCATATTCCTCATTTCTTCCTCCTAAAATTTATGATTAGTTCAATATTATACATTGTATTTTACCATTGTCAAGGCTTCATTTTGTCCCCTAAAAATCGGATAATTTTTGCTTAATTTTTTTCTACTATCTTTTTTCTTTCTTTCAGGTATTTTTTTAATTTTACATAGGGAATACCTTTTTTTATCCATGCGGGGGCAGGTTTTCCTTTGAGAAAATGATCAAAAAATTCTTTCATCCTTATACCGTAATCTATTCTGTTTTCCTTCTTTCTCAGACCGTGATTTTCACCTTGGTATTCAAGCATAATCACAAATTTGTATAATCTTCTTAAGGTATTATAATATTCAATTCCTTGGTTCCAATCCACCGCACCGTCTTTGTTGTTGTGAAGTAGCAGGAGAGGGGTTTTTACTCTCGTTGCATTAAAAACAGGTGAATTTTTCCTGTAATCATCTAAATAATCCCAGTAACCGCCTTTAAATCTTCCCTGACTGCTTTCAAATATTGGTTGATTACTGCTTCCTGTGTTCCAGTAAATTGAACTGTACATGCTTATAAGATCTGTCAGAGGTGCACCCGCAACAGCAGCCCTGAAAATGTTCGTTTGAGTTATAATGAAAGCTGTCTGATATCCACCCCATGAATGGCCGTGAATTCCTATGTTTTTTTCATCAACAATCCCTGTTTTTATTGCTGCTCTTACTGCATGGGTTATACAGTCAACAGATGAAATTCCCGGGGAGTTTACTTTGTAAACTATATCAGGCATAAGAACAGCATAGCCACTACTTGTGTATCTTGCCGGATTAAAACCGAATTCTCTCGGCATCATATATCTGTTTAAATACCAGGATAATTTTTCATATATATAAACTATTGTCGGATATTTTTTTCCTTTCTCATAGTTAGCCGGCAAAAAGAGAGCTCCTTGAAGGCTTTTACCGCTACTGTTTTTGTAATTTATAAGAATTCTTCCTGAACTCCAGAGATAGTTTTTCTGCTGAGGATTTGCATCAGTTATTTTCTTAAAAGATTTAAAAGCATCTTTCGTTAAGTAAAAATCAGGATAATCTTTAAATGTTTCTTTTCTAAAAAGATAAATGTTTGCTTTTTCAGCTTTTTTTAATGAGGAAAAATAAGCATCATCCCATAGCAGGATTTTTCTTTTTTGAGGATTTTTCAAATTTATTCTGATTATGCCTGATTTTTTATTTAATTCACCGAAAATACTTATAAAAACAGGCTTTTTAGAATCAAATCCTTTAAAATTTTTGTCTAAAATAAAGGGATATCTGTATCTTATCTTATTCTTTTTACCATCAAGGGTTAAATTTTTGAATTTCTTCCCAAATGAATCCACTTTCCAGACATCCCATCCATCGGATAAAAGTACAAATTTACCATCCTTTGACCAGCCCCAGCCATATTGAGGAACCGGAGGGTCTTTAACATTATGGTCATCATCAAGATTAACAAATGTTGTGGGTATTTTTGAAGTGAGATTATACTGTTTTCCATTAAATAATGATAATCTGTAGAAGTTTTTGTCTTTATAAAATAGAAGGGAAGAGCCATCGTATGATGGGGAAAAATACCATCTGATCTTTTTTAAGAGCAGCTTTTTTTCTCCTGTTTTCAAATTGATGGAATAAATATCAGAATATCTTTTTCCTGAAAGATTAGCTTCCAACTCATAATCAGTTCTGTCGTATCCTATTGCATACCTGTATTTTGGAGAAATGGAGATGTTTTTTATTCTCTCATTGGCAATCTGTATAAATTTTTTTGTCTTAAAATTATAGATACAGAGATAACTGAAATTCTTATCTTTGCTGAATTGAAGTTTTTGCATGGATTGAAGTCTTTTGTCTTTATAGTGCCAGATAATAAGAGAGGGAAGTTTAAGCTCTTTTATAAGATTATCCTCTTCTTTTTTATCCTTATCCTTTTTAGCTTTTTTATCTTTCTTTGCAATCTTTTTCCCGGGGTTTTCGCTTTTTTGTTTATTATCTTTTGTTTCTTTTTTCTCAGGTTCATAAATTCCAAATATTATGGCATTGTATACTTCGGACCAATAAGGGGTTCTATGGGGAGAAATTGCCATTTCTTTAGGAAAATCTTTTATTTTTTGCGGAATGATTTCATATTTTTTGAATGCATTTGATTTTTTATTAAATTTGAATCCTAATATTGAATAAACTTTATCCTTATATCCTTTTGACTCTTTTCCTTTAAGCAATGTAAAAAAATTCTTCTCCTTTGACCATTGTAGTGATTTATATTTTGCTTTATCAGAATCAAGGGTTTTCACAATTCCGGATTTCATATTTTTCAAATAAACACCATTGCCCTGCATTTCATCCGCATCTATGATGTATGCTAAAAAATTCCCTTTTTTATTGAATGAAAACTCTGAAACATTTCCTATATTAAAGATTTTACTGTTTTTAAGATTAACAATTAATAGATCAGAGCCCTTACCTTTCTTCTTGTCTTTTTTATCCGAATCCTTTGCTTTGAGAATTGCAAGAAACCAAGGATTATCTTTTGAGAAAGAAAAAGATTTCACTTTATCATACTCTTTGCTTTTCCCCGTTAAAAGGTTTAAGAGAATTAATTTTTTGTAATTTTTTTTGCTTTTATTCTTATTTTTGTCAGGATATTTAAAAAATGCAACCCGGCTGGAATTTGAATTAAATTTAATAGTGTTTCCAGAGTATGATTTTATTTTCCCGACTTTAAATTTATATTCTTTACCATTTAAGGTGTTTTTTATAATTGTTTCACTGATTCCAAGATTGGGAGAAAGTGTGTAACCAAGCCATCTTCCGTCTTTTGAAAGAATACTTCCTCTTATGCTCTTCCATTTGAGGCTATCATAAATCTTAAGCTCTTTTTTCTTTTGAACCTTATCGGCTGAAAAAAGTAGAATACCTGAAAAAACAATAAAAACAATTAAAAAGGGAATTAATTTTTTCTTTGACATGTTTAATCCTCCGAAAAATAATCGTATGTAATTACATACGAAAGAAAAATATTTTTGTTCATAAACAGATTTTTAAAAGAACCATTGACATTTTATCTCATTTTAATTAGGATTTAAAACAAAATTATGAAAAAGATCCCCTTAATTTATCTGATTTTATTAATTTTGTTCCTTATATCATGTAAAAAGGAAAAAGCTGTTCATAAACCTTATTTGAAAGAGGGAGAGTATAGAGGTGAGTATTTTCCTACGGAGGAGTGGAGGGAGTGCAAGCCTGAGGCTGTTGGTTTTGATTCCAATAAATTAGAGGAGGTTTATAATTATGCGAATAATCCTGATATTACAACCCAGGCTCTTATAATTATAAGAAAAGGTTATATCTTTTTTGAAGCATACTTTAATAACTTCACACAGAACTCAGTTCATTGCAGCTATTCGGTTGCTAAGAGTTTCTCCTCAGCACTTTTGGGAATAGCTTATTATGAAAGGAAAATTAAAAGCCTCGATGAAAAAATTTACAATTATTTTCCTGATTATAAAGAATATTTTGACAGAGATAATACTGGTTTTAAAAAGGTGATAACAATAAGAAATCTTTTGACAATGACTTCAGGAATAAAATGGAATGAAGAAAATTATAGCAGACCTGAGAATGATGTCTGGATAATGATTGATGAAGCTGATGACTATTTTGATTATATATTATCAAAACCTATGAGATATAGGCCCGGAACAGATTGGAATTACTCAAGCGGAGATTCAATGCTCCTTTCAAGAGTTATTGAAAAATCAACAGGAAAGGACCCTTTTGAGTATGGGAAAGAAAAAATTTTAGATAAAATTGGTATAAAGAATATTACATGGGAAAAGGATGGAGCCGGCCATACAATAACAGCATGGGGAATTAGAACAACAGCAAGAAATTTTGCAAGATTCGGATATCTTTATCTGAAAAACGGTTATTGGGACGGAGAACAAATTATTAAAAAAAGGTGGGTAGAGGAATCTCTTCTGCCTGTTTCTTCACACTATCCTGAAGAGCTTTCAATGATAGATTTTTACGGATATCAGTGGTGGCTTTTGCCGGCACTTGAAAATTATCAAAGCTACAATATACCACCGAAAACATATCTTGCATGGGGACTTTACACTCAGCAAATATTTGTCATTCCGGAAAAAGAACTCTTAATAGTAAGGTTAGGTTATGATAATGATGCGGATAATGATGAATGGCGTGAAGCTGAATTTTTAAATCTTGTCTTGAGCTGTATGAATAATTGACATATAACAGTATAATTTTTAATTATAAAATTCTCCTTTCTTTTCGGTAAGATTTTTTTGATTAATCTTATCCGATTTTTAGGGGCAAAGGGTTCTCTTGACATAGGATGCTTCTTGAATTATTATTTTTACTAAATAAGAGAGGTGAGAAATGGCTGAAAAGATGAGGGCTGTATGGAAAATGAAGGAGGGAAGAGGAATTGAAGTGGGAGAGGCTGAAATCCCTGTTATTAAAGATGATGAAGTATTAATAAAGGTTAAGAAAAGAGCGATTTGCGGAACTGATCTTCATATCTATCAATGGAATGAATGGTCACAGAATAGGATTAAACCACCTGTTATTATAGGTCATGAGTTTTACGGAGAGATTGTTGAGGTTGGGAAAAATGTGAAAGAGTATAGGGTGGGAGAGCTGGTTACCGCTGAAATGCATGTTGTTTGTCATCACTGTTATCTTTGCAGAACGGGAAAGGCACATCTTTGTGAAAATGTAGTGATATTGGGAGTGGATGCAAATGGTGCTTTTGCAGACTATGTTGCTGTCCCGGCTTTAAATTTGTGGAGAGTTAAAAAAGATATCCCCGAGGAGTTTTTTGCAATCTATGATCCTTTCGGAAATGCTGTTCACACGGTTTTTGAAGGGGATATACCGACAAAAACAGTCTTAATCACAGGAGCAGGCCCCATAGGTGCGATGGCAGCAGGAATAGCAAAGGCTGCCGGAGCTTCCCTTGTAATAGTTTCGGAGCCCAACAAATTCAGAAGAGATTTAGCAAAAAAGATGGGAGCCGATGTAGTGGTTGATCCCTTTAATGAAAACCTTGTTGAAATTGTAATGGATTTAACAGAGGGAGAGGGGGTTGATAATGTTCTTGAAATGTCGGGAGTAGCTCCCGCATTGATAGACGGGCTAAAATCCATTAAAAAGGGAGGAATTCTTGTCCTTCTTGGTATTTTCAATAGTGATGTGAAAATTGATTTAAATGAACTTGTAATATTTAAGGGAATTACAATAAGGGGTGTAAACGGGAGAAAAATGTTTGATACATGGTATAGAATGGATGGCCTTTTAAGGTCGGGTAAGATAGACCTTTCTCCGATTATTACCCATAGATTCCCCATGGAAGAGATAGAAAAAGGACTTTTACTTATGGAAGAGGGAAAAGCGGGTAAGGTTATTTTATTATAAATTATTAAATTAGGAGGTTAAAATGCCATTGGAAAGATTTAAAAAAGTATTAAAATCAGAGCTTGATGAACTGAAGGCAAAGGGAACAGCAAAGGGCAAAGAGTTAATAATTACAAAGGTTAAAAAGCCTGAGGGGGACAGAGGACCGAGATACTATTTAAAAGGTTTCGGAGAGAAAGAATTTATCAGAATGAATTCAAATTCATACTTGGGCATGGCTCTTAGAGAGGATATAATAGAAGAAGAAGAAAAGGCTGCAAGAGAGTTTGGTGTAGGACCGGGTGCTGTCAGGTTTATAAATGGTACCTACAAAGCCCACAGGGATCTTGAAAAAAAGCTTGCTGCTTTTCACGGAAGGGAAGATGCGATAATTTTCAGTGCGGCATATGCTACAATGATAGGTACCCTTACGGCTCTTATTTCAAAAGATACAGTCGTAATAAGTGATGAATTAAATCATAACTGTATAATAAATGCAATAAGACTTTCAAGACCTGCGGATAAAAAGATTTATAAGCATCTTGATATGGAAGAGATGGAAAATCAGATAAAAGAATCTGTCGGAAAGGGAAAGAGGATTGTTCTTGTAACCGACGGAATTTTCAGCATGCGCGGGGATTATGCTCCTCTTGATAAGATTATGGAAATCGTTAAAAAGTATGATGATAAGTTTGAGGAAAATATAATAGTTGTTGCTGATGATTCCCACGGAGTCGGAGCTTTCGGTGAAACAGGAAGAGGCACGGAAGAGTATACTGGTGGAAGAGTTGATGTCCTTATTGGAACTTTGGGTAAGGCTTTCGGAGTTAACGGTGGTTATGTGGTTTCCGATGAAGTCATAACAACATATTTAAGGGAGAAGGCAATTACCTATGTTTATTCAAATCCCATAACTGTTGCTGAAGCTGCCACTGCCTTAAAGGTAATTGAATATCTTGATAGTGATGAGGGGAAGAAAAGATTGGTTTATTTAAGAGAGCTTACTAAAAGATTTGAGAGTGGTTTGAAGGAGATGGGATATGAAATCATAGAAAGTGAACATCCGATTGTTCCTCTTATGGTAAGAGATACCCGGAGAACTTCTGACATTGTTAAGTTCTTACTTGAGAATGGCGTTCTTGCGACAGGTTTAAACTATCCTGTTGTTCCGAAGGGTGATGAAGAGATAAGGTTTCAGATTAATGCTGACCATACACCGGCGGATATTGACTATGTTTTAGGTGTTTTGGGAAAGTATAAAGAGCTCAACGGATAGAATTATTTAAATAATTTTTAAAAAAGGAGACAAATATGAAAAAGAGGATAATTTACACATTTATATTTTTTATTTTAGTTTTTCCATTATTTTCAAATACCTTAAACCTTATGCCATATCCTCAAAAGATAAAACCGGGATCAGGAAAATACTATATTACTACAGATTTTAGAATTAATATCAAAGGCCCTTACAGCAGAAGAGTTTTCTACAATAAAGATGAATTTTTAAAATTTCTCTCTTATAAAACAGGATTTTTAGTAAAGGAAGGAGATAGCAAATTAACAAGGATTGATATTTTTTATGAAAAATCAGTAAAGCTTTCTCCCAAGATGGATGAATCTTATAAGTTAAGCATTGATAAAAATGGAATTAGACTTAAAGCAAAAACAGATATTGGTATAGTCAGAGGAATTTTTACACTTTACCAGCTATTTTCAATGGATTCGGTGGGATTCTATTTTCCCTTTGTAAAAATAGATGATTGGCCAAGATTCTCATGGCGCGGACTTTTAATTGACACATCAAGGCATTTTATGCCGGTTGATATGATTTTAAGGAATCTGAAAGGTATGGCGCTTGTTAAAATGAATGTTTTACACTTTCACCTGAGTGATGATCAGGGATTCAGATTGGAGTGCAAAAAGTTTCCGAAACTCTATCAAAAAGCTTCGGACGGTCTCTATTATACCCAGAAAGAGATGAAAAGGATCATTGAATATGCGGACCTTCTTGGAATAAGAATTGTTCCTGAGTTTGACATACCGGGGCACACTTATAGCTGGATTGTGGCATATCCTGAGCTTGCATCATTACCGGGTGATTATAAAATGCGAAGGGACTACGGAGTCTTTAACCCTGTTCTTGATCCGTCAAACAAAAAGGTTTACAAATTTTTAAAAAAATTTTTCAGGGAAATGGCAAAACTCTTTCCCGATGAATATATTCATATTGGTGGTGATGAGGTAGATGGTGTTCAATGGAAAAAGAGTGAAAAGATTAAGAAATTTATGAAAAAACATAAGATTAAGACTCTTGAGGAACTTCAGGTTTATTTTAATAGAAAAATCCTTAAGATTTTAAAAAAATATCACAAAAAGATGATAGGATGGGATGAAATCTATGGTCCCGGACTTCCGAAGGATGTGGTTATACACTCATGGAGAGGGAAAAAGGCTCTCATCAAAGGTGCAAAAGAAGGTTATTATACAATTTTATCAAATGGCTATTATATTGATTTATTACAGCCCACCTCATACCACTATACGAATGATCCAATTCCGGAATCTGCAAACTTAACGGAGAAAGAAAAGTCCAGAATTTTAGGTGGTGAGGCTACCATGTGGGCTGAGCTTGTAAACAACAATATTGTTGATTCAAGAATCTGGCCGAGAACTGCTGCGATTGCCGAAAGACTCTGGTCATCTTCTGATGTGAAAGATTTGAATTTTATGTATAATAGATTATGGAAAGTCTCATTAATGCTTGAAAATCTTGGTACATTGCATATAAAAAATCAGGAGGCTTTATTGAGAAATCTTCTTAATTCCGAAGATGTGAAGCTTTTAAAAGAATTTTTAGGATACATTGAACCCATAATGGTTTACAAACGACACTGGTATACAAAGTACAATATATTCTGGCCATTAACAAGGACCGTGGATGCGGCAATCCCGGATCCAGAAGCTTCGGTTAATTTCAAATTCCTTGTTCAACGATTTTTAAAAGAGGGTAAAAAAGAGGATCTTGAAAAGATTAAAGCGGAGCTCAATCATATCATAGATATTTCAAAAAAGATGAAAATAAAAGCTGCTCAGAATGCTACGATAAAGGAGCTTTTGCCTCTTACGGATAATTTGATTAATACATCAAAAATGGCATTAAGCTCTCTTGAATATGCTGAAATGAGTAAGGAATTTTCACCTGAGCTTGATAGAAAAAGGGATGAAGTATTTACTGAAGCTTCAAAGCATATCGCCGAGCTTAGAATAGCCATCTATCCGGCTTTAAAAGATCTTGCCTTTTACAATGAAAGGGAGAAGGAACTTGCTGTTCTTGAAACAAATATGGGAAAGATGGTTATGAGATTTTATGAAAAGGAGGCTCCTCTTCATATAGCCCAGTTTAAAGAATTGATAAAAACCGGATTTTACAATGGAAAGAGATTTTACAGGGTAGTTAAAGGGCATGTTATTCAAGCGGGAGACGGTGAGGGAACCAATTATAAAACCGTAAAGGCTGAGTTTAATTTTCACAGGCATCTTGTGGGAACCGTCGGAATGGCAAGGGATAGTAATCCTGACAGTGGTTCCACGGAATTTTACATCTGCCTTGTGCCGAGACCCCATCTTGATGGCAAATATACTGTTTTCGGACAATTAATAGAAGGTTATGATGTTCTTGAAAATATCGGGAATGTTGAGGTAAAAAAACAGTTTCTGGACAAGGAGAAAAAGATAGCCTTTCACACTCCTGTAAAACCTGTTGTTATAAAAAAAGCCTATCTGATAAAAGGAAACTTTGTACCGATTTTTGAAATTTATAAAGATAAAATAGAGTAGTGGTAAAAAGAAAGCATTTTTTGATAATTTTAATTGGCCTTCTTATTTCTTCTTGCTTATTTGTCGGTAGCGAAAAACCGCTCGGAAACAAGGCTTCTATTTTAAAAACTGATGAATGGAATGGCCTCTGGAGGGATGTAAAAACAGCTGATCAATTTTTCTTTATAAGGGTTGATGATGAGGAAAAGAATTTGATAAGAATTATAGCAGTCAATACGAATAAAAATGATTGGGAAACAACAAATATGAAAGCCTCTTTTTTTACCGATGATAAATTACTCTTTTTAAATATATTAAAAAGTGAGTTTGATGAAAAGGATAAAAAAGAGGTAAAAAAAGAAGAGCAGAATATATTTTTATGGTTTTTGGTTAAAAAGAATAAAAATAAGATTGAAGTTTTTTTACCTGTTGAAAAACTTTTCAAAAAAGCCATAAATTCGGGAAAACTCAAAGGGAAAATAAAAAATGATTTGATTTTGATTGAATCCTCTTCGGATGAAATAGTCTCCTTTATTAAGAAAACCGGTATTTTCAAAGCTTTTGATAACGATAATGTTCTGGTATTAAGGAGGATTTTGAGTTTTAAATCTAATTAAAATCTAATTAAAAGAATCATAGATTGAAAGGTGGATATTCTTTTGTGAAGAGTTGAAAAAAATCTCAGCATCCGCTACACTTTCAACATCCTCTATCATTACATTGTTTCCCGGATTAATAACAACCGCTCTTTTATGAAGATATTCCATTATATCCTTTGTAAGAAAGGGAGAAATATTGTTTATAAGGTTTTTATTCAGATCATTGCTTGCGGTTAGAATAAGCCTGTCTTTTGCTCTGGTCACAGCCACATAAAATAATCTCTTTTCCTCTTCAATTGCTTCCCTGTCTGTAAAGGCATAGGAAGAAGGTAAAATCCCATCCACAAGCCCTTTTATAATCACATGTTTCCATTCAAGTCCCTTAGCTGAATGTATTGTGGATAAGATTACCTTATCATCCTTGAGCTCTTTATCTCCCTCTTCGGTTCCCAACATTGGTTGTTCATTTATTGTGATATCAGCCAAAAATTCGGAAAGGTCCTTGAATTTTTTCGCAATCACGGCAAGAACCTCAATATCCTTTTCCCTTTTCGGGTAATCATCATACTTGAATTTCATGTGATTATAATATATTTTCTCAAAAAAGAATGTTATAAGCCTATCCGGAGATTTATCCTTTAATTTATTTGCCTCTTCAAAAAGTTTTGCTAAGTTTTTCAAAGAGATGTCCGCTCTCTTTTCTTTCCATCCCGTTTTTAAAAATTCCGTAACCTCTTCCAAATTTGACATTTTAACTATGTTTAATGTCAGAGCTGATGAAATTTTTTCGCCTATACCTATTTCAAGTTCAAGAAGTCTGTTCCAGGATATTCCATCCTTTATGTTGTGCATAACCCTTAAATATGAGAGTATGTCTTTTATATGGGCAAGCTGATAGTATTTTAATCCTCCGTATATTTCATAGGGAATCTTTCTTCTGTCAAGCTCCATTTGAAGCCCGAACGATAAATAACCGGCTCTGAATAACACAGCTATGTTTCTTAGCTCCTCCCCATTGTTCCAGAGCTCTAAAATATGGTCAGCTATAAATGAATCTTCCTCATCATAATTTCTGAAAAAAATCAGTTGAGGTATTTCACCCCTTCTTTTTTCAGCTGAGATAAGGGTTTTTTCAAATTTTTTACCAAGTGTTTTCATTATTTTATTTGATAAGTCCAGGATTTCCTGTGTTGATCTATAGTTGTATTCAAGTTTGATTATTCTCGTATTTTCAAAGATTTTGGGAAAATTCATAATATTTTCATGATTGGCTCCCCTGAATCTGTAAATACTCTGAGCATCATCACCCACAACCATTACCTTTTGTCTCTTTTCTGCCAAAAGCTTGATTATCTCAGCCTGTGCAAGGTTTGTGTCCTGATATTCATCCACCATTATGTATCTGTATCTGTCGGATAAAAGCTCCTTTATCTTTTTCTCTTTTTTTAAAAGAAAGATTAAAAATTCAAGAAGATCATCATAATCAAGAAGATTGTGCTCACTTTTATAAACAAGATATTCTCTTTTAATTGAATTTATCTCATCCTTTAAATGTAAAAATTGCGGATAATCCTCTTTTAGTTTTTGCTCTACTGAGATTCTTCTGTTTATTGAGTTTGATATTATTTCCTGAATAGTCTTTTTTTTGGGGAATCTCTCCTTTTTATCCTTTAATTTTAATTTTTCAACAATTATTCCGATTACGGATTCCTGATCAGGCTGATCAATTATTGTAAAGGATGGATTGAGACCGATTAAGTGTCCGTATCTTCTGAGAACTTTGTTTGCAAATGAATGAAAGGTCCCTCCTTCAATTTTCTTTATTGTCTTATTATGTGAGGATGCTCTTGAAAGCATCTCTCTTGCGGCCTTTCTCGTAAAGGTCAAAAGAAGTATGTTTTCAGGATGAAACCCTTTTTCAATCAGATAAACTGTCTTAAACTCTATAACCCTTGTTTTCCCTGAACCGGCACCGGCAATAACCAACAAAGGATTTTCTATATCAAGCACAGCCTCCACCTGCTGAGGATTCAAATACTCCCTTAAACTATCTTCAATACTCATAATCTATAATAACAAAAAAAGCAAGGTTTTTGAATGAGGCCCTCTGCGTCAAAAATAATCTTACCGAAACGGATAAGTTTATTATTCGGATTTAAGAAGGACAATTGAAAAAGCTTTTATAGCCCTTTTTTCTCCGACATCTCCCAAGCCTTCATCTGTTTTTGCCTTAATGGAGATTAATGATTTATCTATTTCAAGAACAGGAGATAATTTTTCTTTCATCATTTCTATATAGGGATTAATCTTTGGCTCCTCCGCTACAAGAACACAATCAAGATTTTCAATGAAGAAATCTTCTTTTTTCATGAGTTTTATGGTTTCTTTTAATAATATAAGAGAGTCTATATTCTTATATTTAGAATCAGTATCAGGGAAATGAACACCTATATCTCTTTTTCCCATTGCACCTAAAATCGCGTCTATTATGGAATGAATTAGGACATCTCCGTCTGAATGCGCCTCGAATTTTTTATTGTAAGGAATTTTCACATTGCCGATTATTATAAATTCTCCGGGGTTAACCAATTTATGCTTATCATATCCCAGACCTATTCTGATTTTCACCTATTTTCTCCTTTTTTATTCATTTAAAAAGTAAAATTCAATACAATCATAATTTCTTAGTAAAATTTTACTATACTTACTGTAAGTTTTCAATAAATCGAGATACGTTTAAGAAAGGTATTGAGAAGTAAAATAAAAACTATACTTTTGACTAAAAATTAAAAAATTACTATTTATTAATTTTTGAGGAGATTTTAAAGGAGTAAAGCTCAGCATTTATCATATAAAATTTTAATCTGATTGCTTTCCCCTTAAGCTCTTTTAAAGAGTGAGCTTTCCACATCATCTTATGAGATAAAGAGTCTCCATGAAAAGGTATTGAATAATTTTTACCAAATCCTTTATAAACTTCTCCGGTTGTATTTAATACTTCAACTTTTATTACTCCCTTTGGACATTTGCAATTTATCTCAAGAGTATCTCCTTCACAGATAAATGGTCTTGTAAGAATAACACCCACTTCAGGATTTTTCCCTACTTTGAAATCTCCGTTTCTGTCTACAAATTTATCTGTTTGAATTTTAGTCCTTCTTCCAACAAATCTATCTAATGGAATAGTTAAGAGACCGATTTCTGTTTTTGAAGAATAACTGCTGTGGGATTTATTAGTACCACTGTAGTATATGTATATCTTATTTTTTACAACTAAAGGTTTTGCAGGTGAAACCATACCTGCATCAAATTCTCCCTCTTTACCAAGTCCTATGAAAGCTTCTCTTTTTGCAAGGCGTTCCCAGTGGAGCAGATCCCTGCTAAAAACAAGCTGTTGAACTATATTCTGTTTTTTATCCGAATCAAACATAGAAAGAAAGCCATAGTAAATATTTTCATAAGGGAAAATACGCAAATCATAAAGTTCTATTGTATCCAATTCATCCGGAATTATAACTGTTTTGGGAAATGTCCAGTGAATTAAATCTTTGCTAAAAGATATTGCTATTCTTCTCATCCAGGGACCTGCATAAACAAGTGGCCTTCTTGAACTGACAAACATCTTAATCCTGTCATCCCAGAAAGCATCTCCCTGGCCATCTGCCAATCCGAAAACCTCTACCGGATTATCTTTGTATGGAGTCCAGTGAATTCCATCAGGTGAAAAGGCAAGATTTGTCGTATCAATCCAGTTGTCCTGAAACCATTTCACTGTCCACTTTTTACCTTCATCCTCAGCTTTAATCTTAGATAGTGGTAATACTCCGTAAACATCACTGTAATAGAACTTATATCTTTTTTTTGGATCTTTTTCATTGTAATCTTTAACTACTCTTCCGGAAGCCCAGAATCTTCCTTTATAAACAAGATTATTATTTTTGGAACCATTAAATTCTATAACTCCAAGATTAGGTTTTATCCAGTTAATTCCATCCTTTGAATAAGCATAAGCTGTCCAGTATGTGTAAAGATAAGGTTTTTTCCTGTTGAGAATTCTAAACACAGTATACCACATCTTAAATAGTTTATCCTCTTTATCATAAAAAACAGTTGAGACTGCTGGACCTCCACTTTTAACTCCCGGAACATTCCACTCTTCCCAGGGTCTATCAAAATGTATGATTGGATTTTCAGGATATCTTTGAGGTTTATTAAGATGTCTCTCAATGTTCCATATATCTTCAATAATATAATTATCAAAAAGAAGCTGTTTTTGATTTCCGATTTTCAGAATAATGCCTGTAGTGTCATAACCTTTTTTAATTCTCTTTTTTATCTCTTCAGTGGTTAAAGAAAATAATGTATTAGAGGTGAAAGTAAGAATGATAAAAACAAAGAATAAAATTTTTTTTAGTCTTTTTTTAGGCAATTCATTCTCCTTATATTTATGATATCTATTCTAAAATAGTAAACTCACCTTCAAGACCTTCCTGACTGTTGGGACCCACCCAGACTTTGAATTTTCCGGGTTCTACGGTTATATTGTTACCTTTATAGTGAAAACCCAATAGTTTTTCATCAAGAATGAAAGAGATAACCCTGGATTCACCGGCTTTTAGTTTGATCTTTCTAAATCCTTTAAGTTCTTTTACAGGTCTTATTATACTTGATACAAGATCTCTTATGTAAAGTTCAACTATTTCTTCTCCATCATAATTACCCGTGTTTTTAACTTTAACACTGACTTTTATTTTTCCATTGGAGTGAGCCTTTTCAGGGCTTATTTTAAGATTACTGTATGAAAATTTTGTATAACTGAGTCCAAAACCAAAAGGAAAGAGTGGCTCATTGGATTCATCCCTGTATCTTGAAAAATTCCCTGGTTTATTCTTAATTAAAGGTCTTCCGGTATTCTCATGATTATAATAAATCGGAATTTGGCCAATTGCTCTGGGAATTGTTACAGGTAATTTTGCGGAAGGATTATAATCTCCAAACAAGACATCAGCTATTGCATTCCCTGACTCTATTCCAAGATACCATGCAAGCAAAACAGCGTCAGAATATTTAATAATAGAATTAATCGGACGGGGTCTACCATCTATAATAATAGTAATGATCGGTGACCTGGTATTTTTTGAAATTTCTCTAATCAACTTTAATTGAGGTTCGGGAAGTTTTAGATGAGCTAAAGAGGCATCCTCTCCTGAGATATTGTCTCCTAAGAAGAGTAAAACGATATCTGCGTTCTTTGAGATTTTTACTGCTTCTTCAATTCCACCTTTTATAAAACCACGGATTTCGCTTCCTTTTGAATAGAAAATTTTTGCCCTATTCTTAACTTTATTTTTTATTCCCTCAAAAGCAGATATAACATCCTCCGATCTTCCGTATAAAGACCAACAACCGAGAGGAGTTTTTTTGTCTTTAGCAAGAGGTCCTATAACTGCTATTTTTTCAGGAAATTTTTTTAATGGTAAAACATTGTTCTTATTCTTAAGAAGAATAATTGACCTTTGAGCAACCTTTCTTTCAAAATTTCTCTTTTCGTTTGTTAAAATTTCATCGGCCCTTTTCTCATTCTTGTAAGGATTTTCAAAAAGCCCCTTTAATATTTTAACTCTTAAAACTCTTTTTACGGAATCATTCAAAATTTTTTCATCAATTTTTCCTTCCCTTACTAATTTCGGTAAATATTTTAAGTAAACTCCGCTTACCATATCCATATCAACTCCGGCAATTAATCCTTTTAAAGCTGCATCTTTTTCATTTTTTGAAAAACCGTGATTAATCGTTTCCTTTATTGACTCCCAATCACTCACAACAAAGCCTTTGAAAGAAAACTCATTCTTCAGGATTTTTCTTAAAGTAAAAGAATTTGCTGAAGCTGGGATTCCATTGATGCTGTTAAAAGCTGACATCACAGTTAGTGCACCTGCCTTAATTCCCGCTTCATAAGGAGGCAGGTAAATTTCCCTCAAGGTTTTTTCAGATATATCAACACTATTGTAGTCCCTTCCTCCGATTGCAGCTCCATAGGCAACATAGTGTTTTAAGCACGCCACTAAGGAGGTAGGGGAGGAGATATCTTCATCTTGAAATCCTTTTACTGCTGCAAAACTCATCCTTGAAGCTAAAAATGGATCTTCACCATAACCTTCTGCGATTCTTCCCCACCTTGGATCCCTTGTAATATCAATCATTGGGGCAAAGGTCCAATCTATACCGCCTGCCGTAGCCTCTATCGCAGCTATTCTTGCGGATTTTTTAACCAGTTCAAGATCCCATGAAGCTGCTTGCGCAAGGGGTATGGGAAATATCGTTCTATAACCGTGGATAACATCTATTCCAAAAATAAGGGGAATACCCAATCTGCTTTCTGCCACTGCGACCTTTTGTATTGAATTTCTCTCTTTTACTCCTTTTACATTTATAAAAGAGCCAATTAACCCTTTTCTAATGAGAGTTAAGTATTTCTCTTTTTTCTCCTTATACTCTTTTCCGGAGCCACTAAGACTGAATTGAACAAGCTGCCCGACTTTCTCTTCCAGAGTCATTTTTGATAGAATTTTATTGATTCTTTTTTCAACGGAAGACTGTTTTTTATTTAGCTGTGTTTCTGAAAGAGAAAAATTCAGAATAATAATACTTGAGATTACAAAAAAAAGTATTTTTTTCATATGGATTTCCTGGCTTTACCTATTCTATTTTACGATAAGACAATCCTCCTCTAATATTTCACAAAGAGGGTTGATTTCTTTTGATGAGTATCCAAGGTGATTGTGAAGTCTCCATCCTTCTGCATATTTGAATTTTTTTGACATTTTCCCTATTTCCTCAGTCATATCCACCATTGTTTTTACATAGGATCCCATCCCCTGACTTTTATCAAGCCAATCTTTCTGACTTTTGTGCTGAGAGAGCATCTCTTTTTTCTTTTCTAACACATTTTCAACATTTATATAAAAATCAGGGTAAACGGTTTCTCTCATCTGAGTTTTTAATCCATGAGGTAAACTGTGGTATAAAGCAACATCTTTGTTTATAGGGGGAAAGGGAGGATTTGTTGCATAATTTGGCATACCTCTGACAAAAGCTGCTGTTACAAGAACCCTTGCGGCATTCATATGATCTTCCATATAATCTTCAAGTGATTGCATTAATATAATATCCGGTTTTACATCTCTGACTATTGCTGCCACCTTTCTAATCAAATCCTGAGTATAAAATATTTCAAGGTCATCAACGAGGCTATCATGATAAATGGCTCCGGCTATTTTTGCTGCATTAATAGACTCTTCCCTTCTTATTTTTATTATCTCCTCTCTTGAATACTCTTGAGTTCCGCAACTTCCATTTGCTATATTCAAATAGTGTAATTCCAATCCTTTTTCTTTTAATTTAATGAATGTACCGCCCATCATAAACTCAATATCATCTGGATGAGCCCCTGCTGCTAAGACAATCATCTAAACCTCCGTAAATGAATTATTATTATTGAATCAATGCATTTCTACTGCAACTTCTCCTAATCCAGGTCTGTAAATATTGAATTGGACATTTGGATGGAGAGCTAATAATGACATTGGGACTGAAGAATCAGGTATTTTCTTTGAAATCATAAATGCTGTAAGTCTTATTCCAAAAGGATTATCATGATTTCCATAGTGCCAGATTGAAACCTTTTCAGCTTTCCATGTTTCTACCGGTCCCACTGTAATTGCCTGCGTTGGTATATCGCTTACCACTCCACCTGCAGAAGTTCTGGCATTCTGAATAAGTGTCATAGGATGTAAGTCGACAACTCTGGTTTTTAATTTTAAATATTCCTCGGGAGTTGGAGGATTATCCTTATATTTTCCTTCTCTTTTGAAGGGGTCATTAAAAGCCCAATGCTTAACTTCACCCTGACCACCCTGCATCAGGACAACTCTTATTTCATCGTAGCTTTTTGAATATTCCTCTATTTTATCAACGCTTGGAAAATGAATGTTTTCTTCAGGCATTGCATACTTTCTATCTATTCTGTTAAAGCAAAGATCCATATCAGCTTTTGCAAAGCTCAAAGGATGCTCAATACTAACCTCTTTTCCGTCTATAACCCATTCATCCATGCCCCAGAAATGTGCATTCTTTAAATTAAGCCCGATTTCATTAACTATCTGGGCAACTAAAGGAAGTTGTTCCGTAGGACCGATTGGGCCAACAATTCCTGCCGGTTCACTATCTGTTGCCTGTTTCCATGCATGTATATATTCAAGAGCTTCGGCCAAATAAAAGGATTCTCTTGTATCATAGAATTTAACAGTGAAACCCGGTCTTGAAAGCTGTTCCACATCCTTTACCGTTAATTTTGCAGCATCTCTTAAAATTTCTTCATCAAGGGTGGTATAATCCCACCACTGAGGGGCGATTTTACTAATTCTTCTCATTTTTACCTCCTTTTTTAAATTTTTATTTTAACATAGAAATATTTTCAGTCAAGCAAAAATGGGATAGAACAGTAGTGTCCGGAAAAAAACAGAGGATTGGGACACCTCCGCGTGAAGATGTATAATATACAAGTATTTACAAAAAAATCCACACAGGAGGTGTCCCATGGGATATCAAGATACAATGTTATCACAA
>JALVQI010000061.1 GCA_027031485.1 Candidatus Aminicenantota bacterium | reverse complement strand
TGTACGGAAATCTTGCTGAAAACGGAGCTGTTACAAAATTGTCGGGAGTACCGGAAGGAATGCTCTATTTTAAAGGAAAAGCAGTTGTTTTCGATGATGGAGAGCTTGCTTCGGAAAGAATCCTTGCGGGCGATGTGAAAGAGGGAGATGTTGTTGTAATAAGATACGAGGGTCCCAGAGGAGGCCCGGGTATGAGGGAAATGTTATCCCCTACTGCTGCTCTGGTTGGGATGGGGTTAATCGAAAAGGTGGCTCTTATAACAGACGGAAGATTTTCTGGAGGTTCTAAAGGTGCAGTGATAGGTCATATTTCTCCCGAGGCTGCGGAAGGAGGGACTATTGCCATAGTTGAAAACGGAGATACGATTGAAATAGATTTTAAAAATAGAAAGCTGAATTTGCTGTTAGGTAAGGATGAAATAAGGGAAAGATTTTCAAGAATAAATAAATTTGACTTGAAAGAGGAAAACAATATTCTCAGAAGATACTCACATTTTGTTAGTTCCGCTGATAAAGGAGCGGTTTACAAAAGAGTATAATTGCGGAGGGATGAATGAATAAAAAAAGAGTCCAAATTTTTGATACAACATTAAGGGATGGTTCCCAGGGTATGGGTATTTCCTTTTCTCTTGATGATAAATTAAGAATTACCGAAGTTCTTGATGACCTTGGGGTTGATTACATAGAAGGAGGCTGGCCTGGTTCAAATCCCAAAGACATAGCTTTTTTTAAAAATATAAAAAACATTATATTAAAAAACAGCAGGATTTCAGCTTTCAGTTCAACAAAAAGAGCCTTTTTGAAAATAGAGGATGATAAAAATATTCAAACTCTAATTGCTTCGGAAACACCTGTATTCACGATTTTTGGAAAATCCTGGGATCTTCATGTCGAAAAGGCATTGAAAGTACCACTCAAAGAAAATCTTAATATGATCTACGAAACTATAAAATATCTTAAAAAATATGCTGATGAAGTGATATATGATGCAGAGCATTTTTTTGACGGTTATCAAAGTGATCCTGACTATGCCATAAAAACCATTAAAGCCGCTGAAGAAGGAGGGGCAGATATTATTGTTCTTGCAGATACAAACGGAGGTACTCCATGGTTTGTACTGGAGGATATAATAAAAAATACAAAAAAACAAATAAATGTTCCATTTGGAATTCATGCTCATAATGATTCTGATATGGCTGTTGTAAATTCTCTTGTTGCTGTGAAAAATGGTGCTATACAGGTTCAGGGAACCATAAATGGAATCGGAGAAAGATGCGGTAATGCCAATTTATGCAGTGTTATCCCCAACCTTTTTTTTAAAATGGGGGTGGAAACAATTCCCGGGGAAAACCTTAAAAAACTTACATTTGTTTCAAGATTTGTTTCAGAGCTGTCAAATAGAGCTCCTGTTACAAACTTACCATTTGTGGGAGAGAATGCTTTTGCACATAAGGGAGGAATACATGTTTCCGCAGTGAGAAGAAATACAAAAACATATGAACATATCAGACCGGAAGATGTTGGCAATAAAAGAAAAATATTGATATCAGAGCTTTCAGGTAAGAGCAACATGCTGGAAAAAGCCAGAGAATTGGGTATTGAAGTTGATAAAAATTCTCCTGTTGTAAGAGACATCTTAAAAAGAGTGAAAGATATGGAATCAAAAGGATACTATTTTGAAGGTGCGGAAGCTTCTTTTGAGCTTCTGTTTAAATCTTTGACCTCGAAGGTGAAAAAATACTTTGATCTTAAAGGTTTCAGAGTATTTGTCTGGAAAGATTCTGAAAACGGAGTTCCCAAATCAGAAGCAATAATAAAAGGGGTTGTACCGAAGGAAATTTCGAAAGAGTTTGGAATAAAAGAGACTTTTGACCATACATCAGCGGATGGTTCAGGTCCTGTTGAAGCTCTTGACAAAGC
>JALVQI010000060.1 GCA_027031485.1 Candidatus Aminicenantota bacterium | reverse complement strand
GAGAGAAAGTAAGTGAAATAATATGGGAATTTATATTAAGGGATAAATTAAGATAATTATAAATAAAAAAACTAAAATAAATAAAATGAATAAACAATTTGCCGAAGTTGAAAAAAGCATAAGTGGCGGTAGCATGTCTGAGCGAGAATTGCTGATAGCTCAAAGCTTGATGCTATTAAGTTGCTCAAAAATTCTTGACAAATCACCCTATTATTTCTATTATAATATTGGTGATCAAACATGGGAAAACAGGAAATAAAAAATGCACATGATAGTTTTTTCAAAAAACTTTTCAGCGATAAAAACACCATAAAAAGCTTTCTTACAATAGCACTTCCCGAGGATTTGTTAAATAACATAGAACTTGAAAAGATTGACATAGACCCTACGGGCTATGTATCAGAGGCTATGGAAGGTTCCTTTTCGGATATAGTTGTAAAGACAAGAAAAGTCGTGAATTGTGAATTGTAAAGGGTGAATCGGGAATGATAAATCGTGAAAAGAAAAAAAAGCTCATTGCTCAAAGCTCAATGCTTAGGGCTAATTAAGTGGAGGTGATGAGATAATGAGGACATTGGGAATGAGATGGTATGAGGAAGGTGTAAAAGAGGGAGAATATGAGAGAGCAAAGAAAGTAGCTAAGAATATGTTGATGAGAGGTCTTGATATTAAGCTGATATCAGAAGTAACAGGTCTAAGTGAGGAGGAGGTGAAGAGGATAAAAGAGGAGGTTAAAGAGGAGATAAAAAATAATTGATGATTAGGAGTCAGTTATAAAGAAAAATATGTCATGAGATTCAAGGGAGGGGTTATATTTTGTGTATGGAAGAATGGAGGGAGTGAAAAGGATAAAGATATAAAACATCAGAAGGAGTGAAAACATAACCGCCATAACAGACAGCTCCGGTAATATAATCGAAAGATACAAATACGATATCTACGGCTCACCTCAAATATTCAATGACACAGGTAACCCTCTCTCCGAATCTCCTATAGGCTCCCACATAACTTTCCAATCAAAATACTATGACTCAGAATCAGGCCTTTATTACTATTACAACAGATATTATGATCCCAACACAGGAAGATTCACAACAGAAGATCCCATAGGAATAGCGGGAGGATTGAATCTTTACAGAGCCTTCGGGAATAACCCCGTGAATTATGTTGATCCCCGGGGGCTAATGATTTGGATTCAAGGTTATAATGCTCCTCATTCAGGGACAAATAGTAATATGTTATTGGATTTAAATAAACTATTAGATATATGGATTTTTGTGTCAGAAGGAGTTCGTAATGAAATTATAAAAGGAAACAGGAAAAAAGATGAATGTTATTGGGATTGTGTAAATAGATGTATGAAAAAAAGAGGGATAGATTTTGATTTATCTAACACATTAGGAATGTTGGGAAATTTTAGCTTTGTACCAAAACAAATAGGGTACAATTTTAGCAATTTCTGGCATGGAGGAAGATCTTTTTATTATTGGGCAAATCAATACGGTAGTGGAATAAAAGCAACTACTTGGGCGCAGGCTGGAGTTTTAGGGGGATGGTTAAGTGTTATAGGAGCAGGAACTTCCGCTTATACAGCTTCAGGAGTTTTGTTTTGTTATGGGACATGTCTTCATGGGGGGGTAAATGATGAATAAAAAAAGTGATAATTATTTATTTTTCGGAACTTGGAAAAATCCTATATCCGATTTTGTTTTATTAAACAATGCAGGAGTCATAAAAATAGAAGATGGTCATATAGAAATTGATATTAATAAAAAAATAATAAGGATTAAAAAAGAAAACATAAAAGAGAATTACAAAGAGGATTTAATTATTGAAGGTAGAAAATGCCCTGTTTGTAAATCAAAAACAATATTGGGATACTGGATTGATTATCTGCCATTATTGATAAATAAAGATTTGAATCAAT
>JALVQI010000059.1 GCA_027031485.1 Candidatus Aminicenantota bacterium | reverse complement strand
TAAATACAAAATCTTTTTATTCATATCATATCCCTCTTTACATTACTAATAAACATTATAAAAAAAAATGTGGTTTTTGTAAAATAAAAAAAATTGATAGCAGGGCAATTCATGAATTGCCCCTACATATATTATTAAATGTGAATAACTTTAGGGGTAAACCTATGTGTTTACCTGTTTACAAAATATCAGTATTCTGTGGCGGGCGGACACATAGGTCCGCCCCTACAATATATATAGGTGTTTATTTTTTTTATTTTGAAATTTTAAAAATGAATAATCGCTAACAGGAAATTAGTCACATTCCTTGTGAATAGCTCAATGCTCAGGGCTATCTTGTTGAATTCCCCTTATAATATTATTAAATGTTAATACTAAGCAGTTAGGGCTACCATGATGCAGTTTTAAATACTCTTAAGTATTATTTGCATTATAGTGCAATATATGATAGCATTAATTGCAGTAAAAGGAGATTGGTATGATAGATGACACAAGTTTAAAACAGATATTATTGGAACAAAAGGAATTAATCAAAAGCTCTCCTGAAAATATTAAAAGAGAGGAATTGGAAAAAATATCACCTCTTATAAAAGTTAAACATATTGTTGTAATTACAGGACACAGAAGATCCGGAAAATCCGTTTTTCTTTCTCAGATAGTGGAAAAGTATTATGATTATAATGAAATTTACTATATGAACTTTGATGACGAAAGACTTATTTCTCTTACAATTGAGGATATGAACAGAGTAATGGAAATTTTTTCAATTCTATTTGGTGAAAAAAAGGTGATTTTTCTTGATGAAATTCAGAATTTGGAGGGCTGGGAACTTTTCGTTTCAAGACTTTACAATGAAGGATACAAAATTTTTATTACTGGCTCCAATGCAAAATTGCTTTCTTCAGAACTTTCAACCCGTTTAACCGGCAGATATGTTGAGGTTGAAATTTATCCCTTTTCCTTCAGAGAATTTTTGACTTTTAAAAATGTTAATATTCGGGATAAGAATTTAATCTACAAAAAGGAAATAAAAGCATTAATCAGAAAACATTTTGATGATTATATTGTAAACGGAGGCTTTCCTGAAATAGTAAGATACGGAACTCTCTTTTTACTAAAAAATCTTTTTTCGGATGTTATAACAAAGGATGTCATAGGAAGATATGGCATAAGAGAGACAAAAACATTTAAAGAGATCTCCTATTTTCTGTTATCTACAATATCATCCGAATTTTCTTATAATAGAATAAAAAATATTTATTCTTTGGGAAGTGTTCATACTGTAAAAAATTATATAGATTATTTAACCTCAGCATATCTGTTTTTTGAAGTTCCGCGATTTTCTCACTCAATAAAGGAAACTCAAACAAGAATAAAAAAGATATATATTGTTGACAATGGATTCATAAATGCTCTTAAATTTTCCTCTTCTCAGGATGTCGGAAAGCTCTACGAAAATATCGTTTTCACAGAATTAAAAAGGAGAGGAAAAGAGGTTCTGTATTTTAAAGATAAAAACGGAAAAGAGGTTGACTTTATCGCAAAAGGAGATGAAAGGAACGAGCTTATTCAGGTTAGTTATAATATAAATGATCAAAAAACCCTTAAAAGGGAAATAAAAAGTCTTTTATCCGCAATGGAGATTTTTAAAGTGAAACAAGGATTTATTTTAACGGAAAACAGAGAAGAAATTTTGAAAACAGATGATAAAAATATAAAATTTATCCCTCTGTGGAAGTGGCTGTTGAAAAGTGATGATTTTTAAATTTTTCCAAACAAAGCTTTTATCCTTCTTTGTTGTTAATTAATAAATCACCTTCTTCCTTTTAATAAGTAAGTGTTTCTAAATTAATATAAGGATTTTTATAAAATAATATTAAATCTTTAAGTTCTATTTTACATCTCCAATGAGTACCATAAAGATTAAGTAAATCATGAGTAATATTTAGTTTTTTTGTGGTTGGATAAAAGTAAATAAAACCTGTTTTATTATATGGTATTGTATCTATAAAAAAGGCTCTTATTAGCTTTGAGCATCAAGCATTGAGCTGAATCGTGAATTGTGAATGGTGAATAGTGAATCGGAGTTGTTAGCGTTTTGTTTATTGTTGTTTCTTATTGTATTAATTAACTGTAGGGGCAATTAATGAATTGCCCCTACAAATATTTATCGCGGTTTGCTGTTTTTTTAAATTAAAACATATCATAATAAAACAAGAAAACTATTAATTACAAGCAATATGAAACTTTCCTTCGTAGCCTGCTCAAAGCTCAAAGCTCAATGCTCAATGCTAAAAGCTATATTAATGTTTTGCTCAGTGCTCATAGCCCAATGCTCAATGCCAAATTATTATTTTAATTTTAAAAAATAGACAATGGATTTATAATAAAGGTATGAAGGTAATTTCAGAATCAGCTATTTTTTTGTTTGTCCGGCAGGCTTGGGATATTAAGAAAAGCGGAAAACCATTATGAATACTCTTCTTGGGATTATACTCTTTTTGGCTTCTTTGATTGCTTCTCTTTTCGGGATAGGTGGAGGTGTGCTTTATACCCCCTTTCAAATCCTGGTGGGGATTCCATTTAAAGAGGCTGCTTCAATATCACTCTTTTTAATAATAATCACTTCTATCTCCGCCACTATTGTTTTCAGAAAAGAGCACAGAGTGGATATGCCCCTTGCACTTATGCTTGAAATACCCACAACTTTGGGTGCTTTTTTGGGAGGAATCCTCTCTCACTATTTTTCTTCCGAATTTCTTACTTTCATACTGTTAACCCTTATAATAATAGCCGCTTATCTCTTAATCCATCCGATAAAAAGAAATATTTTTTCATGTTCTTATCCTGAAAATAGCTCAAAATCAAAATTCCTTTGGAAAAGGGAATGGGAAGGAAAGATACTTTATCTTGATTTAAGATGTGTTTTCCCTATAATGTTTATTGTCGGAACACTGATAAGTATGGTGGGGATAAGCGGAGGTGTGCTTAAAATTCCCATAATGCTGTTTATTTTCGGTGTTCCGATGTCAGTTGCCGTGGGCTCCAGTGCCTTTATGGTAGGCCTTACAGCTGCAGCGGGCTTTGTAGGGCATGCATCTGTCGGCCATGTGAACTGGCAATTTATAATTCTAATTTCAATCCCTGTATTTATGGGAGCTCAGATAGGAAGCCGAATTTCAACCCATCTAAAAACAAAAAAGCTAAAAAAACTCTACGGATATTTTTTAATCATTGTAGCTATAATAACAGCAATCAGAATATATTTTTACAGATTTTCCTGATATTTGGTCTTAAATCCCTTCTGCATCCATTTTCTTGCAAGAAAGAGTGAGATTGGAGATATTATTGCTATAAGCCCATAAATAAACCACATCTTCTCAGTATGAAGCTGATTTATCGGTGTGTTTGCAGGACAATAATGTTCAAGAAACCACCCGGAATAGAGGCTTGTTATAATTTTTGTCAAGAACCATGGAAATTGTCCGATCCCCATATAAATCCCCGTCATGTTTTTTGGAGCAATCTCCGCAACCCACTGCAAAAATCTCGGCTGCCACATGGCTTCACCTATAGTCATTAAAATAAGATAGCTCATAAGTGTATAAAGGTTTGGGCCCAGAGCAAGAATAAATGTTGGTATAGCCATTACAAAGGTTCCGGCAATCATCATATTGTATGTATTCTTTTTAACTGTAATAGCTGCTACAAGAGGTGTTAAAATAAAGATTAAAATAGGGTTCAGGTTTACAAAAAATTCAAAATTCTTTTGAACAAAGCCTGAAAAGGCTCTGCTTGTATATTGGGGTAAGGTCAGCCAATTGTGGGCAAAAAGGGTTTGAACAGGAATAAGGATGAAAATAAAAAATAAGAATCTCATATCCTTTAAAGGAAAATGCTTAACATAGTAAACAAGCTTCTCTTTAAAGCTCATATCAGCCATCTCATCCTTTTCCTCTTTTTCCTGCTCTTTCTCAGCCATCGCCTCCTCTTCAGCCTCTTTCTCGGCTTTTTTTGTAATAATAAACCAGACAGCTATAAGTTCCACTGCTGTTATTCCAACATAGACCCAGTAAACACCTAATATCCCATATGCCCTTCTTATGGGAGGGGAAATAATACCCGGTAAAAAACCACCCAAATTCATAAGGGCGTAGAGCATTGCATAACCCATTGCAGCAGTTTTGGGAGTGGTAAACTTTTTTACAGCTGCATAGGCGGCAGGCTGATATATCCCGTATCCTATGATTATTCCCAAAAGTCCTCCAAGGGATATCCAGTGGGCTGAATGCCATAGTCCGGGCGAGCCCAATTTCGGTGAAAGTGTTAGAAAAATTCTACCTATGAGCATAAAGGAGATGGCTGCCAACAGAGATTTTCTAACACCTATCCAGTCAACGGTTGCCCCTAAAATTAGCATCGCAAGGGTTATTCCTCCCGTAAGAAAACCAACCATAGGGCCAGCCTGAACATCTGTGAGCTTTATATAATCATTATAAAAAATTGCAAGAAGGCTCAACACCCCGAAATATGTCAATCCTTCTAAAACATAGGATAGATTCACTCCGAAAAGAGCCCTTGAGGTGTGAAACAGATCCACAAACGGCTGAGTTAATTCTTTGAACATTTTCTTAAATGTGAATTTTTCTTCTTCCATAAATATCTCCTTTTAATAGTTTGGTTTAAAAAGATTTAAAAAGAAAGAGTTATTCTTCTTTAAAAATAACAAAAAAAAGACCGTCCTTTTTTTCATAGGAAAATATAACATTAGAATATCTATTAATCAATATTTACAAATTTTTTGTGTTCTTTTTTTCTCTAACCAACCTTTACGGTTATTTTTGACGCAAAGGGCTATATTCAAAAAAAGCTTCTTTTGTATTATAATTTCCTCCCGAACGGAGGTATGAGATGAGAAAAATCAAAGGCATAGGAATTGTTGGTTTTAAAAATAGCGGGAAAACAACACTTATAAGAAAACTGACGGAAAGACTGAAAACTATCGGTAATTATAAAATAACAGTTATAAAACATAGTTCAAGTCCCATAAAGCTTGATGAATCAAAAGACAGTGAAAAGCTTTTTGAATTCAGTGATAATCTCATTGGTTTGTTTAAAGATGCGGAACTCAATCTGAAAAAAGATAAAACCCCTTATAATGATATTGTAAGAACTCTTGATACGGATATATTGATCGTGGAAGGATTCAAAAGTGTAAAGAATTTACCCAAAATAATTTGTATAAATGAAATCGAGGATATTGAAAAATTATCGGATGGTCTTGAAATAGGATACTTTTCCTTGAAACCTGTAAAAAACAGTAAAGTTAAAATATGGACTCCTGATGATATTAAT
The DNA here is from genome assembly GCA_027031485.1 of Candidatus Aminicenantota bacterium. Lineage (GTDB taxonomy): Bacteria > Acidobacteriota > Aminicenantia > JAMOAD01 > JAMOAD01 > JALXDT01. The sequence continues at coordinate 39,363 of JALVQI010000059.1, read as the reverse complement.
GAGGTGGCTGAAAATATAGTTGAAAGAGGTTTTCTTCTTCCGAATATCAACTGTGGGAAATGCAATGAGAGAACCTGTTATGAATTTGGTCTCAAATTGATAAATAAAAAGGTTGATATTTACAAATGTTCTTATATTAAAGATAAAGAGCCAATCTCCATAACCATAAACAATGAAGAGGTGGTGTTAAACAAATTTACAGGAGATGCTCTTAAAAACATAATCTCAGCCTATCTCAACACTCTAAAGGGAATAGGAAAGGGACCTGTGGAAATAAAATTTGAGCTTGAATAATCTGTTATTATTTTATTGAAGACTGATTAATTTACTTCTTGCTTTAATCCCATAGGAGGAATAGGGAAATTTTTCTTTGATTTCAGTCCATATTTTCAGAGCTGAATCATTATCTCCTTTTAATTCATAAGCATTTGCCACATAGTACATAATCAAATCGGCAGGAAACTCCTTGTTTTCTTTTAACAATGCTTTAATCTTTGCTCTGTAAAGGTTTATTATTTTATCGTATTCCCCTTTTGAATACATTATTTGAAATTTTATTGCTTCCGCTTTGAGATAATTTATATCCCCGGAGCTCTTTTTCACCTGCTTCAAAAATTCCAGAACTTTATCATATTCTCCTTTTTGAAGGTATTCTTCTGACAATGCAAAGACCCCGTAAGTTGCTACCCCTCCCTTCTTCGCTAATTTTAAAATAATATCCTTATCTTTTTTCCCGGAATTTAAAAGTGTTAATTCTTTATTGAAAGTCTTGTTCTGAGAACTAAGTTTAAGCGAATTGTAAGCCCATGCTCCAAGGTAAACAATCAAGATGGCCAAAATTGCAATCCCCGCATACATTGCTTCTCTTTTATGCTCTTCAAGAAAAAGTGTTAACTTCTTAAATATTTCGGCAAGTTCATTCTCTTTGATTTCATGTCTTTCTTTGCTCTTCATCTTTACTCCTTATCTATGAAAGTTCTTTATAATATCATTCATAAGTCTTATTTTCAATATTTTATCGGTTTTTCCTAAAAATCGCATAATCAAAATAAGTTTGATTCTGAGCATAGTAGAATAACTTTCCTCGAGCTGACTTTTTTTACTGAAAAAGCTAAATTTTGTTTAACACTGTCCGTATATAGGAAGAAAGGAAAAGAGTAAAACATCCTCCTATAAAATCCACTATTACATCCTTTATATCTGAAAATCTTCCGGGCACAAAGCTCTGGTGGTATTCGTCCGATATGGAATACAGAAGAATAAAAATAATTATAAATATCATCGTATAGCCATTAATCTTTTTCTTAAATAGCTCCGAATAGTGTAGAAAAAAGAGAAAACCCAGTCCTCCATACTCAATAAAATGCAATAGAATGTCAGGTTTGTTCCGTAAAGGCTCCGGGACAGGAATTGAAGAAAAATAAAAGATTATTATCAGATAAACTATAATTAATGAAAGTGTCAGATACTTCATCTGACAATATACATAAACCAGCCAAAAAGAATCGCTCCCACAACAAGAGAAATAAAGAGGATTATTCCGTATCTTATTCTTCTCTTAGAAGTTTCTTCCTTTATAAAAGAAAAAACAATAGAAACTATCAGAGCAAAAAAAATCATGGAAAACAGATGGCTTTTAAATATCATTTTTTCTTCCCTTTAGCTATATCATAGGCATTTATTGCTACCATAAAATTTAAAAAACCTGAGGTGGCAAGATAGGCAGTCCCATATTCAAATGTTGAAGCCGAAAAATCTACGTTTAATAGTGAAAATTTTTTAGCCATAATGAATAGGATTCCATTCCCAAGATCCCCAAAGTATGCTAACAGAGCAAGAGGATTTCCTCCTGTATCCTCAAAGAATCTTCCGTGAATTAAAAGCCCTACAATGAACATTGACATAATAGACAAAAAGAAAATTATTGCCCTTTTATATCTTTTCATTAAAAGATGTCCTAAACCCGGAACAAGCCATCCAGCTAAGAATATTAAATAGGGTTTTAATTTCATAGGGAATTTTATAATTTATACCTATTAAAGTCAATATCACCAGAAGTCCTTGAATTGCTAAAAAGGACAATCTATGAAATTTTTCAAAAACAGCAAATTGTTTTTGGTAAAAATAAAACAGGATTAAAAATTAAAAAAGATGGAAGAGAAAAAATCTTTAAATCTATAGTAAGAGTGCAAGCAATTGTAAAAGATTTAATCTATAAGGCTGAATATAAGCTCTATTTATGATAAAATTCCTATATGAAAATAGTGCTGTGGTTAAATTTTCTCTTTTTGCTCTCTCCTTTAAAAAACATTGACATTTATTTTAATTATGGGTGGGCAACATTTCTCGAGAATATAGGCAAACCTGAGCAGGCAAAAATAATACTTTTAAAAGAGAAAAACAAAGACTTTTTCTACTATTTAAAATTGGGAGAACTCGAATTAACCGATTATGACAAAGCAATAGAATATTTTAAAAAAGCGGAAAAGATAAACCATGAAAACCCACGATTATTAAAAGATTTAGGAAAAACATACTTTTTTAAATTCATGAAAGGGAATAAGGAAGAAGATCTTGAAAATGCGAAAAAGTATCTTTCATTGTATTTGAAAATAGATCCTGAAGATTTTTTGTTGAACTATTTTTATGGAGAAACATTGAAGTACTCAGGTTTATATAAGGAATCAATTGATTATCTTTCAAAAGCATTTTCAATAAACAAAAATATAACAGCCATCTTTGATGAGATAGCTCAGTTAAAATTGGTGGTTCGGGATTTAAATTGGCTTGAGGAAAACTTCAAAAAAATAGGAAATCCAGATATAAAGGAAAAGGTTGCAAACTTTATCCTGGATAAAATACTCCCATTCAAAAAAAAGGAACTCTTAAAGGAGTCTGAAAAATACAGTGCTCTTGCGGAGAACTTTTTTAATTTAAAGAACAGGGAGATTAAAGAAAAGTCTCTGAAATTATTATTTAGAATAGGAGCTTATAAAAGGATAATTGAACTTATAAAAAAGGATAAAAATTTTTTTGAAAATTCCATAGCAGCAAAAAGATTTTATCTGTTTTCTCTCTTTTATAACAAAGATTTCAAAGAATTGTTAATTCTACTTAAAAATAATTTAATAAAGGGTGAGGATCTTTCATTCACAAATTATTTACTCTCAAGATATTATTTTGCTCTGAGGTGTTATAGACCGGCCTTTTACTATCTGAACAGAGAAGAACTTCCCTCCTTCATAAGCCCTGAATTCTTAAAGATATTTTCATTTGATGTCAGACTATCATTCTATCTTGAATCAGAAGACATAGATAAACTCAAAATTTTGCTAAAAAAAATACCGGACTTTAAAATTCTTTCGGAAACTCTTAAATTAAAGATTTTCAAAGCGGCTCTTTTGACAGGCAATCAGAATATAACTAATCTCTTAAAAGATAGTTCAAAAAAGGAGAAAATAATTTATCTTATATTTCTGAATTCGGATGTTGATAAAATAAAAAGGGTAGTGGGCGATGATAAAACTCTTGCGGATTTTACAGTAAAATCCTTTTTTGAATATAATCGGATAGAAAAAATTAATAGATTTATTAATTCATACCCTGCCTCCTTTTTTGATAAACAATATTATTATTTCATTCGGGGCAGGTATTTTGAGAGGAAGGGGAGATTTAAGAGAGCTTTTTATTATTTTAAAAAATCCGCAGAGGAGAATTTAGAAAGATTAAAATACCTGAACTATTATGTCTATTTTGCACTTATTCATAATTTTAAAGTTAAGAATATAAAAGATTTGATTGAGAGATTAGAGAAAAGCAAGTCCGCTGGAATTCAGGATACTGTTGGATACTATTATTATAGGAAAGAAGATTATAAAAAAGCTGAGCACTATTTTAAAGAGGCTCTTTCAATTCTCGCTGAGGATGTGGAAATTAAGCTTCATCTTGCAGATTTATACTTTAAAATTGAGAACTACAGGAAAGCAAAAGCTCTTTATGAGAGCGCAATAAGCAAAACATCCTGCCCCTATGATAAGTTTGTTAGAAATCAGGCGTATGTTTTAAGAAAACTCAAGATATTAAAAAAAGCTGTCCCAAAGATAAATTCTTTTCAGGGACTCTATTCTGCAAAGGTTTACAGCAATGGAAAAGTATCTCCTTTCAGAATAAAGGTATATTACAGTGATAGCGGAGACTTCATCTTTAAGCTTTATTATTTCCCAATGACAGAATTTGCGGAATTTTTTAAAAAGGATGAAGATAACTATATCCTTGTAAATAAAAGAAATAAAACTTTTTATATAGGTTCTGTTTCTGAAATATTAAAAAATCTTATAAGTTTAAAAGCTTCCGAAAAAGAGCTTCTTTACTATCTTGGTATTAAATATGACCCTTCATTCGAGCAGCAGAACGATAAGATAAAAGTCGACTCTTACGAAAAAGGATTCCCTAAAAAGGTTGAAATAAGATCAGGCCCAATTCTCCTCAAATTAAAACTTTTAAAGTTTAAGATAAATCAGAAAAAAGAGAATATAACTCCGGATATTAAAGATTTCAGAGAGGTTTTTAGCTTGAAGGAGTGTATAAATGGAAAAGATTAAGGCCCTTTCTTATGGAAAATTAAATCTCTTTCTTGAAATTACGGGGAAAAGGAAGGATTCCTACCATGAGATCTTCTCTTTGTTTCAAACAATTTCAATATCTGACGAAATAATTGTTGAAAAAATTAAAGGTGATGCGGATATATCCTTTTCTGATAAAAATATAAATATTGATGAAACCAATACCGTAGTAAAAGTTATTAAAAGATTGGGAATAGAAAGTGGAGTGAGGATTCATGTAGAAAAGAAAATTCCTGCCGGAAGCGGACTTGGAGGAGGAAGTTCCAATGCGGCGGCTGTTCTGATTTTGCTTAACAAACTTTTTAATTTAAATTTTTCCTTTAAAAAACTCTGGGAAATAGCCAAAGATATAGGTTCTGATGTTCCTTTTTTTCTTTTTGGCGGGACAGCCATTGTGATGGGGAGAGGAGAGGTTGTGTTTCCTGTTTCTCAGACTCCTTATGAATACTTTTTATTAAAAATTCCCAAAATCAATGTATCAACAAAGCTGGTTTATGAAAGCTTGACAGAATATGGAGATAAAAGTAAAATATATGCTCATTTTTTAGAAGGAAAATTTAATAAGTTTTTTAATAGATTAGAGAAGTTTGCTTTTAAATTATATCCTGAATTAGGAGAGGTAAAAAAAAGAATGCTGAAATTGAGTGATTTTGTTTTGATGAGTGGAAGCGGCGCAACTATATTTGCTGGATTCAAAGAGAAAAATGAAATCCCCGGGACCTATGATAAAGAATTAAAACTTTATAGGGCAATAGACAGAGAGGAGTATTTTCTTAATTTTGGGGCGTCGCCAAGCGGTAAGGCATCAGGTTTTGGTCCTGACATTCGGGGGTTCGAATCCTCCCGCCCCAGTTTTAATAAATTAAAAGAGGTACAAAAGTGATTTACACAAAAATTAAAATTTTTGCCGGATCCTCTAATCCCGAATTAGCTGAAAAGCTTGCGGATTATCTTGAACTTCCCCTCGGAAATCAGATTTTAAAAACATTTTCAGACGGTGAAATTAGATATCAGATACTTGAAAATATTAGAGGTGCAGATATTTTTATATTTCAGTCTCTTTCAAAAGATGTGAACTTTCATATTATGGAACTTCTGATTATGGGAGATGCGGCAAGAAGAGCTTCGGCGGGAAGAATTACCGCAGTCATACCTTATTATGGATATGCCAGACAGGATAGAAAGGATAGACCGAGGGTACCTATTTCAAGTCGTCTTGTCGCTGATATCATAACAGCAAGTGGCTTCGATAGAGTTTTAACAATAGATTTACATGCACCTCAGATTCAGGGATTTTTTAATATTCCCGTTGATAATCTTATGGCACTCCCAATTCTTATAGAGTATTTTGAAAAAATAATGCCTGAGGAAAATGTTGTAGTGGTTTCTCCCGATGCCGGAGGAGTTGAAAGAGCAAGAATGTTTGCAGAAGAACTAAACGCCTATCTTGCGATTGTTGATAAAAGAAGGTATGAACCAAATAAAGCAGAATTAAGACATATAATAGGTAAGGTAAGAGATAAAATTGCCATAATTGTGGATGATATTGTTGATACCGCCGGAACACTGACCAATACGGTAGAGGCTCTTTTAAAGAAAGGAGCAAAGAAAGTCTATGCCGCTGCAACCCATCCAGTATTATCAGGTCCGGCATTGGAAAGAATTAGAAAATCCGGCTTGGAAAAACTCGTTGTTACAGATACGATTCCTCTTTCAGAGGAAACAAAAAAATGTAAAAAAATAGAGGTTTTATCCACAGCTCCTCTCCTTGGAGAGGCAATAAGGAGTATTCATGAGGAAACCTCTGTAAGCAGATTATTTTTATAAAGGAGTAAAAAATGGAACATTTGGAAATTAAAGCTGAACTAAGAGAAAAGAAAGGTAAAGAGTTAGCCAAAAAGTTAAGAGCTCAGGGAAAACTTCCCGCGGTGCTCTACGGGGAAGGCAAAGACAGTGTTGCTATTACAGTTAGTCTTGATGATGTAAAAAAAGTTTTAAGATCAAAGATGGGTATTAACACAACTCTAAAACTTAAATACGGGAAAAAAGTTGATGATGCTATGATTTATGAACTACAGTATGATTATTTGGGAAGAGAGATTATCCATGTTGATTTTAAGAGAGTTGACTTTAACAAACCCGTTGAGATTACTGTTCCCATTCATCTTGTCGGAACACCTATTGGAGTCAAACAGGAGGGAGGATTCCTTGATTTTATCACAAGAGAAATTGACCTTATCTGTTTACCGAAAGACATTATTGAAGAAATTACGGTTGATGTTAGTGAGCTCCACTCAGGTCAATCATTAAAAGTTTCGGATTTAGATTTAGATGATAAATATAAACTTTTGACAGATGAATCCGTTGTTATTGCAACAGTAACAACCAAGGCAGAGGAAGAAGAGGTTGAGGAAGAGGAAGAGGAAATTGAAGGAGAAGAAGAAAAGGCTGAACCTGAAGTTGAAGAGAAAGGTAAGAGTGAAAAAGAGGAAGAGTAAGATCGGAAAGTGCTTATATTTGGATTGGGGAATCCGGGAGAAGAGTATTTGAATACGCGACACAATGCAGGATATATGGCCATAGATAGAATAGCGGAAACTTTTAATAGACGAATAAACAAGAGTAAAAACAGCAGTCTGTTCGGAGACTTTAATTTCAAAGGAAAGAGGCATTTATTAATAAAACCCATAACATATATGAACCTTTCCGGGAAATCCGTAAGAAAGTGGATGAATGAGAAAAAGGTTTCTCCGGAGGATATTCTTGTGATCTATGATGATATAGACCTTCCTCTGGGGACTATTAGATTAAGAAAGGAAGGCGGAGCAGGTACTCACAAGGGAATGTTATCAATTGTTAATGAGATTGGGACAGAGAATTTTCCCCGCCTGAGAATTGGTATAAACAATGGAGAAAGAGTTTATGATCTTGCAAGCTTTGTTCTTTCGGAGTTCACCGAAGAGGAGCTTAAGATAATAAAAAAAACAATAGACACTATTCCGGAGATAATTGTCAGTTTATTGAGCATTGGAATAGAAAGAACTATGACAAAATTTAATAAAAGAAAAAACCTTGCTCCTTTTAATGAAAAAGGGGCTGCTAAAAACCATAAGGAGGATTAAATGAAAAATTATGAGTTAATGTTTATTCTCAAACCTAACCTCACGGAAGAGGAAAGGAAAAAAACAGTTGATATCATCAAAAAAATTATTATTGAAGGTGGTGGTGAAATTACAAGAGAAGAAGACTGGGGCAAAAGAACCCTTGCCTATGAAATTCAAAAATTTACAGAAGGTTTTTATGTACTTCTGAATTTCTCTGCGCCTCCCCATATCCCCCTGGAGCTTGAAACCAGAATGAGACACACTGAGGCTATCCTCAGATGGCTTATAATCAAATTGGATAGGGAATTGAAAAAACCTGAAAAGCTTGAGAAAAAAAGAGCTAAAAAGACTGAAGAATCAATGGAGTTTTAAGGAGGACAAAATGGCAAACAATCAAAACAAAAGAGGAAACAAATCTTCTTACTTTCAAAAAAAGAAATTTTGTTGGTTTTGTAAGCACAATATGTGGTATATAGACTATAAAGATGTTAATCTTTTAAAAAATTACATACATGAAAATGGTAAGATAATGTCCAGAAGACTTACCGGAACATGTCATTATCATCAGAAAAGGCTTACCATTGCAATCAAAAGGGCGAGACATATGGCCCTATTACCATTTATTGTAAAATAGGAGGAGCAGATGAGAGTTATATTATTGGAAGATATAGAAAATGTTGGCAAAAAGGGAGAAGTCGTTAATGTAAAAGATGGTTTTGCAAGAAACTATTTAATTCCCAAAGGTGTTGCCTTAAAAGTCACAAAGAGCAATATTAAAATGATAGAGGAAAAGAAGAAAAAGCTTGAAAAGGAGAGAGAAAAGGAGATTAAAACTGTAGAGGAATTGAAAAACAGAATAGAAGCTATTACTCTTAACATTAAAAAGAAAGCCGGAGAAGAGGATACTCTCTTTGGTTCCGTAACATCCTCAGATATTGAGGAAGCCTTGAAGGCTGAGGGAATCGAGATTGATAAAAAGAATATTCTTTTGCATGAACATATCAAAAAATTGGGAGAATATGAGGTAGAGGTAAGAATTCACCCCTCTGTAAAGGCAGTTTTAAAAATAAATGTAGAAAAAGAAGAATAAAAATGGCCTCATCTTCCGAGGGTCCTAACAAAAAAAGAAAAAAGAAAAATTTAGTTCCGGAATTACCGGCAAGTATAACTACTGAAAAATCCGTATTGGGAGCTGTTTTAAAAAACAATCAGCTTTTTTTCGGAAGTTTTATAGATCTTGAGAAAAGGGATTTTTATTTAAAAACCCATCAGATAATTTTTGAAGCAATATTGGAAATTTTTCAGGAAAACAACCGATGTGATCTGGTGACCCTTGCTGATTATCTGAAGGACAGAGGCCTTATAGAGGATGCAGGGGGCTTTAGCTATGTTTCCGAACTTACGGATGGTGTTCCTGTTCTTGAGAATATAGACCATTATGTAAAAATCTTAAAAGAGAAAAGTTTAAAGAGAAAACTGTTTTATCTGGCAAACGAACTGATGACTTCTGTTACAGAAGAAATAGTTACTCCGGAAGAAATATTGGATAAAGCTCAAATAAAACTCCTTGAACTCGCCGAGGGTGGAGTTTCAAAAGGTTTTGTCAATATAGGTCAAATTCACAAAGATTTTTTAGAGGAACTGGAAAAAAAGAGAAAAGGTTATAAGCCAGGGCTTGCTACAGGTTTCATAGATATAGATAATAGAACCGGCGGATTTCAAAAGCAGAATTTGATAGTTGTTGCAGGAAGACCTGGTATGGGGAAAACAGCTTTTGCTCTTAATATTGCTTACAATGTCGCCAGAAATGGTGGATGTGTGGGAATTTTTTCCCTTGAAATGAGCAAAGAGGAACTTTACAAGAGATTGGTTTCAATAGATTCCGGTATTTTCTCAAATAAAATAAGAGACGGTATTCTCACAAAGGAAGAGAGACAGAAAATTTTTGATTCGGCCAATTCCATTTCTAATATGAACATATTCATTGATGAAACAGGTGGAATTTCAATAGTAGAATTAAGCGCAAGAGCTAAAAGGCTTTATGATATAAACAAGTGTGATTTATTTATTGTGGATTATATCCAACTCGCAAAAGCCGGAAGGTTTACAGAATCGAGGGTGAGTGAAGTGAGCCTTATTTCAAGAGGGCTCAAAGAGTTAGCAAAAGATCTTGATATTCCAATTATAGCTATTTCCCAGCTTTCAAGAGCGGTGGAAACAAGACCCGGAGCAAGAAGACCGAGACTTTCCGATTTGAGAGAATCGGGAGCTATCGAACAGGATGCAGACCTTGTGATGTTTGTCTATAGACCGGAAGTATATTTTCCCAATGAAGCAAGGTTTTCAGGCATAGCGGAAATTATAATTGCAAAACATAGAAATGGAACCATTGGTTCAGAGCTTTTAATTTTCATGGGAGCCACGACAAAATTTACCAATGCTTCCTTACCGGATAAGGAGGAAATCTTAAATCTACTCCGGGATCTTGAATAAAGGAGGATACTATGAGTAAAATAGCATTAATTACAGGAATAACTGGGCAGGATGGTTCTTATCTTGCTGAATTTTTACTGGAAAAGGGTTATGAAGTACACGGAATAGTCAGAAGAACAAGCTCACTGGTAAACAGACATAGAATAGACCCTATCGTAAAAAAAGCGAGAGAAAAGGGTCAGAAAATTTTTCTTCACTATGGAGATATGACGGATAGCTCTTCAATATATAAAATAATTGCAAAGGTAAAACCTGATGAAATATATAATCTTGCTGCTCAAAGTCATGTAAGAATCTCATTTGAAGCCCCTGAATATACAGCAAATTCGGATGCACTTGGGACTTTAAGAATTTTAGACACGATGGTGGAACTTGGTTTGCAGGAAAAGACAAAATTTTATCAGGCTTCAACAAGTGAACTTTTTGGAAATACCAATGAATTTCCTCAAAAAGAAACAACCCCTTTTCATCCCTCAAGTCCATATGCAGTGGCAAAGCTTTATGCTTACTGGATTACTGTTAATTATAGGGAATCATACGGAGTTTTTGCCTGCAATGGTATTCTTTTCAACCATGAAAGTCCGAGAAGAGGAGAAAACTTTGTCACACGAAAAATTACTCTTGGAGTTGCAGGGATAAAGTTAGGATTAAGAGATAAGCTTTATTTGGGAAACCTTGATGCAAAAAGAGATTGGGGGTTTGCCGGAGATTATGTAAAAGCAATGTGGATGATTCTTCAGCAAAAGGAACCTGAAGATTTTGTAATTGCCTCCGGAGAATCCCACTCTGTAAGAGAGTTTGTTGAGCTTGCTTTTAAGGAAGTCGGGATTGAGATAGAGTGGAAAGGAGAGGGGATAAATGAAAAGGGAATGGATAAAAAAACGGGGAAAGTTTTAGTTGAAATAGATCCACGCTATTACAGGCCTCTTGATGTACACTTTTTATGGGGAGATTATTCAAAAGCGAAAGAAAAGCTTGCCTGGAAACCTGAAGTAAATTTTGAGGCACTTGTTAAGATGATGGTTAAGTCTGACCTCAAATATTTAAAAAAGTTTTAAAACCATAGCCGACACACTATTTGTCTTGACACTTTATTCATAAGGAACTTTTTAAATATATTTAATTAAAATTTCTTCCTATCCTAAAACTTTATTCTAAAATTAAACTTTACTAAAAAATCTTAGGAACAGCAAAATTTTATATGCAGAGATTCTACACTTATCTAAAACTTTATAGAAAGGGGTGAGTTTTTAGGAAATAGTTCAACTTTTTTAATCAAATTCTGATTTTTATCCCAGATTAAAAGCCCATATTTTCCGTAATGAATAATTTTAGGTAGTAAAGATGAAGGAAAACTGAAATTTGAAGTTGAAATGAGCATATAAAAACCACTGGCCTCCTTTGTAGTTAAAATTATACTGAGGTCTTTCAAATCATATTCCATACCATCTATATTAAGTGATTCTCCTCTTACTGAAAAGCCTAACTCCTTTAGCTTTTCAAGAACAATCTCTTTTTTGGGGTTTATAACAACTATTCTGGTGGAGCTTTTATCAAAATTTTTATTTGGAAATGAGTCCGCAATCTCACTATCAAACCTGTTTTTTTCACCGCTAATTTGAATCTTATTTTTACCGATAAAGAGTGAAATAGAAGGAGGAACTTCCTGATCATATAACTTTCTAAACACTTCATAATCCGGATCAAGGTAAAATCCTGAAGCTTTTTTAGTGAGCTGAAGAATTACCTCCTGTTCCCTTTCATATAGAGAGAGCGTATGTTTTGTAGAACTCCCGTCTTCAGCCACAATAAGAGCCGGGACATCCATTATGTAGGGTTCACCCGATTGAATTTGAGAAATTTTCAACTTGAGTATATAATACTGACCGCTTTTGTACTGCTTTTCAAATTCCACTTTAAATTGTGGAGCACCTTTTTTATATATCCACTGATAAAAAAAGTTATCTAAGTTTTTATCAGAAATATCTTCCATTATTTCTCTAATATTGTCAAAAGATGCCCTCTTAAATTTATATTTAATAGCAAATCTTCTTAATCCTGTTTCAAAATTTTCCTTTCCGACAAGATTTCTGAGCATATAAAAGAACATCATGGATTTTCCATAACCAATTGTTCTTGTAGCTTCATCAACCCTGCTTCTAAAATCTTTTATCGCTATCTCATTATCAGGAGTAACATAGGAATAATAGTCCTTGAGTATCTGAAACCTATACGACTTACCCTTTCCCTTCATATCCGAGTAAAGATAGTCCGCATAAAACACAGTCAAACCTTCACACCAGTTTCCTCCGGAATAATCCACATAAACAGAGTTACCCCACCAATTATGCAAAATTTCATGCCCCAGGGAGGTATCCACAATAAAGGGTAATCTAATCACTCTGTTTCCCAGAAGGGTAAAGGAGGGCATACCATACCCTGTCTGCAAAAAGTTTTCAACCACAAGAAATTTTGAAAAAGGATATTTGGTAAAGATCTTTTCATAAAGCTCTATATATGCTTTTGTCTTTTTAAGATAAACAGGAGATAAATTCGCTTCCTTTATAAAAAAGTATGTTCCCACTTTGATCCCATTGTGCGTCTCTTCAGAGATAATATAGTCTCCCCCGGCAAGATCAATTCCTTCAATGGGATTATCTATATTAAAGAAAAATATATTGTTAAATGCGTCTGAACTTCTACCCATTATACCCTCTGAAACAACTTTGTAGGGTTTGGGAACACTAACTTCAAGATTATATTTTGCAAGATGTCCCGGTACAAAAGGATACCATAAGTTACCAAAAGTTAAAAATATTCCCCTTCTGTCAATTACACTAACAGGTCTGCCCTCTTTTTTCAGATGAGAAAAAGATATATTATTCCCACTATCCTTAACTAAAATCTTATAGCTTATATCAAGGTGGGAAAACTTATCTTTTTCCTCATCTAAAGTAACTTGATAGACTTTCGCATTTTTGAGTGTTTCTTTATCCATCTCTTCATAGTTAATATTTAAACCTTTCAAAGTCTTCTCATCCGATATAACAGTTATCCTCGTACCCCTCAAACCTGTTGAAACTTTTGAAATCATCGCTCTTCTGTCAAGAAGGAAAATTATTTTGTTTATCGGACCAAAGCTAATGGTCAAATTTCCCTGAAGAAAATTGAGTTTGGGAATTATCTTAACTTTCATTGAATATTTAAGAATCTCTCCTTTTTTAAGAAGATGCTCTTCAAACTTTTTAGGGGTTAAAGAAAATCCCAGAGTATTAAAAAAAAGAAATAGGATGAAAAACGTAAATAATCTTTTTTTACCCATAATGCCCCTCCTATTAACTATCCTTTTTTTGCATTTTCTATTATTTTAAAATATTTTCCGGTAATCTTATCCCAGGTGTAATTCTCTTCATAAAACTTTCTTCCATTCTCTCCCATTCTCTTATATATTTCTTCATTTTTCAGTATAAAATCAAGAGCCTCCTTAAATTCAAAATAATTCTCATAATAAAGCCCTCCCTTTGATCTTATCACCTGATCCTTTAAAACAGGACATCCTCCATTAACAATAACAGGTTTTTTCAGAGCCCAGCTCTCTATGGTAACCATTGAAAGTGATTCATAAAAAGATGGCATAATAAGAATTTCAGAAGCTGCAAGAGCATTGTATTTATCCTCATCAGAGACAGCCCCTACATAAATAATATCCTTATCTTCAGGAATCGGATAAACTTCCTTTCCGATAAGCACAAGTTTTAATTCTCCCTCATTTTCCCTTTTATATTTGAGAAAGAAATCAAAAAGATGGTCTACTCCCTTATTCTTATCAATTCTCCCTATATACAATACAAATTTTTCCTTTATTCCGTATTTTTTTCTGAAATCAGAAGCAGAGTATTTGTAAGGAATCTCAGAACCAACCCCAACTACCTCTCCGTATGTTTCATAGTTTCCGGAAAAAAGATTAATTATTCTTTTCTCCTCCCACGAATTGTATGCAATTCCACGAGGCAGATGGAAAATAGGTCTGAAAATTTTAAGCTGAAGGGTGGGATCAGGTTCTGCGGTGGGAACAAGTATGGCCTTTTTTGCAAATCTTTTAATTCCGAAAAATGAGTGATAGTATCTAAAAGAAAAAAAGATAAAAAAATCAAACTCTTCCTCTCTCTTTTCCAGAGATTTAATAAGAGATGGCAGGTTTGGTCCTTCCTCATCAAGCCACTTTAATTCATCCTTCTCTGTATGCTCTCTGTTGAATACCTTTTCCTGAATCCTTCCGAATTTCTCCGGATTTCTCTTCTTTTTTACAGAAAATCTATTAACTTTTACTCCATCTATATATGTGACCTTTTCCTTATAATAATCTTTCCATGTAATATAATCATTGGCTTTTGAGGTGAAAACCTCTATATTAAAATATGGTTTTAATTTTTTTACTATTAATCTACAATGATACTCCGCTCCACCAATAATATCCTCTCCATATCTTTGAACAACAAAACCTAACTTCATATTAAAGATTCTCCAAAAACTTGAGGAAATCTCCCAAAATATTCTCTTCCTTAAATCTGGTTCTATAAAGATTGTATGCTCTTCTGTTTAACTTTAATCTTATTGCTCTATTGTTTAAAAGGTAATTCACACTCTCCTGAAACTCAAAATAGCTTGAGTAACCTATACCTGCCTTTGTTCTCTCTATAAAATCATTATAATTCTGGTTTCTTGTATCGGCAATGAATGTCTTGCCCGCTTTCAAAGATAGCATCATATCATAGGATAAAATATCCCTAAGAGACGGATGAATACTGAATAATGCCCCTTTTAGAGCAGTAAAAACAGCCTTATCATCATAAATTTCAAGAACCTTTATGGAATTATCATCTATCATAGGCATCTCTCTGCTGCCCATTAAAAGAAGATCAAGAGAAGCAAAATTCAATTTTTTATAGTATAAATAGTATTTCAAAAGCCTGCCTACACCTGATGCCTCGTTTAAGGGGCCATAATAAAACAGATACGGATTATCTATCCTGTGTTTGAGTTTAAATTTGGTTGTATCATCGCTTCTGACCCTTTCTTCGGTAACAGGATAAATAATATACGATTTTTTATCCTTAATTGAGTTAAAAATTCTAAAATAAAGCTCTTTTTGAGCTTGAGAGTAAAAAACGAGAACAGTGCTATTTTCAAGAGTTTCTCTGAACATATCCAGATTCATTATTTCCGGATTTGTATCCAGAATAAATAGAATTTTAGGTTTTTTTATTCTTTTGGCAATATTAAAATTCAGGAAGGAGTGTTCCCCGTAAATAAAAAAATAATCAAAGTTCTCCTCCAATTCCACCGCTCTGCTTAAAAGGTCCGGAACAACAGGTCCAGCCTGTCTATGCCAATTTGATTCATCCCTTCTTGAATGAAGCCCGGAGAAAATCCATTTTGTAAATCTCTGAAAGTTACCGAACTCTTTTATTATTTTGGATTCAAATCTGTAAATATCAATACCTTTATAAATAAACTCTCCCTTTTTAAAAACCGATTTATAAGTCCTTGTACTAATTGCGGTGGTTGTAAAAACTGTGATCCTATTACCCAGGTGAAAAAGTTTTAATGCAAGATTTACAATATTTCTAACCTTTCTATCATCACTCTCAGGATCAAATATCGGAGTAATAATTGCTATTTTTTTCATAAAATATCCTCTATTAACTTTAAAAAATTCCGAGGAGAACTTTCCTCTTTTATTTCCTTTAATCTTTCGTTTTGTAAGGAGACTATTTTAGCATTTAATTCTCTGTTTTTCCATATTTCATAAAGAAGCTCTCCGACCAAAGCAGGATTCTTTGTATTTATTTTCACACCGGCTTTTCCTAAAGTGTAGGGAATAGCTGTACTATTGTATGCAACAACAGGAAGTTTATAGAGCATACTCTCAACAAGAGGAAGACAGAAACCTTCATGTTCACTGGCACTGATGAATAAATCCGAAACTTGATAGTATGTTAATAATTCATCATAAGGAATATGGCCTGTAAAGAACACATCTTTAGGAGTCAGGAAAAAAAAGTTTATATAATCCAAAAGTGCATAAAAGTATTTTTTATCCGCAGATGTGTTACCTACAATAATCAGTCTTGAATCCTGATGAACATACTTTTTTAAGTAAAAAAATATTTTAACAATATCTTCATACCTTTTGTTCGCCACAATTCTACCGACAGTTAAAATATTCAATTTCCCGTCTTTAAATATTTTTTCAAGCATGGGCACAGGCTTTCTTTTGTATTTGGAAAAATCTATCATGAGGGGAAATGTAGCTGTTTTTGTAAATCCAATCTCTTCAAGTTCTCTCCTGTTAAACTCGGAATCCCCTATCGCAAGATTTATGGATGATTTCAAATAATTGAGCTCCTTTCTTCCATAATAACCTATCCTGAATAAATCCTTTCTAAACCTGTAAAAAAATTTATAAGGAGTTATATTGTGATGGATAAGGATTTTTTTCCCCTTTGAAGAAATAAAAAAATCGGTCAGACCTGACGGAATTGCAAAATGATAAATTTTTATATCATTTTTGTCCTGATACTCTTCAAAATATTTTGCTTCGCCACTTACCGCTGAATCCATATGATAGGCATATATCTCAGACTTTATTCCGACAGACAAAAAATACTTTTTAAGACTTAAAGCTTCAAACCCAATGGCATCCCCATAATGAAAAGCAGGTAAAAATTGATTTATCTCTTTTATCCCCATTTTAACTTTTCTCTTAAAATGCTGAAATAATCTCTTTTCGGATTACTTATCACTTTAAGCTTTTTTTCATCCTCAAAGACCTCAACTATGTCCCCTTCATTTATTGTTACTCCCTTTTGGCCATCAATTGTGATAAAAGTATCATTTCCTTTTATCACCTCAACCTTTATCTTACATCCGGAAGAGACAATAACAGGTTTTAATGTGAGAGAATGGGGGCATATCGGAGTAATTATCAAATTATTACTTACCGGAGTTACTATGGGTCCTCCCGCCGATAAATTGTATGCGGTGGAGCCTGTCGGAGTTGAAATAATAAGGCCATCGGATCTAATATTGGAGAAAAAAACATCATTTACAAGGACTTTTAAAAAAATCATTCTCGCTATCTTTTCCTTACTGAAGACAACATCATTTAAAGCAATAAAACTTTTTGAATTAAATTTAACTTTAAGAAGAGACCTTTCTCCTATGCTAACCTTATTATCCTTTAAAAGTGGAATAAAATTAATAAACTCCTCTTTTGTAAATTCTGTAAGAAAACCAAGAAAACCCATATTTATACCTAAAATTGGTATCTCCTTTTCGGCAGCTCTTGTAGCCGCACTCAAAAAGGTTCCATCCCCTCCGAGAACCACAATAAGATCTGCTTTTTCAAAAATTTCCTCAGAAGGGAATGTTGAATAATTGGGTATTAGTTGTTTTACCCCCTGAGGGAAAAGCAAATTAAAATCATTTTTCTCCAATATTTCTATAATTTTTTCCAGATACTCTTTTAAACCTTTGGCATGAGGTTTGATTATAAATCCTAAATTTTTATAATTCAAATGAAACCTCCTTTATCTTCTTTTCAATAGAGTGCTGATCAAAGGCTTTTCCTTTTTCATTTAAAAGAAATAAAAATTCAATATTCCCTTTCTGGCCTCTAATAGGAGAGATTTCCACATCATTAAGAAAAATCCCCATATCTTTCAAACTTTTATAAACAGAAAAGAGTGTTGAATATATATGCTTTTTATCTTTAACAATACCCTTTCTTAAAAATTCTCTCTTTCCTTCAAATTGAGGTTTAATGAGAGAGATAAAGGTTGCTTCGGGGTTTATTTTAATGAGAGCCGGAAAAATTTTTAAGACTGAGATAAAGGATACATCCATAGAAAAAAATTGAGGTTTTCCGAATTTAAAATCCTTTAATGTAAGATATCTTGCGTTTTTTTCTATTTTAATCACTCTCTCCTCTTTCTGCAGTTTATAGTGAAGCTGCTTTATATTAACATCCACAGCATAAACAAGAGAAGCACCTTTTTCTAAGAGAATCTCCACAAACCCACCTGTGGATGAACCGATATCCGCCGTTATTTTGCCTTTCACATCCAAATTGAAACTTTCAAAGGCTTTCTTTAATTTTAAAGCTCCTCTACCAACATAGGGAAAGGGTTTTTCAATTATCACTTCAGAATCTACATTAACAAGAGTACCCGGTTTATCAACCACTATGTTGTTTAGTCTGACCCTCCCCTCTCTTATATAAGCCTGAGCTTTGTTTCTACTTTCAACAAAACCTTTTTTTAACAAAAGCAGATCAATTCTCTCCTTTACCATCTTTTATAATAACATAAAAGACCTCCTTATCAAATTTGTTGACAAACTCTACCATCATACACTTTCATATTTTATTCCTTTCCAAAATATCAATAAGAGATCCACAAAAAAAATAAAATTAAAGAAACTTTGATAGATCTCTAACGTAACTCATTATTTGAGGCGTAAAAAACAATCGATTATCTTCCTCAATTGATTTTGTTCAGCTCTTACTATATAATTTTTAATAAATATTATAAATAACGGAGGAGGTTATTATGAAAAAATATTTATCATTCTTTATTTCAATTGTCTTCTTATCTTCATTATTGTCTGTAATTAGTTTTGCCGGAGTTAAAAAGGACAAAGTTAAGTATGTTAAGTATGTACCTGATAAGGTAATCAAGGAAATGATAGAGCAGGATAAAGAAAAGGAGAAAAAAGAAAAGGAGAAAACCGCTGAAATAGTAAAAAAAATTAAAGAAAAGAAGAAAAAGGAGAGAGAGAATAGAAAGATTATAAGATTTGATGTTTCAAAAATAAAAAAACCTTCTTCATTAAAAGTTTTTAAAAAAGTATGGCATTTTCCTCCTGTAGCCCAGTATTTAACAGGAACATGCTGGGATTTTTCAGCTACCTCTTTTATGGAATCAGAAATATACAGACTCTATAAAAAGAAAATAAAATTATCAGAAATGTTTACCGCATATTATGAATATGTTGAAAAAGCCAGAGGCTTTGTACAGACAAGAGGAAATTCTGCTTTTGGACAGGGGTCAGAATCCAATGCTTTAATAAGAATCTGGAAAAAGTATGGTATCGTTCCTGAATCCGTTTACAAAGGAGTCCTGAGAAAAGACGGAAGACATGACCACTCTCGGATGTTTAAAGAGATGAAAGATTTCCTCAATTTTGTAAAAGAAAAAGGCTATTGGGATGAAAAAGAGGTAATAGCTCATATTAAAATAATATTAAACAAATATCTGGGCGCTCCACCGGAATCTTTTATCTATAATGGTAAAACTTATACTCCCAAAAGTTTTCTAAAAGATGCCGTAAAATTAAATCTTGATGATTATGTTGGTTTTATGTCTACAAAATCAATTCCTTTTTACACAAAGGGAGAGTTTAAAGTAACAGATAATTGGTGGCACAGCAAAGATTATCACAATGTTCCTCTCAATGTTTTCTATATGATTATCAAAAGGGCTGTGCTAAACGGTTATTCTCTTACTATGGGAGGAGATGTATCGGAACCGGGATATTACGGAGAAGAGGATATAGCGGTAATTCCAACCTTTGATATTCCTCAAAATTTTATTAATCAGGATTCAAGGGAATTTAGAATCTATAATCATACAACCGGAGACGACCACGGTATTCACCTTGTTGGATATGCCAGAGTTGGAGGCAGAGATTGGTTTTTAATAAAAGATTCGGCAAGGAGTGCAAGACATGGTAAATTCAAAGGTTATTTATTCTATAGAGACGATTATATAAAATTAAAAATGCTCACAATAATGCTCCACAAAGATACTGTAAAAGATATTTTAAAAAGGTTTAAAAGCCGATAAGCAAAATTTGTAACTTCAGGGCACAGGAAGCTATTGAAAAAAAATCTCAGATAAGATAAAATTGGATACTTTTAAATGCGCCCGTAGCTCAACTGGACAGAGCGTCGGACTTCGAATCCGCAGGCTGCAGGTTCGAGTCCTGCCGGGCGTGCAAAGAGTGGTGGCCCGTTAGCTCAGCTGGTAGAGCATCTGACTCTTAATCAGAGGGTCGCAGGTTCGATCCCTGCACGGGTCACTTTTTTATTTTTGATGAAACAAAACAATCTATCTGATAAAATATTAGAGGGAAATCTTTTAAAAATAATTCTGGTGCTGGGGTGGCCTCTTGCTTTGTCATCTGTAATTCAGACTTTTTACAATCTTATAGATGCATATTGGCTTGGAAAATTGGGCAGAGTTCAGTTAGCAGCCCCTTTTATATCCTTTCAACTTATTTTTTTTATAATCTCCTTTGCCATGGGTATGTCCATGGCAGGTACTTCCCTTGTAGCTCAATATACAGGAGCCAAGGAGAGTAAAAAAGCAAGGCAAGTTGCCGGCCATCTACTTGTTTTTCTCTTAATTCTGGTTTTTCTCTTGAGCATATTAGGATATGTTTTTTCAAAACCACTTCTTAATGTTTTGAAAACTCCCAAAGATGCATTCGCTCCGACACTGACCTATTTCAGGACAATGTTACTGGGATTGGTAACAGCTGTACCATTTTTTATTTATCAAGGAGTACTTAATGGATACGGGGATACCATTTCCCCCCTTAAAGTTCAAGCTATCACTGTTGGAATAAACTTAATTCTCGACCCTCTCTTTATTTTTGGCTGGGTTGGTTTCCCATCTCTTGGTGTTCAGGGCGCTGCAATTGCAACGATAATAAGCAGAGCAATAGCTTCGGTCATAGGTTTATACGAGCTCTTTAACGGGGTAAGAGGGATAAAATTAACTATTAAATGTTTAAACCCGGAAATTGAAATTTATAAAAAAATTATTAAGGTAGGGCTTCCCGCCTCGCTGGGTATGGCAGGTTCTTCCATTGGCTTTATAATAATACAGGGAGTTATTAATACTTTGGGTAGTGCGGTTGTGGCTGCTGCAGGAATTGGATTTAGGATGGTGCACCTCTTCATGCTACCTGCACTGGGAATCTCTTCAGCAATAACAACAATAGTAGGACAAACACTCGGTGCGAATAAGGTAAATAGGGCAAAAGCCTCCATAATACTCGGTTTAAAGATAATTATAGGGTTTTTAATTCCTGCCATGTTATTAATAGCATTCTATGGAAAATATATTATGATTTTCTTTATTCCCCATGATCCTCTTGTTCAGGAAATAGGTGCAAAGATGTTTTATATTGTCGCTCCTTCAGTAATATTCTTTGCGATTTTTAGAATTTTTGCCGGAGCATTTCAGGGTTCCGGACATACTATGCCTGTAATGATTACCTCCCTTTTGAGAATATGGATTGTAAGGTTACCACTGGTTTGGCTTCTATCTATTTATCTTGGATGGGGACACTATGGTATCTGGTGGGGGATGCTTTTTTCTAACATATTTACAGCTACATTAATTTTTATACTCTATTTAAAAGGAAACTGGCAAATACCTGTTATTAAAAGAAAGAAAATTATTATAAGAAAGGAGATTTCAGAAATAGAAGAAATCGTTGAAGATGCGAATGCGTAAGTAATGCGGTAAAAATCTGTTAGTATAAAATAGATTCTAAATTGTTAAATTCTTGACAATTAGAGAAAAAAAGTCTATATTATAGTAGGAATTTTAAAAAATGAGGTAAGTATGAAAATAAAGGATGTTGTAAAAATCATTGATGGCGAGATAATCGTTGGCAAGGAGAGAATAAATGAAGAAGTAAATTCCATAGGGGCAGCTGATATGATGAGTGATGTTCTTGCCCTTTCAAAACCCGGGATGCTTATTTTAACAGGAAACACCTCAACACAGGCAGTTAGAACTGCCATTGTTACCGATTTAATGGGTTTGGTTATAGTTAGAGGAAAAGAGATACCTCCTACAACAGTTGAAATGGCAAAAGAGAGTAATCTTATCTTAATAAAAACAAACAATTATATGTATTCCACCTGCGGAAAGCTTTACAGTGCAGGTTTGAGAGGTATAGATGAGCATTGAATTGTCTTGCAAATTAAGCAAATATGCCCATATTTTTGAAGACCTTAAAGCTGAAGAGATTATGACAAAGCAGGTCAGTACACTTACGGCAGACAAGAAAATCTCCCAGGCAAAAGAGATGATGAAAATAAAAAAGATTTCAGGTATTCCAATCGTGAATAATGAAAATAAGTTAATAGGAATTATCAGTATAGAAGACATTATAAAAGCTCTTGAAACTAACAAAATGGAAGAAAAAATTGAAAGAATAATGACAAAAGAGGTTATCTCCTTAAAAAAGGATGACAATCTCCCCTCAATTATTCAAAAGTTTGATAAATATAAATTCGGAAGATTTCCTGTTGTTGATGAAAATAATTTTTTATGCGGAATACTTACGAAAGTGGATATTCTCCATAAAATATTGGATAAATTCAATCTGATTTATCTTCATGATAAGAAGAGAGACTCTATTTTAAACAGAGATCTTTCCCTAATAACAGGAGAAAAACTTGATATAGAAAAAGCCGAATTCAGACATCATATAGATACAACTGATATAAGTAAAGCCGGAGAAGGTGCAGCTATTTTGAAAAATTTTCTCATAAAGAAGGGTTTAGATAGTGAGATAGCAAGGAAAGTCGGAATTGCCGTTTATGAAGCGGAAACAAATGTTGTGATTCATAGTATGGGAGAAGGAGAGATTCTCTGTTTTATAAAAAAGGACAAGATCATTGTAAGAGTGATAGACAATGGAATAGGGATAGAAAATCTTGATCAGGCCATGAAGGAGGGCTTTTCAACTGCTCCTGATTATATAAGGGAGTTGGGCTTCGGGGCAGGTATGGGAATTCCGAATATGAAAAGATTTGCCGATAAACTTGTGATTTTATCAGAAAAGAATAGCGGTACTCAGGTTGAATTTGTCTTTTTTTTAAATAAAAAATAATCAATCAAAATTAAATATTAGCCCAAATTTTTTACTTATAATAAGATGATATAGAAGGGCAGACCCAAAGGTCTGCCCTTGTAATCAAAACACTATTTAAAACTTATTTCATCCTGTAGTAATCAAGAAGTGTATTCATATTTTTTAAGAAGGTTCTTATGTTAATACCAATAAATGTTTTACCTTTATCCCTTTGCTTAAAATCAGGATAATAGATGACAAAGATTTTCTCAAGCCACGCACCTTCCTTGTTTAATCCTTTGATTATTTTCTTAATTACATTTACATCAATCTTTTTACTTTTTTCTTTATTCTGATTCAGGTATTCCTTTTTAGCCTCTTCCGGAGAGAGTGATGAAACCCTCTTGTACTCTCTTTCAAGAGCATCTATATCTATATATGTAACCATCCCATAGTGGCCGGGAAAGTTTCCGAATTTGTGATCAATCCAGTATCCCTGATGAATATCCGTTTTTTCATTTCTCGCCTTTTTTCTATGGGCATAAAGAGGTTTATTTGTCCCTACTTCATAGTAGGTAGCAAGATTGTACTTTGCCCCATTATAAAGTTTATTGGGATCTTTGTTAATAACGGATCTTCTGAGCCATTCTATTGCTTTCGGAATAGGCTCAAGGAACCTCCTATCACCGGTAATTTTGTAAAAACTTAGTAAAGCAATTATATTTGATTTTGTCTCTGTTGAGCATATTGCAGCAGGTTCAAAGTTTCTCGCCTGACCGGGTTTCATATCATGGGTATACTGCTGCGCCCATCCGGCTTGAGGATAAGGCATTTGAGAATCGATCACAAAATACATACCTCTTAAAGCTGCTTCTTTATACTTTTCTGTTCCTAACTTCCTATAGGCTTTGTAGAGGAGATAAATATTTCCCACTATGACATTATCGTTGAAAGTATAATAAGATGTATAATCATCATGAAGGGGATATCTCTGAGGCCATGCCCCATTTTTAAATTGAGATTTTAAAGCAAAATCAAGAGCTTTTATTAAGGGCACCTTATACATCGGATCAAGAGTCTCAAGATATAATTCCATGAGAAAATCTGTTGTTGAACTGTAAACTTCATCATCAAAAGTGCAATTGCCATAATAGTGATAGTATTCCTCAAAGCCCCAGCTTTTTGAAGCAATGTTTTTATAATAATCGGGAATTCCCTCAGGATCAAAATCTCCGAAGTAGTGCCATCCTCCTTCGGGATGCTGAGCATAGATAAGAGCATTGGCTATTCTCTTTGCATAGTTCAAGAAAACAGGATCTTTTGTGATTCTATAGGCTCTTAACATCAAAGCACCTTCTACCGGTGTTCCCGGTGGTTGAATCCAGAACTGTGATTTTCTTGCCGGGACTTCTCCCCACTGCTCGGATAAATCCGCTTTATAAACGTACACAAATCCACCTCTGTTTGAAACTTTGTTCATCATATAGGAACTCGCCTTTTTCATAACTTTAAGAACCTCATATTTTGAAGGTGCTTTTGAGAAAGAGCGTATGGAAAAAGCGATAATAATAAAAATTACCACTATGATTTTTAGCTTTTTCATACTATCCTCCTGTTTAAAATATTTTTTATTCGACTCTCTCAGATGCAGGAATTCTGATAAGCATTACAGAATTTTGACCAAAAGCATCGGGACGATCAAGAGATTTTCTATGTTCAAGGGTATCGAAAACACCATTCCACATTACAAATAAATTTTCACCCTTATCATCCAATTTTATTGAAAATGTGCCCCCTATTATGTATCCGTATTTATTGTAATAGTATGGATGGAGAAAGGCTAAAACCTTTTTCTTTCCTGTCTTAGTATCATATTGCATAACAGGAGCACCATCAAGATAGGCATGTCCATGGGCTCCCGGAAGATAGTAAACATATCTTCCTTTTGGACTTCTTGCCATAGAGGTAGTATATCGTTCAGTTCCGGGCCAGTTAACACCCAAATATGTAACCTCTTCCTTGTCGGGGTCAAAAGTGAAAAGCTCTCCAGTAATAGTTACTCCATAAAACAATCCATTAGGCCCTCTCTTTGCTGTTTGAGCTCTCATGTGATTGTAAGTTCCGGCCTCTCCTCTTTTTACTGGTTTGACATTCTTTGGAGGATGACATTTTAATTTGTAAAATCTGTTTTTGTAAGGATCATACTTTATAAAATGTTTCTGAGGATCAGATGGGTCCATGTTTGTTGTGTAAACCATACCTGTTTTATCATCAATAAGAATAGCTCTCACCCACCATTTCATCCCGGCAGGTAAATATCCAGCCCACTTAACCTTTTGTTTGTTTATATCCCATGCTAAAAATTCACTAAACATTCCGACTGCATAGAGTATCCCTCTCTTAGTGTCAACTCTATGGTAAGGCCATGAGGCTCTCTCAAGGGGAACACCAAAATCCGCTACATCACCTGTTTCAACATTATAGTACATTATATGTCCACCCTTATAGCCTGTTGCATAATCCTCTTCATCAGGTTCAGGATATTTGGCCCAATAGGTGCAGAACCATAGCTTCGGAGAACCCGGAGGATAAAAATTTAACCATCCGTGTATCTTACCTTCTGCAAATTGAGTCTTTTTCCTGCCCAAAATCCTGTTTATATTGGTGGATACTTTTACTTTCTTTAAAGCAGGATCATATTCAACGATATATATATGAGCATTGTATTTACCATGGTCTCCCACGGAAGAGTAAAATTTACCTGTTTTTGAATAGTAATTTGCCTGAGACCAATTAGACCATGGACCTGTCGTATTTGGTATTTTTGATTTTGACTTAACAACAGGAGCAGAAAAGAAAAAGGGTCTTTCGGGAACAATTGCAAAGTCAATCTCAGGAGCCTCTTTTGCTATTATTATATCTTTTCCTACAAACTTCTTAATGTGTTCAGGAGGAATTAACATAGATTTGTCCCTATCGGTAACAACCTTTGACGAATACATTAATCCATATTTATCCTGTTTTTCAGCTATTTTCTTTCTCTCTTTTTCGGAAGGGAGAAGTTCATTGTCAGGAGTCTCCTTTTCCACAATATTAACTCCCCTGTGAAGCTTTCCAAAACATTTACAGGGAATTTTTTCCACTTTTTCTGAATTACCTTCTCCCTTTTTTAAAGTCTGTGTTTTGCTTGTTGCCTTTGTACAGGAAGAAAGAGAAAACAGAATAATTACAGAAAATAAAAACAAAAAATATTTTTTCATATATACCTCCTTATTCTTTCTCATCAACTTTAACACATCTAAACCCTCCATTTATAAATCCCTGACCATCTCTTCTTGCAGATTCCATGTTTGATGGTTGGGTAGTCCAGCCACCGCCTCTTGAAACAGCCCACCATCTTATTTTCGGACGATCACCAAACCAGTATTTCAGCCATCTGTGCATAAAGGGTTTACCATTCGGATAGGGTTTAAACATACTCTTTGTCCACTCTTTGACATTGCCCGCCAAATCATAAATACCTTCGGGAGTAGCCCCTGCAGGTAATGAACCAACCGGAATCGTCCCTCCATAGTAAAAATCATAATTAGCTTTTTCAGGAGTAATCGGGGAATTTCCCCAGGGATATTTTCTTCCATCCTTCCCTCTTGCTGCTCTTTCCCACATTTCCTCAGTAGGAAGCTCTTTTCCCAAAGATTTACAATATGCTATCGCAGCCTTCTGGCTTACATAAACAACAGGATAATTTTCCCTGCCGGGAACAACCTTATATTTCCCGTCTCTAATCTTTCTTATTCCGCATCTTTCGGGAATCATCATCCATGGAGAATAATATTGATCATTTCCTCCCTTATTTAAAAAATCAGTATACTCTTTCACAGTAACTTCGTATCTATCCATCCAGAAACTCGGAACCTTCACCTTATGAGCCGGACTGTGGCCTTCGGGATCCTTTGGATCAGGTCCTATCGTAAATACTCCTCCTTTTAGATATACCATCCCTTTTATTCTTTTTCTCGGAGGAGGAGTTTTTAAAACTTTTCTCTTTATCTTTTTTAGCAATTCAACATCTTTATCTCCAGAATATTTATCAGAAAAGATTGCTTTTGCCCATAACTCCGGAACATGCAAATCACCTGTATCTGTCGGATTTAAAACCCAGTCCTCACAGGGAAGATAGGGAACGAGATAAGGAAAAAGCTGTGTGTATGAGTGCATATACTGAACTCTGCTTGAATTAATTCTCCAGATATCTCCCCTTCTTATAGGATAGTGCATATCAGGATTCCACTGTTTTAGTTCTTTCAAAGGTATTTTCATTTCAACTGTCCAATCCTTATCAATATCATGGTGATAATTTAAAGTACCATGAACTTTTACAACACTTCTCAGTCCTTTACTATCAAAAACAGGATCAGCATATGCTCCCCTGTGGTTGTCAACCTCATGCCACATATCAAACATCATATTCAGTGGATTCAATTCAAACTCAAAATAGTTAACACCATCTGCCGTGGGGTCAAGAAAGACTTCAAAATCATTGTCAAAGTATGCCACGGAATCTCTTTTTGTTAGGTGTCCCCAAACATTCTCCTCCTGAAGCTGAGCTGCTACATATATATAATCATCATCATAAACTATCTTAATTCTTGTTGTTTTCCACGGCGGGGGGGAATAGGGCGCCTGATGGTCAATAAATCTGTCCAGCCAATCAGCATCCTGCCAGGCTTTTTCATTAATATCCCCATCAATTTTAATCTCCGCAGTTTTTCTATATATGACATAACTTCTGGGTACATATGGGCCGGGTACAGAAACCAATTGAGGTGCTTTTTGAAGATAGAGAGGAGTTTTCGAATCATCGGGAAACATTTTCCTGTCTATCCCCCAGAGATATATTGTTCCAAATCCGCTCTTATACTCTGGAAATTCAACCCACACTCTTGTATACTTTGTATCAAAGGTTTTAATAGTTTTGGAAATATTTCTTACTGGTTTTACAGGTTTGTAAAGCTTCAAAAGATTTTCATATGCTTTTTCCATTCTCTTTCTACCCATAATATCAATTCTAACCCCGTAAAAAAGATTGTTTCTCATTGTATAGGTAATATATCTGGCTTTTGTCCCAAAAACATTGTAATCTTCTTTTACCCTTAAATAGCACATCGCAGGGAAGTAAGATTTCATTTTGTACGGAAATTCATTTACTCTGGTAAGCCACTTTACACCTCTGAAGCCCTCTTTTGAAAGGATTAAATCAGGTTTAAATCTTGGCCAATCAGGTTTGTGTCCCTCATCGGCAATAAGTGTGAAAGTGAGCAAAACAATTGATGAGAGTAAAATAAAAATTATTATTTTTCTAAAATTCATTCTCCCTCCTATTTTAATTTTTTGTTTCTAACTCTATTTCATAAACATGAGCTCCGTATCTATTCCAATTATCTACAATGGTATTGCCGTTAAAGCTCATTTTCCCTTTTAATTCGAAAAGTTTTTTAATGCTTTTTACTTTCATCCCTTTAAGAATAATTTTCACTGAATTTTGTGTTTTTTCAGAGCTATTTGCTGTGATCAGATAATATTTTCCATTGTGTTTTTTAAGAACCGCTTTTATCCCGGAATTTTCAGGCAAAATATTTAATACGCCTTCAATATTATCTTCAACATAGATTTGCCACATGTCATTTAATTCATGGTAAAAACCTCTAATTCTTCCCAGATCTCTTTTCTGCGTGCAAAGCCAATCATACACCCCATTGGCTCCATTGATAAGGGCTTGATAAAATTCATTTCTTACCCCTCTCCAATCATCACCTCTAATGGATAGGGAACCCCAGAAATTCTCAGGAACAATTTCATCCGTATGAAAACTCACATAATAGTTCACTTCACTTAAAGTAAATCTTTTAGGATTAAGAATTTTCTCGGTTTCCATCAAAAAAGGACTATTTTTCCAGAAAGGTCCCGGCCTTGCCATTATTTTAACCACACAATAGCCTACATAAGGGTTGGTAATAGGCCATTCTGGCAGGGTTCTGTCATAGAGAAAGCTTGAATCATGATGTCCCCATATTACAAGCTTTGGAATTTTAACCTTTGCTATTTCCCTTTCAATCTCTTTTCTATACTCAATCAGATCCTTTCTTGGTTTCCAATAGTAAATCTGTTTTGCATAAGCTGCAAAAAACCCCGGATGAGAAATCAAAGAATCGGCCTCTTTTTTAAATCTTTTTCTTACCTGATCATCAAAAGCGGGACCAATTGTCAAAAGGTATGCATTTTTTGCCCAGGCTTTCTCAAGAGCTCCGAAAGTATCATAATTTCTATTATACCAGGCTCTGAATATATTCGCTCCCATGTAAATCGCTTCGTCCCATCTCTCCTTCTCCAAAGCATAATGGGAAGGAACTATGGGGAAAAATCTGAAATTTTCGTTAATGACCACTACCCCACGATTGTTTATTTTCAGGTTTTTAATAGGAGGAAGTTCAGGTCTTACGGGATGAATTAATCTTCCAAAAAGCTGGAAAGCTTCACCCTCTTTTTTGCCGTTTTCATAATAGGAGACTTTTAATTTATAGTCCTGAACAGGTTGTTTGTTAATTCTTAGTTTTGAAATATCCATGGATACAACAGTTTTTATACCTTTAACCTTTGATTTCGAGGATAAAACAGTTTTCCCTTCTTTTAAATTAACAACTTCAATCCTATAAACCCCCTTTTTCATTGATAGAGGATATTTACGGTTGTAAATTTCAATTGAGGCATTACCCTCTTCGGGGTAATAAAAGTATTGGTCCATAACGGTCTCAACCGCAGGAGGAATGGCAAGAGGAAACTCTTCATATAAAAGCTTCTTATCTCCTTTTCTCATACAGATAAAGAAAGTTGTTTTATCTTTAGCTCCAGTATTGTATTTTATCTTTATATTTTTTGTTTCTCCCTTCCCGAAACTAAACTCTTTCTGAATTACTGAACCTCCCTTAACGCCTGCTTTAATAATTACAACACTCTTTTCATTACCTGTATTCTTAATCAAGAGTGAAGCTTCATTTTCTCCTCTATTTATCTGCGGATAAGAGATAAAATCCTGTGACTGATTCTTTTCTATATAATATCTTTTCCCATATCTGACGGATTTTATATCAAAATCCTGATTACCTTTCAAATACAGCATCCCCATCCATTTGTTATTAATCTGTTTCCCGGTCCAGAGAATAATTTTTTTGCCCACAATCCACTTAATATTAAGCCCAGCCTTGTTACTCTTTTTTAGATTTATTCCAAAATCAACAAGAGGAATTTTTAAAAGAAAATATTTCCCATCAGATTTTAGTGAAACATTTTTTTTGCTGAAAGCTTGAAATTTTCCTTCGGCGGTATAACCCTGTTTTTCAACAACCTCACCAACTCTTTTGTTCTTTAAATCAAAAACCCAATAAAGATATCTATAATCATTATAAACAAAGTTTTCAATTCTGGGATTTAAATATAAAAAAACATTATCACTGTCTTTTTTAGCTATTTTTATAAAAAGATACTCTTCATTGTTGGCAGCTGAAACAAAACTATCATCAATCGGGAAAGTATCTTTATAAACAGAGGATAAACTTTTTTGCGGGAAAAGAACACCTCTTTCATACAAATCCTCTTCAGCAGTTCCAAGTTCATAAAGATTTATTTTATCTATCCACAGTGTAGTAGTCGGTTCCGAACCAATTACTGTCAGCTGAACATAGAGGTCTTCTATTGGTTCTTTCGGCATAAAACCAAAAACCTGTTTATACCACCCATGTTCACTCTCTCCCATTAAGAAGGTGGGGGAAACCTCCTGCATTAAACCACTTTTATAGTATATATAGACAGTTATATTATTTAAATTGTCCGGTCCTTTGTATCCTGTAATATTACCGATTGTATTAACAATCTTTGAATAAACATCTATTATA
Source organism: Candidatus Aminicenantota bacterium (assembly GCA_027031485.1). Lineage (GTDB taxonomy): Bacteria > Acidobacteriota > Aminicenantia > JAMOAD01 > JAMOAD01 > JALXDT01. The sequence continues at coordinate 8,256 of JALVQI010000059.1, read as the reverse complement.
ATCGGTTTTACCTTTCTCTGGTTCAATCTCACCATTTGCATTAATCCGCATAAATCTCCGTATGTAACATCCATTTTCAAGGAGTTCTTTCCGGAAACACTCTGATACTTATCTATTTTGGGATAAACATATTTTATTCCCTTCCAGTTTTCCCACTGGTCAGCTATCGGTTTTTCCCAATAATCGGGTAAACTTCCGCTACTTTCAACTCTTTCAAAGTCTCCGTTTTTAAGAAGATTTATTCCCTGAGGCTCCTCCTGAACCATAGAAACCTTATCAACCCAGGCAACTCCCTTTCTTTTCGAAGGGGAAAGTATAAAATCAATTGCTCCATTCCAATAAAGTTTTTTTAAAGTAATTTCTTTCTCAAATTTTTTCCATTTCCGAGAAGGTTTTAAGACAATTTCTTCTTTATATGAAGAAAGCCTATTTCTTCTGACATTTTCATTGAGCTTTACACCTATATTGATTACAGCTTTAAAATTCCTTTTCACCCCTTCAGTTTTATAATAAAAGGAGATTTTTATCTTTTTGTTAGGGAAAATAGGAATTCCGAAAGGATAATCAGAATCCTTATATGTCCAGTGATGAGTTCTAACGGTAGCCTTAACCTCCTTTTTCTTGTCTCCTCTTAACATTACAGAGAATTTCCCGGAGTATTTATCTTTCTGGGTAAGTATCGCTCCAGAAGTTAGTGTCCAGTAAACAGGAATATTTCTGCCATCAGGATGAATAAAAGTTTTATAATCCTTTACCTGTTCAATCTCATTAACCCACACTCTTTCAGCATCTCCATTTTTTAACAGTTCATTTTCCGCAGAAAACAAAAAGCCAAAAAAGAATAAGAGGATGAAAGAATTGATAAAAAGAGCTCTTTTCGGTTTCATAATAACCTCCTGAAATTTAAAAAAAATAATACTCCAAAAAAAATTGAGTGTCAAACAGAATTTGCGAAAAGCCTTGATTTTAAAGGATTATGAAAAATTTTACATTAAATTTTTATTTATTAGTAAACAAATCGCAAAAAAAATTTTTGTTTTCTTAACATTGACTAAGTTAAGTATTTAATTTAACATAAAACACTAAGAGGAAAGGCTGATTTGAATAATTTATAAGCAAAGCAGTTAAGGTGGAGGATATGAATGGTTGAAACTTTTAAAAAGAGGGACTTGAAAATATCTGTGGTTATTCCGTGCTACAATGAAGAGGACTCAATCGAAACAACTATAAAAGAGATCTCGGAGGTTTTTAATTTTGCAGGAATTATTTATGAGATCTTGGTAATAAATGATGGTTCAACTGACAATACATTAAAAATTTTAAAAAAAATTGAAAATAATTATGACAATGTAAGAGTTTTCTGCCATGATTTTAATTTTGGATACGGAGCCTCGCTAAAAACAGGGATCAAAAACTCAAGATTTGATATTATAGGGATAACCGATTCTGATGGGACCTATCCCCATAAAGAATTTCAAGAGTTTATTAAATATATAGAAGATTATGATATGGTGGTCGGGATAAGAACAGGTAAAAAGTCAAAAATTCCTCTTCTGAGGAAGCCTGCAAAATGGTTTTTAAATCATTTTGCCTCTTTTATTGTAAGAAGAAAGATAAGAGATGTTAACTCGGGAATGAGATTGTTTAAAAAAGAGTTAGCTTTAAAGTATTGGCGACTTTTTCCCGATGGTTTTTCTTTTACCACAACGCTTACCCTTTCCTCTATAATGGGGAAACACAGGATAAAAGAAATTGAAATAGATTATTTTAAAAGAAAAGGAAAGTCCAAAATAAAACCTTTGTCAGATACTTATAACTTTTTTTTAATCATTTTAAGAATGGCTATGATGTTTAATCCTTTAAGAATTTTTGTCCCTTTGTTTATCTTTTTTATGTTCCTTACATTAGTTTCAATAGGAAGGGATATTTATAATCTAAACCTTTCTGATACGACTGTAATACTCTTTATATTCTCTTTTTTAACTTTAATGATAGGTTTAATCGCAGATATGCTAATAAGGCTATGGGGCTTTTTTGATAAATGAAAAAAGGAAGCACATTGAACGGATTACTTTCACCTTTGCTTAAACATCTGAGAATGAAAAAGATTATTAAATTCATAAGAGAAGGAGACTCCATACTTGATATTGGTTGTGATGAAGCGTATTTGATAAAAATTTTTAAAGATTATTCATTTTATTATGGAATAGATATTAATGAAAAGATTATTAAATACAATCAGAAAAGATTTAAGAACAATAAAAACATAAAATTTCATTCCGGTGATATTGAAAAACTATATCCATCATTTTTTGAAATGAAATTTAATACAATCATCCTTTCTGCCATAGTAGAGCATCTGAAATCTGTTCAAAAACTGTTTTCCTTACTTTATGAAATTACAGAAGATAATGCTAAAATTATTATCACAACACCAACCCCTTATGCTGACAAAATTTTAAAAATAGGTGCGAAATTGAAAATATTTTCAAAAGATTCATTGGACGAACATAAAATGTATTATGACAAATTCTTTTTTAAGAAACTAAAAAAGTGGGAATTGAGTGAGTTTAAATATTTTGAATTCTTTTTAAACCAATTAATTATATTATCAAAAAAATGATTTCTCCGGAAAATTTCATATATTTTCTTATTATTTTAATTTCCACGATAGGATTTAGCTTCATTATCCCTCAAATAAGAAAACTAAAATATAATGTTTTGTATCTTACGGGATTAAGATATGCAATTGGTTTGGGAATTCTTGCTTATTTAACTTTTTTCTTAACTCTTTTTCATCTTCTAAAAAAAGAATTCTTTTATGTTTTTATTTTAATCGGGATTATTCTGTTTGTTACAAATTTTAAAGATTTTACATTAGGATTTAAGGAAAACTTTTCAATTCAGTTCAAACTTACTCTGTTTTCAATACCACTCTTAATCTTCCTTTTTGTTAATTTTTTTTATTCTCTTTTCTATCCTGTTTTTTATGATTCCATGCTCTATCATCTTGCAGTTCCGAATTACTATTTTCTTCATAATGGTTTTGTGTTATGGGAGCATAACTTTTTATCAAATCTTCCTCTTACAGTGGAATTTTACTATCTCTTCCTTTTATTGGGAAAAAGTTTTATGCTCTCCAAATTAATCAATTTTTTTTCATCCATAGCAATGATCATTGTTTTTTTTGATTTTTACAAAGGGAAAAATTCAAAGTTTTTTATATTACCTATCCTGATATATTATACGCTTCCTCAATTCGGTTTTTTATCTTCTTCATCCAAAACTGATATAACAGCACTTTTGTTTGTTTTGCTATCTGTTGATTTGTTTTTAAAATATTTAAAAAATAAAGATAAAAAAATTGTTTTAATTTTATCAGCCATATTCTCCGGATTGGCTGTTTCTTCAAAATATATTAACGGATTTTATATTATCTCAATGTTTTTTTCCTATGTTCTTGTGGAAAAGAAGTTAAACAAAACAATCTTAAAAGAGATCTTTTTAATCTCAATTATTGTCATAATCATTTTATCTCCCTGGCTAATAAAAAGTTTTGTATTAACAGGAAATCCCGTATATCCCTATTTTAATAAAATATTCCAAAGTAAATATTATTCCCCTATTTTGTCGGAAAATTTTTCAAACGCAATCAAAAGAGGACATTTTTCTTTCCTTGATCTACTATTATATCCATTTAAGATTTTAACTAAACCTTATAGCTATGGAATGACGGCGGTTTACGGATATCTCTTCATAACTTTTCTGATTTTTATATTTTTTTACAAAAGAAATTATAAGAATAATTTTATTCTTTTTATGAGTCTCTTTTCTTTTATTATCTTGATTTTTTTCTCAAGAGTTCCAAGATATTTTCTTGGAGTATTGGTACTTCTATCTGTTTTAATCTCTTCGGGGATAGAAGAAACTATTTTTAAAAAAGTCAGATATAAAAGGATTTTTTCATACCTGTTTATTTTTCTCCTATTAGTTAATCTTTTTTATCAAATATTGTTACAGGAAAAATTTTTTAAAGGAATTAAATATATAGTATTAAAAAGAAACCACAATATTGACTATCTTGATATTCTTCCCTACCATAAAGCTTTCAACTTCATCAACAGAACATTAAAAAGTGATGAAATAATTTGTTTTCTGGGAGAAGACAGAACGTTTTATTTAAACAAAAGTTTTGAAGCCTCATCTCTTTATGATGAAAATATTATTATTAATACATTAAGAAGAGTTAAGAGTCTTGATGAGTTTAAGAGAATATTAAAAAAACATTCTATAACCCATATCCTGTACACAGAAATCGGTTTAAGGCGAATGATGAAAAAATCACTAACTTACAAACTCTCTGGAAAAGAAAGAGAGAGGCTATTTGGATATTTAAAACATTTTAGATTAATATACGCAGATGCAAGGACATATAAAATTTATAAGCTTGATTAATTTTATACCATTTTAATCCAACCTGTAATTAATTTTTATAAATACATTAGGATTAAGTGTAATAATTTTGTTTTCTCTGAAAAAAATGATAATCTATTCATATGGAAGACAGGTATAAGCAAACTAAAAAGATAGCTTTTGTAATATTAATTATTACATCTATTATTTTTACAATTCATTTTTTTTCTTTTAATTATACGATCTTTTTATTCATACCGATTGCAAAGGCTTTGTATCTTTTTTTTGAAATCTTTTTAACAGGAGCTTTAATAATATATAAAATCAAAAGTAAGCAGGATACAGTCATTGAATCAATAGGAATAGGAATTATTGTTATATCCTTTTTATTTTACATACTATCTTTTTTAAAAGTTCTCACTCCCTTAACCTTTTACATATTTTTTTTATTGCCTTTTTTCATAGGTATTATTTTTCTTATCAACAAAGAGTATAAAGAAAGTTTACAATCTGATATCCGACTATTTTTAAACAGAAACCCTTTGGAATACCTGATTTTTTTATTCCCTTTCCTTTATGCTTCTCTTCCTTCTACTTTTTATGATTCTCTCGTATATCATTTAGGAATACCAAATCTATATTTGCAAAACGGAGGATTTATAAAAACACCTTATTTCCTATATGCTAATACTTCTATTTATTATGAAACATCTCTTATTCCGGCAGTTTATATGGGCGATTTTGTCCCAAGGTTACTTCATTTTCTTATTTCATCTGTTTTTATCCTATGCTTTGTTGATTTTATGACAGAGTACTTTAATCTTAAAAAGAAAAATTATCTTATACTCTTAATCCTGTCTTTGCCTGTCTCTCTTTTTCTTATCTCAACGGTTAAGAATGATATTATTGCTGCACTCTTTATATTTTTGGGAATAAAAAATTTTATTAAAAAAAGGTATGGTCTGTCCGGAATTTTTTTCGGTTTCTCTATCGGAGTAAAATATTTTAGTGCACTTCCCGTTCTATTTTTTCTCCTCTTTGAGCTTTTTCCGTGGGAAAAGAAAAAAATTAAGGGAATTGTTTTAATTGGTATATTAATAATTATAATAATCAGTCCTTTATTTGTCAAAAATTATAAGTTTACCTCAAACCCTGTTTATCCCTTTTTTAATAGGTTTTTCAAAGCAGAAAGCTGGAGTGCTGAAAGAAACTTTTATCTAAAAAGGGATGTAGGTAAAATAATTCATTCAACTAAGGATTTGATAAAGTCCCTTTACTATCTTTCATTTAAAAACTATGGTTCGGGAGGAAGAATTGGCCCGATATTTTTAATTTTCTTACCATTTATAACAATATTTATGACAAAAAAATTAAAATTAATATTTTATGCACTTTTAATTTTTTTTATAGGCTGTTTTTTTACAGGAAGTTTAAGGTTTCTTTATATTATAATTCTTTTACTCTCTCCTTTTGTTATTGAAGTTTTAGAAAACATGAACTCAAAGCTGATGAAGATAATATTTTTTCTGATTATAGGTATGAATTTTTTACTCTCCTTCTCAATTCTTGAAAGTGTTTATTCTTCTCACTCCCTTTATTCTCGAAGCTTCTTTGTATATAAGTATAAAGTAACGAATTTCCCTGCATATTCCATCTATTCTTTTATTAACCAGATGTTTCCTAAAAATAAAAAGATTCTTATTGTTGGAGAAACAAGAAGTTTTTATCTCAAAAGACCATACTCTGTCTCATCGGCAATTGACTATTCAATATTAAAACCCTATCTTGACGAAAGCAAGGACTCAAAAGAGTTTTTTAAAAAGATAAAAAAAGATGGTTATGGCTTCATATTTGTTTCCCTGGGGGAATTTCTGCGATTGCAAAAACAGTATAAAAGATTAAATAGGGAGGAGTATAAAAAATTTTTATCATTTTTTTCCGAAAGAAAAGCCATTTTTCATAAAGGAATGTTTTTTATTTACAAACTATGAAAAGGATTCTTTTTTTATTACTGGTCGGTATTAATTTATTCTCCGGAAGCTGTTCAAAAAAAGTCAGTCATTCAAGAAGTAAAACAATAAAAATAGCCTTTATGGGGTATTTACTCCACAAAAATCCGCAACTATCAACAGATATCGGAACAACAGCTCTTCTATATCCGCTCTATCATTCCCTTTTCGGCTATGATGAAAAAGGGGAGTTAATTCCCGATCTTATTTCTGAATATAAATGGGAAACACCTACAACCTTTAAATTTAAGATAAAAAAATCTGTTTTTTTTATCTCTGGTCAGAGAGTTGACGAAAAAACTGTAATTGATAATCTGAAGTACTTTTATGATAAAACAAGAAACTTTCCCTATGCCACTGAATATAGTTTTATAAAAGATGTTTATAAAAAAAGGGGTAAAATAATAATTGAGTTGAAAAAACCATTTGCTCCGCTTTTATCCTATCTCACTATTGGTATCATACCAACAAGGAATCTGGGAAAGGATGATGAATTCCCTGAATCTTCAAAGGGATTTGAAATCTTATCTTACAAAGACGAAAAGTTTTTTTCCGTAAAAAAAGGGAAAAAGATTTATAAGTTTTATTTTATTAGGGACAATCTTACGGCTCTTTTAAAATTAAAGAAAGGCGAGGTGGATGTGATTGCAGGTTATAAATTTAGAAAAGATATTTCCGATAAAGATATTTTACATACTCTATATAAATTCAATATGCTTTATTATTTTGTTTTTAACACAAGGCTTGAAAAATTGAGCTCTTTTAAAAAGAGAAGTTGCATTTTAAACTGTATTAACATAAATTCATTCTACAAAGGATTAAAGGGAAAAGCATATCACTCCTTTTATCCATTTGTCAACTCAAAATATTTTAGAGAATCAGAACATTCGATAAAAAAGCCCTTAAAAAAGAGAGAATGTGGTTTAAAAAGGCTCTCACTTCTTATAAACTCCGAATCAGAGCTAAAAAAACTCTATGCCATTATCTTAAAAGATGAGCTTGAAAAGTGCGGAATCAATTTAAATATAGTTTCTCTTGAATATTTATCCTACCTGAAAAGATTAAAAGGAAGAAATTTTGAAACTGCGATTGGTGGTTATGTTTTTGACTCGGATCTTAATCGCAAAGACATCTGGCACAGTAAAGGTGTTATGAATTATTCCGGTTTAAAAAATGCTGAAATAGATAAATTAGTAGAAGAAGGTATTGCTGAAACATCTAAAAAGAAAAGAATTGAAATCTATAAAAAACTTTATTCTCTTATTAAAGAGAATAAACCATTGCTATTTTTACCAACTCCTTATTTTAAAGTTTACTATAGAAAAGGAATTAAGATAAAAATTCCCTCATTGATTCACTCAAATTCTTCAATTTTTACCTTTTTGGAAGATTGGGGTAAAAACTAAGCTCTCTCTAAAACTCCTCCCTCTCTCTTATCCGCTCTGAGTAGCAAAACCGCAAATACAAGACCAAACAAACCTAAAGAGGCAAACATTACCATACTTGCCGTGTATGAATGGGTTAAATCTCTTAATTTTCCGTTTAAAAATGGAAATAAAGCCAATCCTATGTTTTGAATTGTAGTCATTAAGCCGAAAGCTGTCCCGACCTTTTCTTTGGGAACTATCAGGGGAATAGAAGGCCACATTGCAGCAGGAACCAATACAAAAGCCAATCCCAGTACTATCATTGGATATACAGGGTAGGTATGAGTTAATCCCATAGAGAGATGGGCAGGAATCATTAAAAGTGAACCCACTATCATCAAGGTGGCTCTTTTGCCAATTTTATCCACAAGATGACCTGCAAACGGAGCTGCTATCATTGAAGCGAA
>JALVQI010000058.1 GCA_027031485.1 Candidatus Aminicenantota bacterium | reverse complement strand
GTGTTACTGATTGTCCTGCTGGTTATGAGGTTAATGATGGTGTGTTTAGTTGTTTTCATGATGCTGCGCGTTTTACTATGAGTGTGGATAGTAGTGGTCCTTTGTTGTGGGTTGATGTTTGTAAGCCTGGTTATTATAATGATTGTGATTCTACTGATGATTGTGGGAACGATAGCTTTGAGCATTGAGGAATTTGTAAATTGTGAATCGTGAATTGTGAAACATAATAGCATTGAGCTTTGAGCATTGAGCTCCGAGCTAACTACAAGGAAAACAGCTAATTTCTTATAATTAATAATTTTCTTTATTTAATTTTTTTAATAAAAGAAATTTACTGATAGCTTAATACAATAAACCTTCAAAATTGGCTCAATGCTTGATGCTCAATGCTCAAGGCTATTAAGAGGCTCATGGTTATATCCCGTGTTTTACAAAACTATGAAACAAAATTCATGAATTTGTGAGTAGCCATTCATAAAGAGGTACAAATTTTATATGTTTATCCCCATAGCTTTCTTCACCTGAATAAAAGCCAGTGATTATAAGGCCTTCATTAATACTGAATTCTTCCATGGATTTTAATAATCCTTTTATCTCTCTTTTCATTGTTTCAGGTCTTGAGATATCGTAAGAGACTTGAATAAGTTTTATAGGTTTTAGGCTGTCCGTAATTACAAAATCAGTTTCTCTTCCCGCCCTGTCTTTCCAATAATATATTCCCATAAGTGATTTTTTTAATCTCATCCTATGTAAATGAAGAAAAACAATATTTTCATAAAGCCTTCCCGTGTTCTCTGAGAATGAAGGTGAAAGAGAATTTGCAAAACCAACATCAATTGAATAAATTTTCTTAGGGTATTGAAGCCTATCTTTTATTTTATATGAGAAGATCTCAATAGGATATGTAAAAAAAACATCCTTTGCATATTTTAAGTATTCACCTAATGTTTTTTTGCTAACCTTCATTCCCATTGTATTAAAAAATTTTTGCATTTTACCCAATGAGATATAATTTGTATTATTATTCAGTAAATACATAAGAAAATTTTCCAAAAGATTCATATTCCTTACTCTGTATCTTTCCACAATATCACGATGAAATATCGCATCAAAATAGGAAACGAAAATTTTATCCTTTAAACTCTCGGAGTTTAAAACTACTTCGGGAAATCCGCCGAATCGGAGATACTCATTAAGATAATTCAGAATTTCTCCCTTTTTTTCCGTGTATTTGATTATATCAAGATCGTATGAATAATTTTTGGCTTTTAAAAATTCTTTGAAGCTGAATGGATATACTTCATAATTTATACTACGTCCCCTTAATGCAGAAGCTATTTCTTTACTCAAAAGGGTTGCACTTGAGCCTGATATTAATATCTTATATTTTCCACTATTATGAAGAGCTCTTACCCATTTCTCCCACCCATCTATATTTTGAATTTCATCAAGGAAAAGAAAAATCTTATTATCATTTTTGGGTTTAAATATTTCCCTGAATGCCACAAGGATTTCATCTAAATATTCAACACCAATCCCTCTCAGTTTGGGATTCTCAAAGTCTATATAGAGGATATTATCTTTTCCAACTTCTTTAATCAGCTTTCTTATAAGATTAAACATAAGGTAAGTCTTTCCCGCTCTTCTTACTCCTACAATTGCAATGATTGAATTTGATGAAAAATCTATTTCAATATCACGCTCAATTGCACTCGGAATCTCAAAACCCTTCCATTCGGCAACAATCTTTCTGAACAAATCATACATATCGTTTCTCATAATAAACAATTCTCCTCCTAAATCGTTTTAATTATTATACAATAGAATAATTGTTTTTTCAATATTGTTAACTGCATTCTGAAATTTCACGGGATTATCCCTACAGTCGTTTTTGTTTGATAATAAATATCTGTAGGGGCAATTCATGAATTGCCCCTACGATATATATTATACC
>JALVQI010000057.1:2856-17540 GCA_027031485.1 Candidatus Aminicenantota bacterium | reverse complement strand
CCCCTCCGCTTCTTCGGTCAAAATCCCTCTCTTTTATAATCTCTTTGTTCACCAATGTGAAAATCAGGCGATCCACTATTATGGGCTTGAAGACTTCAGCCACATCCAGATTGAGGCTGAAACGGCGAAAATTGGTGGCATGAAGGAAACCTATGCGTGGGTCAAGGTGGGTTTTGTAAATCTCGGAGAGCACTTCCGTATATAAAATGGAATTTCCAAAGCTTATAAGGGCATTCAGCCTGTTCTGTGGTGGACGGCGGCTCCTTTCTCCCATTTTGAAATTCTCTCTGGTTATTATTTGGTCAAAGCACTTGTAATAGGCTTCGCGGAAGTTTCCCTCTAAGGCCATAAGTTCCTCTACAGAGGCGGCTGAGTCCACTGCGGAGAAAAGGGCCTCCATAGCCTCAATTCTCTCCCGGGGAAATTCCACCCCACGATTCCTGTAGTATGCGACAACCTTTTCTATATTCTGCATGGCGCCAAGGACGAAGGCCCTGGCCAGGAGCAGTCTTTTCTGACCATCAAGATAATGCTCTGCCTGGCGGAGTATCATAAACCCACTATTGTAGTGCTCCCGGGGATAAAAACTGCCCATGTAATAACCATGGTGGGAAAATATGCTGAGGATTATTTCCTTGCGGGAGAGAAACTCCAGAATCTTTTTGTTCAGGGAAATTTCCCCGAACACCTGGATTTTTGCCACCCCTTCCACGGGAAGGTATTTCCGCTTCCCCTCCCCCTCAAAGTAGAGGGTATTTCCCCTTCGGCGAAGTTCTCCGCTGGAGAAGATATAAACCGTTTTCTTGCTCATTTTCCCACCTCTCTTATTGTGTAAAGCAAGTGGAGGCTACCTCCTTTTTCCAAAACACATAAACCTGAACTCATGCCCAGCAAAACTCCCTGAAGGCACAGGAGCGGCAGTAGCGATTCTTTTTTGCAGGCGGAGGTTTATCCGCCTCAAGAACTGGTTTCATTTCCTGAAGGAGTTTTTCAATTTCTCTCTCGTCTTCAGGGCTGAGCCTAACCTTCTCGGTTCTTTTCTCCTTGGGGAAAAGCAACACCCCCTCCATTTCAAGCCCCTTTTCCTTTTTCAGGTAATAGAGGTAATAAAGCAGTTGCATCCTGGCGGCATGCTTCCCCCTTGAACTTTTTTTAACCTCGGCCACCAATCCATCTTTAAAAAGGTCAATTTTTACCCTCTGGTCAACGAACAACTCCCTTCGGAATTTCCTGTAAGAAGTTTCGTGGGTTAACCTTCCTAAGCTGAGAAATTGGTCCTCCTGCTCTGCATAAATCGCCCGATACTCCAGCCACGCCTCCCTGGGACAGATGAGATAGGCCTGAATGAGATAGGGATTTATGTATTTGTTCATAAGAAAATACAGTTATGGTCAAGGTTGCGGAGGAATCCGGTCTTCTCGTCATAGATTTTTTCAAAATCTGGATAGGTTCTGGGAAGGAGCAGGAAACTGGAAGCAAAAGGAAGGGAAGGCAAACTTAATTCTTTGACGACCTTCACGGGGACGTTAACTACATATCCCCATAGTTTGGGGGCAATCTCTTTGAAAGCGATGCGAATGTTAAATTTTTTCTGGTAATCAATTGCAGGTTTGGCTTCAAGGTTTTCAAGATTTTTAATGTAGGAACTTGCCTCTTGGTCAAATTCCACGAAAACAGGAACCTCGGGTATCTGGTGGTCAATGAGGCCGAACTTGCTGATTTCTTCATAATTGAGAACAATCAGGTGGTCCACAATGTTTAAGTTCTGAGGTTCAAGTTTTTCATCTCTGAGTTTGTGGAAATATTTCTCCACCAGAGAGAGATATTCCTTTTCCTGAAGAGAGGAAATGCCAGTAAGCAAATTCTCAGTGGCATTTATTAAAACTCCGTCGTAAATATAATATGCAAGTATTTTGCTCTCCTCGGGCTCCTTTAGTTTAACAAAATAAACATTTCCATCTGGATGATTAAAATTTCTATTGCATCGTCCAGCTGCCTGAACTACAGAATCCAGGGGAGCCAGGTCCCTGATTACAACATCAAAATCAAGGTCAACCCCTGCTTCAACTACCTGAGTGGCCACAAGACCTATTTTTTCGCCTTTCCTCAGTTTCTTTTTTATCTCCCCTATCCTTTTTTCTCTGTGAACAGGGATTAGAGAAGAGGCGAGAAAATAGAGTTCATAACCTCTCATCTTATTCTCTAAGGCTTTGAAGATTTCCTGAGATGAGCGAACAGTATTCGTAACTACCATAAAACTGGAAGTTTCCTTAACCTTGGGCAACAGCCAATCCTCAATCTGATTATAAGAAACAGGCTCTTTTTCTATTTTCAAAGATGTCCTTGAAAGTTTTGAGAAGAAATATTTTTTGCGGGGTTCGGTAAGTTCCACCGCATTTTCAAGGAGGGCCGGACGGGTTGCCGTCATAAAAAGGAATTTTACATTCCAGTTTTGAGAAAGAAATTTAAAGGCTCTCTCAGTGGCTTCCCAGTATTTAACCGGGATGTTCTGAACCTCATCAAGGATTACTATACTGCCAGCGAGGCGATGCAACCTCCTCATCTCTGAACGACGATTTGTAAAAAGGGTCTCGTAAAATCTAACGAAAGTGGTTACGATTATCTCGCCGTCCCAGGTCTCCACCCTGGTATGGGCTTTCTCATAAAGTTTCAGAATCTCATCTGCTTTTTGACTATTAAAGAGCCTGTCTTCTCCAAGGAGCTTCCATATGTCCTCTGCCCTGGTCTTCTTCACGGATTCGCCTGGACTGGCCCTGAAATGATGTTTTAAGAGGATTTTCAGGATGAGTTCTTCTTCAAATCCCGCTTCTTTTAGAACCGACTTTATTACTTTAAAATTCTGGTCTATGATGCTGGTAAAAGGAAGGACATAAATAATCCGGGGAATTCGCCCTGTTTTTCTCTGAACCATATTCCTCAGTTTCACCGCAGCAGAAAAACCAGCAAGGGTTTTGCCTATCCCAGTAGGCGCTGTAAGGGAGAGGAAATTGTTTTCAAGCCCGAACTTAAGCATGTTATTTACAACAAGTTCGTAAAATTCTTTTCTGAGGGGATCGATGGGAGTGTTCTTAGGAAGGATTTTAAGATAAAGGTCCACGGTGTTTTCTGGAATTTCCACCCGTTTCTCATTTGCGTCCATATTGATGACAGCCCTAATATCCGCATCCACCAGCATACCCAGCAAAAGATTGGTGGTAAAGTACAAGGAAAGGTCATTATGTATCCCTCTCATAGAAAAAGAAAATTTTCCAAATTCCTGAAAAGGAGGCAAAAGAAATTTTAATGGCTGAGTTTTGAGTCCTATTGTTCTTAAAAGGTCATTAAATTTCTCGAGGTCTACTCCTTTCTCCTGCTCCTCAAGCCGTTTCCATTCGTGTTTAGGATAAATTACTCTATATATATCGCCTGGAATGTTTGAATGATGAGAACTTATTGCAAGAAAGAGGGGAATTTTCAAACTTATAGGAAAATTTCCTGCAAAATTCCAAACAGCAATAACCGCCGAAAACAAAGCATGGGAAGAAAGAGAGGGATTCACGCTTTTGCCTCTGAGATGGTCCTGAAAAAATTTAGTAGCTTTGCCAAGATCATGAGATAGAGCAATTACCCGGGCAACTTTACAAAGATTTAAGTCTCCAAAAAGCTGACAATAATCGGATACTCTTTTGTAAACCTCTTTGAGATGTTTGGCTAAAGGAACTCCCGGATGAGACTCAAATTCTATCATCCCAGAAATCCAAAAACTCCCTTACCTTTAGGATATCTCCATCCCTCTTTAATTTCTGCTCTCACAGGATTTCCATTTGGATTGAATAAAACTTCTTTGCTCAATTCCCTGATTCGCTCCTCATTTATAAAAATCGGTATACTTTCCTTAATGATTCCAGTTTTCCCGTCAAGTTTTAATTCTTCTAAATCATCAACTTTAAAAGCACTAAGCACCTCAGAAACTCCATGGAAGTCATCTACTTCCTCATCCCATAAGAACTCAAAATTCGCAATGCATTCGGTAATACCGAGAAAAGGAGTGTAAACAGCTTTATGTTCCCTTAAATTCCCGGAAAATTTATCCATTAAAGCATCGTCCTGATGATGGAAAAATATTTCGAAAACCGGGTCTTTAAGAAATTCTGTTCTGACCTGAGTATGGAGCCTTGGATTTCCATGTCCATCTTCTTTAACTATGGGAAGACATCTTGAAAAATCAACCTGAACCCAACTTCCATCTTTTGTATCCATAAGATTTATTCCAATGCGAACTTTCTTTATGGGAGATAAAATTCTAATTCCAAACCGGGATTTTTCTAAAGAAAACTTTTCTATATACTCGCCTCTTGAATATCCAAGGATAGCCCCAACCAATCCACGAAGGGCACTAGGAGGAGGAATGGAATGAGTTAAAGGAGAACTTGTGGTAAAGTGTTTTCTAAAATGGGCATAATCTCCCCAGAGTTTAAATGATACTACCCTCATGACAGGTCAAGAATCCTTACTTTTTCTTTTCCCAGATTATTTTTGAGAGAATGTAGAATTCCGGGTTCCGTGGTCAAACGCTCGTGGATGGCAATTTCTACTTTTTCAATTTTTTCCTTATGTTTTTCTATAGTGTTCAGGAGGTCACTTACAAGGAGCGTCCCTTCCGTAATATCTCTCACCTGTTCTTCCCTGAGAGCATCCTTAGGTTTCCATTTCACAAGTTTATCAAGATCTCCTATATAGAAATTTTCTCCTCTCTTATAAACTATTCTAAGTAAAAGCCTGGGCATCTGTCCAAATTTACTTCTGGTAATAAGATCTTTTGTGCCATTCCACATAGCTTCTATCATCAAATTCAAATCTTCTTCAGTAAGATGAGTGGTTTTGGCAGCATGCTCATTGGCAACTCCGTGAAAGGCAATCAGTGCGTAGGGAACTATCCATTCTTCACGGAATGTTCCCTGCTTTTTACCCTCTTTGGAAGGCATAACTGTAGTTCCTCTGTAAAAGATTGGTCCATCAACTTTATGTAGGGACCGTCCGAACTTGAACTGAACTGGACCTGTCCATGTTTTTGTTTTCCCTTTTACAGCTGTAGTAGCTCCGAAAAGTCTCATGTCTATGCATTTTTCAAGTATCAAATCAGGATCGTCTTTAAAGTCTCCAGAACGATCTTCTTTTGTTCTGAGCTCCCCTTTTTTATCTCTAATTTCAATTATAAAAACTTCCTTCCCTTTGACTGTAGCGAGATAATCCCTTATAGTTCTTTTTAGCCTGACATCCGTTACGATTATTTGCCCTGTCTCCTCATCAAACCTCGGTTTGTTTTCGTCCAGAGGATCACCGTTGGGGTTAGAATCCTTTACATCATAGATAAAAAGGAATTCTGACCTGTTTTCGATGTAGTCCATATAACACCTCCTCTTTTATTTTTTAATCCCGGAAAACAGGATGGGAATGCAAAGCCATTCCCACCACTAAATAAAAGCCTATTTCATCCGGGCTGAAATTCCAATTATTACCAGCCTGGATAAAACTCAAACTTACACCTTCTCTGAGTTTTCCCCACCAGGTGGAAATTCCGTACTCGTTCATTTTATTCTGAAGAGCAACGAAGATTCTCTCAACATCTTTTTCATTTAACCTTAGGTTTTTGAGATTCTTCATAAACGGCATGGATCCTCTCTCACTTTTCTGGTAATCCAGGAATTTTTGGATTAACACACCAAGAAGGACCAGTCCTATTTTAGCCGGATGATTGAAAAAACTCCCATGCTTCTCAAAGAAATCACTGAAGGGTATCTCACTCATAAAACCACCTCCTTCTAATTTCCTTTTTAAAATACCCCAATTAAGCAAAAATTCCAGAGATAAAAGCACTTCCAGGACAGAAATCCGGGGAATTTTGCCCTCTTCAATTGCATCTTTTCGGATTCTGGACATTGCCCTGGAAATAATGTAACCTTCGTCTATTAATGACCGTCTGAACACCTTATCCACGAAAACAAAGAAATCCTCATCAGTAAACCCTGGTTTTTGTGTGGTTTCTTTTAAGTTTTTCGAAGAAAAGAAATTGAAAAAGATTTTTTTACCACGGATAGATAATTCAGAAAATAATTCCTCAAAATCTTTCTCAACGTTTTCCTTGGTATTTATATATTTACTCAAAACAGATGGAAGCACTTCATCAAGATGAAGCAAAATACGGAGGGCCTGTTGTTTCTTTTCTAAAAATACAAAATGATACGATATAGCCTCTTGCTTTGATGCTTCCCATAGCAATTGATCTTCAAGAGTTTCAAATCCTTCAGTATACGTTTTTGCAGATATTCTTTTATGGAAATCCCGGAAATTCTCAAGTACATTCTTCAAATCTCCAGTGGAAACAGGGAGCAACCAGAATGATTTCCCATAGAACTTCCATGTGAGAAAATCATCCACTGCCCTTTTACCCCTTTCCATGTCCAGAATGCACTCTTCACATAGAGCATATTGCCTCCATGAAATTTCCGGATTTAGCAAAGGTGCATATCCATACTTGTCTACAGTATAAAACTTTAGAAGCCCACCTACACCTCCATACACCATGGTCTCTTGGCCGCAGCCATGACATATTCCAATGGTTTTCCAGAGGCCAGTCTTATCGCTTTTTCCATACTTCGCAAGGTCTTCCAGAAGGAAGTTAAAAATAGGCTTAAGCAGTTCCTTGACTTTCCCTGGCCATTTGTTTTCGAGTTTGAAAACTATTAAAATCGGGGTTTTCTTATTTACATTTCCTTTATCTACAAATTCCTTGATTTTTTTAGCGAGTTCCTCCAGACTTATAGAGAGTTTGAGATTCAAGCGATTAAACACTCCCAGCCTTTTGACTATAACGGAAGTCTTCTCAGGTAGTCTAAAACTTAGACTATATGCAGGGTGTTTTTTTGTAAACGGCTCTCTGAAAGCATAAATTCTGTAATTTCTATCATCAAAGTTGGCTAATACCTCTATGTTTGGCTCCCACAACTCTCCGGAGTGAGTTAAATTTATAACTAAAACTTTTGGTCTATTTTTAGGATTATATTGAGGATAAGGATTTTCAATCAATGGTTGGTCATAGTCATTTTTTAAATTCTTACCTATATCAATAAGGGTTCTTATCATCCCACCTCCCTAATTTTTCCATGATAAATATAAAAAAATTATATCCCCATACAAACAACGATTCTAATCTCATTTTAATCTTCCCTTTTTGAGCTTGATGCCTTCTGGCAACGAGATTTTTGTCCCGGGTATATAGTAAAAGCCTGTCGCTTTAATCCTTAACTCTGCACCTTCCCATGCCTTTTCTAATTCTGTAAGAAGTTCAATTTTTCCTTCTCCCTTGCCATTTGCAGGGTAATAATTTCGGAGAAAACCTTTGCTTTCCTTCCATTCATCAGGAAGTCTATCTCCAATATTTTCCTTTTTAATAAGAGTCATCTTCCCCAAACCGTATCTACTGTCTCCACCAACCAGAACTTCCAGACCATCGGTCAAAAATTTATCGGGGCTATCGTTATCTATTCCCAGAATACCCACCCAGTAAATCTTTCCTTCCATTGGGTTCTCAAGATATTCCGCCTTTGCTCCAGGAAGAATTACATTAATTTCATGAAGCGATTCATCAAGCGCAGCATTAGTTGCAGGGTTTATTGCGGTTGACACAAAAGTATACACAAATTTTGCCCTGAATTTATCTTCGGAATAATCGCCAAGATAGAATTCTCCGTTTTTGAATTCTGGAAAAAGTATTTCTAAATTATCAGCATTTTTAAACGCAGGATAAAAGCACGAGATGTTTTCAAATAATTGTTGATTTTCCGATAAATTATTCCCATTATATAAATTGTATGCCTTTGTCAATGCCCCCCACATTGTCCAGCCAGGAATAAAAATTCTAGTTTCGTTTACAACTCCGTAACTTCCCATCCCAATGTGAATTGGTTGCTTTTGTTCAAATGTCAATTTGTACCATTTTTTCATGGTTATTCTCCCATTGCTTTCGCATGATATCGGGCATAGATGAGAATTTTTTCAAGTATTTCCCGGAAGAAGAGCAATGAATTAAGACTCCTTGAGAGTTCTTCAAAGAATGACTGATTTAACTCTTTATATGAATTCTTGAGAGATATAAATTGTAAAACCTCGGTTAATTTACTTAAAAATACATCATCTATTTTTTTGGATTTTACGTATACATAATAAGCATAAACTCCATCATTAGAAAGAACACCAAGCACTTTGTCAATTTCATTTTTGTACTTTGTTTTATCCTTGCCTTTTTTCTTTATCTGTTCAACTATCTCAAACCCTATTTTATTTATCATAGCATCAAGATTGGTTGCCATTGCTATCACCTCCTTTTGTTGTATTCTCTGATTTAGCTTCTTCTTTCAATGATGTTAAAATCTTCATTCTACCGAATCCTCTGGTGGTCATTCCGCCAATGCCAAGTGTCTCATAATACTTTTTTGTATCTTCAAGTGCTTCATATATATATTTCTTTGAGGGTAAATTATCATCACCAAGATTTTCTTTATCAAAAACTCTTATTTCTCCCCAAAAAATAGTACCTCTCGGGATGGCTTCTGATGTAAAAAGGGCACCTTCTTTTGCTGCACCTGTAATCGGATCAATGGAAACAGAAGTCCTTACTTCAAGGTTTGAATTTATGATTTGAGAAATCAGGGAGTCAGGGACAATGATTATATCTCTTGGCTTTAACTCAAAAGTTTCATCTTTTATTTTTGAAAGGTCAATTGAAAAAGTTTCAATTTTATACGGCAAATATAACCATCCGAGATTTATGGAACCGGTTTCCTTTCCTTCTTCAATCTGTACTTGAGCAAATACAATGTCTTTTTCCTCTTTATTTTCCAGATTGTTTATCAAACCGGATTCTTTTAATATCCTCATGGATGTAATCCATTTTGTACCCAATCTTGTATAAACCGGGAAAAATAGAATATTCAAATCGGAGAAGAAAAGCATCCCCTGCCATGATTTATTCTTTTTGGAATATCCAAACGATTTACATACAATACAATGCCCGCAGTGACCGGTTTTTCCTTCTTTATTTGTAGCATCAGGAGAATTTATATATGCTGTCGGAACATTATCCTGCCCTGCGCAGGTTATTTTTGCTACTTTATTTCCGAAATAACTTAGCCACTTGATTTGATTAAAATCATTTTTCCATGGTTCTGCTTTAATTTTTTCTTCTAAAGTTTCTTCGTTTCTGTTTTTTATACTATTAAAATCAGGCTGATGATCTTTAACTTTACTTATCAGTTCTAATGTTACAAAATACCTCCATGTCCCTGCAAGAGAACTCCCCGGAATTTTGGGAATTTTTGTAATTGGGTCCCTTACAATCGTATTATCAACTCTTCCTATGGTATATCCTCCTGTTCCTATATAAATAGGGTCGGTGGCAACTGCAAAAATCAGTTTTGGGTTTATATTACTCATTATCATCCCTCCTTTTGTTTAGTTTCTTCAAACTTTAAAATTTTATGCCATAAGTCAAACATGTCCAGAATCATCAATAACTTAGAATTAAATTTATCAAGGCTTAAATTTTTCAATTCCTCAAAAGATGTTAATCCCAGAACACGGGCAAATTTATCCTGTTGCTTTTTGTTTTTTAATTCTAAAATGTTTATAAATGCCGATTTCATAAATAACTTCAAAGATTCATCCTCACCTTTCCAGTTTTCTAACTTTGTATGGATTGTAGAAACTAACTTTTGAAGTTTTGAGGATGATTTCTTATCTAAAAAAAAGTACTTCTTAAATCGTTCAAAATACTGACATTCATAAAGGTCATAAGGCCTGTTTCTTTTAATCTTCATAAATCGTCTGCCAGCTCTATAATAGATGTCATTTCTTCTTGTGTTTGTGTCTAAAAACTCAAAATCAATTGTATTGGGATATATATTAAATTTATCAGTATCAAAAGAATCTTGAGTAGTATCAAGCCATACTTTTTTTCTATCTGGATAAAGATAAAACTCATATTTTCCTTCTCCTAAAACTTTTTCATAAAGTGAATAAAAATTTTCACTTTGTGAATTTTCTTCAGGAACCTGTTGATATTCCCATGCAGTTTTTTGCCGCGTTTTTAATTCCTTTCCATTTATTTCTATTTTCAAATCTTCCCAATTTACTTTATCCCTTCTTATTTTCCTCAATGCTTTAATTCCTACATAAAGAGGACTTTTATAATTCTGAACAATAATACCTATATGCAAAGGAAGCTTTCCATAAACCCATTTGAAGTTTTTGTAATATTCTTTTTGAATGTTTTTGATCAAATCGGGTACATATTGGGCCGGAATAATAAATTGCCAGCTTATTGGTGTGAAAGAAAGAATTGTGAAATAGGGTTTGTATGTCCTGATGGTAAAATCCTGCAGGTTTATAGCTACCTTTGCTGGTTGCTCTTGAAAACGATTCTTGTTGGGAATATATTCTTCAAGCTCAATTTGTGTTTTTGTAAGGGCAGCTTTAAGATTGTCTTCATTGCCCAAAAAGCTATCTAAGGCGTCATCATGACTTTCACTAAGGGCCTTTTTAATCTCAGTTTTACCGTATTTCTTTATAAACCTCTCAATAGAACTGATAAGATAAACCGTTGATTTATTATTGTCCTTTTTTACTGCCCAATACAAGAGACCATCATGTTCAAACTCCTTTTCTTGTTTGTTGGGATCTTTATCAAAACTTCCTTTTATTGTTCCCTCAAAAATAAGGCTTTTCCTCCTCCATTGGGGGATCTTTGACAAGTCCATAACTTGAGCCTTTAAACTTTCAAAAAACTCTCTTGTGCTTTCCCAGATTCTTCTGAGCCTTGCAGGGGAAGGATTTTTACGGAGGAGGAATTGAATAATTAACGTTGCGAGAAATTCAATATCTTGATCATTCAATTTATCCCAGAATATTTTTCTTTTTCCAAAATCAATTGCAGTTTCATCTGAGAAATTGTTCTTAATAAATTCTTCCCATTTAGAACCGATTGAGCGTTTAAGGAGAAGATTTACTGATAGTTGTTCTAATGAGAGTAAATTTCTAATACTTTTATCTACATAATCCTTTAGAATTGTATTTTTTAGCTTCTTATTTCTTCCATTTTTGTTATTTAAGTCATTTTTTAATTTATTTAAAAGCTGGAAATAATTTGTAGTATTAATAACCAAACTATTAACCAAATCCCCGTTCAGCCATTTTTTCAGCTCAAATTTTAAAGTAACAAGTGCAACTCTTCCGTTTTTGTCCTGCAATTCGTCAAGCCAGATGGTTTCTTCTCCGGGATTATCCAGCCATCTCTTGACCTGCACGTGATGAATTCTATTATGACATTCTTCACAAATCGGCGGATCGTTTCTTTTATCTAAATCGCTTTTGAAGACCAATCTCATCTTACAAATAGGACAAATACGAATAGCAGTATTCGGTTCTTTTTTATCTTTATTTTCTTCGTTTATATACTCTTTTTGTGGATATTTCTTTTCTTTATAAGTAATTTCCTTGAGCTCTAAATGTGGCAATCTTCCTACTTCAGCCTTTAAAAAATTCTCCTTTGCTTTCTCTATAAGATATCCAAGATTCATAAGCCCTCTTGAAGGCTCGGTGAGAAGAATAGCGGGATAAATCTCATCTTCAAATTTATCTGAAAATACCTCTTGAATTTTCTCCTTCAATTCGTTCAGATCGGAATTCAATCGGTAAAAATCACCCATTCTGCCACCTATAACATTTTCACCCACAACAAAGTAAATACCCGTTTCATCTCTGTAAACTTCATTACCAAGCGCATACTCAATCTCAATAATTCTTTTAATTTTATTGTCAACTTGATTCGCAGTATCCCTGTACCATTTTATTGAAGCTGCTTTTAGTCCTTTCTCAGCAAGTTCCAATTTATCATACTGAATACCAAGAATTGACCATTTGATTTTAGAATGGTCAAAATTAGTTATATCTATTTCATTACTGTTAGATCTTAAAATAAAATCTGCCAATGATGCTTTAAATAATGATGTTGCCATATAAGCCTGATCAAACAAAGATGTATCATTGGCAGGAAATCTTGAATCAGATGGAATTGCAGAATAAAGAATTTTAATTAAATTATAAATTCTTATTCTTGATGAAATAATATTCCATATAGAAGTATTAACTGACAAATTAGAAAGAATGGTGGAGATATTTTTCTGTAATATTTTTTTGTTATAGATATTATTTTTATAATTTTCATCTAAGTTGTTCAGGTCTTTGTTAAATAATAATTCCCTCAATTTATTTAATTCTTTATCCGAAACTGTATTCTTAAAAGTTCCAAAAGAATTAGTTAAGTAAGGTTTATCGCTAAATTTGGATGTTTGATTATTTTCTGATGGTGAACCTTTTTCTATTCCAGAATTTATTCCTTCACAACTTCCATATAATATTTGCAAAAATTTTTCCGGATTATTATTTAAATTTATTCTTCTCCACGAACGCCAATTAGCATTTATAAAATCACCCCAGCAGTTGATTGGACTGTTCGTGACAGTACCATTAGATTTTATCGTGAGGTTAAAAGTAGTATTCTTAAAGGGGGTCAATAAACGTTCAATTTCCTTTTTAAGATCACTATAAAATGGAGAAAATGACCTAAAAAAATTCCTTTTCTTCCACCATTCGGTAAATGTTTTTTCCAATAAAGAAAAAAGACTTACAATCTCAGCCTTCAAAATTTCATTTTTATTTTGCTTTAAGTTATTTATATTAAGACTCATTTTTTCCAGCCCTCCGGTATTTCTAAATGAGCAACGTTGCAGTTAATTGATTTTTCTGTAAAATCGAATTTTCCCCAGCCAAGTTTAGTTTTAGCTCCTACTCCGTTTTCAGCGGTTTTTTCGATACATTCTGTTAAAAATTTTATATCCTTTTCAACTTCTTGTTTTAATATTCCCTCGGCGGTGAGGATACCATCATGGGGGATATAATCAATTTGTAAAATTCCTTCAGCATCTTTCGGAACAAGCTCGTAATGAATGGGATTTGTCCCGGCTCTTGTTTTTCTGCTGTGAGGGTTTATTATTTCAAGAGAAAGTTTGGCGAAGTATGTGGGATAAAATATTGCTCTGCCCTTGTGAATGTTTAAAAAAGGTGTTTTCCCTATACTTTCCTTTGTAAAATTATCGTTTAGCCCTTTTAAATAATTCTTAGGATTTTCTTTAATACTTTTAATGTCTTCTTTAGTTAACTTCTTACCAAGCTCAAAGAGAAGATATTTAATTAGATTATCGGTAATATTCTTATCTCTTACCAGATCATCAATTAGACCTCTGTACTCTTTTGAGCCTGTGCCAAAAACTCTTACATAAGATGAAAACCAAGAAAAATCCTCATTAATCAAATCCTTTGCTGCCTTTGCAATTACTCCTTTCCATCCTGAACCTCTGATCATCGGCACTTTAAATGCTTTTTCCTTAAGGCATGGATTTTGAATAAGATAAAAGTCATCATCATCTCTGGAGAAATATGGGGAGGAGAGTTTGAGCTCTCCATAAAGAATAAAAGAAAAAGGAATTAAAGAGTTTATCTTTCCACCTAATTCATCCTTTTTTAATAACCCTGAAATCCTTTCAATTGTTGTTTTTTCAACATAATAAGTTTTTTCATCCTTAATCCCGTTCTTAAAATTATTTAATTTCTCCGTATTCACATAATTCCATTTAAGAAAAGCCATATGATTATCTTCTTTAATATTGTTTTCTCTTACTATCTCATACCTCATTTTTTATCCTCCAATAACTTTTCAATTTTAAAAGCTTCCAATCCTTTATTCTCTAATTGCTTTTTTATTCTTTCCTTAATATCCTTAACATTATGAGAGCAATAATTTATTATAGATCTAACAATTAATCTTAAAAATTCCCAGTAATGATTTCCAAATGACATGTGGTTAAATGATTTCCACAAATTTAAAGCAGACTCTAACATAGGGTTATATTTATTTTTACATTCATAATCTTTTTTATTTTCATCTATAAATAAAGATATAGGCCATAGTATCTCATAAATTCCTTTTTTTAATTTTTTGCAATATTTTTCTTGTTTTTGTTTTGACAATTTACTATAAAAAGACATATCACAAAAAATTCTTGGGCCTTTTTTATCTAATTTTTCCAGATTAACAGAACTTACTACAGCAGGACCAAGAATATTTAGGGAAGTTTTGACTTTGTAATTGGAGATATTTAAAAATTCTTCATCTATAATTAACTCGCCATAACTAACCCCTCCTCTAACCAAAAAAGGTAACCATTGCTCTTTTCTTTTAATAGCACTAATTTTATTATTTCTAATCTCCAAATTATTTACAATTATTTCAGTTGCGTTATCTCTTTTGTTGTTTTCTGTATAGGCTATAATGTTTAAATAAAATATATCAAGTATAAAATGAGATAATTGTTCAATAAATTTATTAGCATCTTTAGCCAGAATAAAAATTGAATCACTAAAAGGTATTACATATTCAAATGAATCGATTAAATTTTTCTCCTCTAAATCCGAGAGTGAATCTAATTCATAGCTTTCTGGAGGATAATTTCTTTCATCGTTTTTTCTCTCCTTTAGTGTATAAATATAATCTAATAATAAATTATAGGCAG
>JALVQI010000057.1:0-2846 GCA_027031485.1 Candidatus Aminicenantota bacterium | reverse complement strand
GGCAGCTGCTAAATTATTCATCGAATAATTACTAAAACCTAAAAGGTCAATATATCCAACGATTCTTGTTTTCTTCATAATTTCCTTCCAATATTAATAATTCCTGCAATTGAAACAAATCCACCTTTTAATTGACCGCCTTCTTCATAAATCCATGGAATAATTTTTGTGCCTTCTGTTCCACCTGAAGTTGTCCCTAACAATTCATGTCTAAAATCATTCCATAATTTTTTATTATTCACTGAACTTTCAGGTCTCAAACAATTTCTCATTTCAGCTTTCTTTTTCAATAATTCTTTAATCAAATCAACATAACTTCCGTTCAAATTATCAAATTTTGCAATTTTGATTTTTCTTGGTATAGATGAGATTTTATTCTTAAAATCTCTTTCCTTTTTACAGTAGAAGTTATTTATTCCTAAGAAATATTTTAGAAGATTAAATGGCTGTAAACTTTTACCTGATAGTGTGTTTTCATCAACAAGATCACTAAATCTAACTGTTCTATCACCAAATCCAAATTTGTCTTTTCTCCACTCGTCATCTTTAATTCCTTCAACCTTTTCAATCCTTACTCTTCCATATCCAATATTCCATTTGCCACCTAAAAAACCATATTTTTCTATAAAGGTTAAAAGAGGATAAAAAATGGAGTCTTCGATATTTTTTTCTACCTCAAAAAGTATAGAATATTCACCTTCATAATAAGGTGTTCCCCAAAACCAATTTTTACCATTAATTATTCGCCCTCTTAATTTATTCTGAAAATTATTTTTATCAAAATTAATTTCTTTTATCCTCACCAAACCTTTCCATCCAGTACATCCGAAAATTCTTGATGGCACACTTACACCAAGCTCGGCAAGGATTCTATCTATTCTATCAAAATCATTGCCATTATCTAATATTTTTGCTTTCAGTGTCGCTTCCTTAAGTTCTTTTTCTTTCAATTTTCCGTTATCGTAATTGCTTTCATCTGTAATGTCAGAGAAATAACAAATTACCTCAAACCAGAACCTCAAACTCCCCATAATACTACTTGGTCTGATTTGCCTATTATCCCTCCACGCATCGCCTGTCCAAAGCGGAGTTAGAGTTCTAAAAGTTACTCTCACCTCATTCCTTTCCCTATTCATAGCACCTCCATGAATTTTTTAGCATAATTTATGGAGTTTGTCAACCCCATTTTCTCCGTTACCCAACTTTCCATCATTTTTTCTCCCACACCTCCAGCATGCCGAAGCCCTGGGAGTTTTTGGCTCCAACCCCTGCGTTGTAGGCAATTTCAAAATAAGGCTTCGGTATGCGAACCCTGTAAATGCCTGTCCAACCCTTAATCCAGGTGCCTTTAAAATTAATAATAGCAAAATTCCTCGCTGTGGAAACCCTATGTGGTTCAAAGAGGAAATCCTCCCAGGCGGCAGTAGGGGCCTTACCATAAAGGGAAACTGCCTTGCGGATGAGATTTTTCTTGATTTGGTCGGCAAATTCCTTTTCCCAGGGAGTATAAAAATAGGTTTTCTTTCCTCCTGAAGGAGCCTTCAGGGTTGAATAAACAGTTATGGGGGATATGGCCTTTAAAAGAATCTCCCCATCACCCTCTAAGGGAAGTTCCACTTCCACCGCTGTAAAACGGCACTTCTGCCTGTTTATTAGCACCTCACCTTTTTTAATTAAGTGAAGGGCAAAGGATTCCAGGATGTCTCCTTTCATGGAGCCTATTTTAAAATAAACGGGATTTTGAAAGACGAGTTTTTTTCCCACCCTCCTCATTTTAGAGCCAAAGAGCCTTGAGAAGGTGAACATTTTAAAACGCCTTTTTCCGTAGAAAAAACCCTGGTCGTGAATCCAGGTGGAAAGTCCCTCGTGAAGGTTGCGATAGATAAGGCTCTGAAGAAGATGATTGTAATGGACGGGAACCTCCAGGTACCCCTTCTCCGCCTCAAACTTCACAACTATTCTCATACTTAAACATATTAGGTCTTTAACCTGTGAGTGTCAATAAGGATGATAAATCAGGTATTAAAAATACCGCTTTCTAACTTCCAAGCCCATCAGGACCTATAGAGGTGGATTTTAAAAAGGAAAAGAAAATCCCTTAGGTGGAAATTTCAAGGGACGGAAAATATAAAATTAGGGAAAATTAATCCGGACTGGTTCCCAAAAATTTTCTAATCCAGGGGCCAAGGCCGTAAATTAAAAACATTATGTAAAGGACCTGAAGTATGGGTTTGAAGGATAGGGCGAAAACGGTAAGGGCAGAGAACATGGTGGCAGCAACGCTGAGAGAAATGGCCTGAGAACTGGCGGTGGCTCCAAGAAGGAGAATCATCCCCTGTTCGTATTTGAAACCCAGAAGTCTGGCAGCAACCAGGGAAAGCAGGGTCTGGATTATGTAATAGGAAAAGAGTCCCAGCAGAACTATAAGGAAAATCACAGGTTTTTTAATCACCAACCTTGAAACCTTTGCCACCGAGAAGAAAACGATAAGCAAAACTCCCAGGGCGGAGATTCCGGGAAAGTATTTTTTTATCTTCATGAAGTACTCCATCCCCTTTTTCTTTATTATCGCCCTTCTGGTATAAAAGCCCAGGAGAAGGGGCAAAATTATGTAGGAAAGAAGTATGACGAAAAGGGTTGCTATTTTAAAGGAAACGAAAACCCCACCGCTGAGTTTTAAAATCAGGGGGGAAATTACAGGAATGAGGAGAAGGCCGGATACCGCTATAACAAGAGCATCCTCAACGCTGGCGTCCGCTATCCCGGCCCAGCCAATAAGCATGTTGGAACAGGGAATTGCCCCCACCATCACCATGGCAAAGGCAATCTCAGGATAGGGTTTAAGA
>JALVQI010000056.1 GCA_027031485.1 Candidatus Aminicenantota bacterium | reverse complement strand
ATTTTGTAGGGAATAACCGGTTTACCTTTTTTCATCATCTTTACAATCTTATTGAGTTTGCCATCTTCCTTTTTAAAAATTTTTACTGCTCCGTTTATTCTATCGGAAATAAAAAAATAGTTTCCTTTTATTTTAAAATCCTGACAAGCCCCTATTTCCCGAGGACCTTCTCCAATTCTTTTAATAAATTCAACGACCTTATATTTTTTAAATTTTTCTTCGAAAAAAATACCTACTATTTTTGATGTTTTAAAGTCCCAGAAAAAAATATTTCCAAAATCGTCAAACCTTAAAAAAGAAGGAAGAGAAACAATACCTTTGAAATCTTTGAAAAGAATCTTTTTTGATATGGCGTATTCTTTATCTATATCTATTAGAATTCTTTTTCTCTCTTTTTGTTTCAAATAGTAAAAGTTGTGTTCTTTAAGAGCTTTGGTACCTTTTGAATTCTTTTTTTTATTATTTAAAGAACAATAAAACAAGGAAAAGACTAAAAAAACAATGATAAATAACAACCTAATAATTCTTATAATTTTCATTTATAACCTCCAAAACATGATAAAATTCTGAAAAATTTCTCCCTCTTTCTTTTTCTGTTTGAGCAATAAATTGTTTTACATATTTTATTTGATTATTGATAATTAACACAGCGATTGGTGTTTTATATGTGCCTAAATTCTTTTCCAACAATTCCCTTATCATCATTTCCTCTTTCTCTTTTGTAATAAAATATACCCTAATTCCTTTTAAAAGAAAATCTTTTGTAAGGAAATCATTGGTTTCTTCCGGTTTTCCAAAAACAACATAATTTATTTCAATTTTGTCACTGAATATTAAAGAAATTTTTTTAATAAAGTCCTTTCCATTTATATAATAACTCCCACATTCAACACAATCAAAATACGGTGTTATAAATAAAATTAAAGTAACCCCATTATGAAAATTCTTTTCATTCAAAGTAACTTTAGTAATCGTATCCATTAAATAAATATTTTGGTTTCTCTTGATTACACACTTTGCAACTGAGAAACAAAATATTATCAAAACCACAAATATATTTGCTAAAATAAAAACATTTTTACTCTTCATCAACTATAC
Organism: Candidatus Aminicenantota bacterium; assembly: GCA_027031485.1. Taxonomy (GTDB): domain Bacteria; phylum Acidobacteriota; class Aminicenantia; order JAMOAD01; family JAMOAD01; genus JALXDT01. The sequence goes on along the minus strand of JALVQI010000056.1, from coordinate 16,469 downwards.
CTTCCAATCTTTATTTTCTTAAAGAAGGGGTGAAAGAATGGAATTTCACCCCTTCCTCTAATTTACTTTACAGGCTTTTTTTCATAACAATGCCAAGTTACCGGACCAATAGTAACGTCAGCACATAATTGAGCACCTCCCGCACAGCCTACGGGTTTACACACTGTGCCAGGTCCAGCATTCACCTTAGATGGTGATATAAGAAGAAAACTCAATATTAAAACCACTAAAGTTAAAAAAAAATAACCAACTTTTTCTTCATTTTTTCACCTCCTTGATTTCAAATTCAACCTTTTTACTTTTACAAATAAATCTTAAACAAACATTTTTAAATTCTGAACAAATCAAATCATCTCAATTTGCCTCGCCCCTACGGAAATTTTAATACCATCTAACACCTCCTTTCATAAATTTACCCGAGTTTTGTAAAAACCCGAGCATATTTTATACATGCAAAAACCGTTCCGTAGGGCTTGGTCTTCGGAGAGGGTTGAAAATAAAGGATTCCTATTAATACTCATGAATTGCAATAATTCAAAAAGTCAACATATATGTTACCTTAAACCCTGAAAATCACCTCTAACCGCCCGCTATTATTGAATATTCGAGGGACAACATATGTGTTGATTTTGTCAACTCATGTGTTGACTAATTTATTTTTCTTTTATCAACTCATATCTTTTCAAATAAATTAAAAATTTTTTATAATCCTTTTCTTCCATATTCATCATCTCTATCATTTTCTTATATGAATTTGAGCTCTTTTGATAGTAGTGCCTCAAAATCGTTTTAATCTCTTCTTTGTTTATATCCCTCTCTATGAATCTCTTCCATGCACTATCCCAGAAACTTATGCCCCCATCTATTTCTTCAATTATCATCTTTGTATTTTTATTTAAAAGATAAGCTCCTTTTTCTTCTTCAGCGGGAATATCATTTAGTCTATCATATATTTTTTTACACTCCTTCTCTATCCCCATCTCTTCTATTATTCCCTTCAATTCTTCCTTGTTCAGATGATTCTTTAATGCTTCCACAACATCTACAACTCCTATCTTCCCGCCTTCAACCTCTACTCCGACTCTCTTTAGCATACCCACTAACTCTCTTACATTCCCTCCCCAGCTATACCTTTTCATAAAATCCATTGCTCTCCTACTAAATCTCTTACCTCTCAAATCTGATTCATACTCGCCTATTAAACCCTCTATCATATCAATCCTCTCTCTCAATGGCGGTACCTCTATCCAGAATGTGCTTATCCTATGATATAGATCCTTTCTGAATTTTTTAGCTCTTACCAATGCCTTCAAATCCCTGTTCGTTGCAAAAATAAACCTTACATCACACTCAATCTCTTTCGTATCGCCAAGCCTCATATATTTTCTCTCATCTATCACCTTCAAAAGTTTTGCCTGACTTCGAAAATCAAGGTCTCCTATTTCATCCAGAAACAATGTACCTCCTTCAGCCTCCTCTATATATCCTTTCATATCTTTTTCAGCTCCCGTGAACGCCCCCTTCTTGTATCCGAATATCTCACTCTCTATAAGGCCTTCAGGTATCCCCGCTATGTTCACATTAACGAATTTACCCGTTCTTCCCGTTATATTATGTATTATTTCAGCTATATATCCCTTTCCGACTCCAGTTTCACCCGTCATCAGAATAGGCTCCCTTGTCTCACTCGCGTATTTTATTATCTTCATTCTTAACGGTTTTTTTAGAAGTCTCAATCTGGGAACTTCATTGTAATATCTTATGCTCTCCCTGATGCACTCACCGAGATAATAACAACTCTCTTTAACAGATATTATATCTTCAGTTGTAAACTCCTTATCCGTTGTATCCACATAAAAATATCCTTCCCCGTTTATAGGCAGGGTGAGAATATGTTTTATTCTCAGGTTAAAAGCTGTTTCACTCAATCCGTCTCCCGAATAATTTAAAAGCTCCTCTTTACTTTCCGTTATCTTTCCGCTTTTCATAGCTTTTTTACATGCCGTCCTTGAAAAACCGATTCCCTTCTCTATCGTGTTTCCCCTCACTCTCCTTCCGCTGTGCCACAGTATTTCTCCATCTTGATTAAACATCATTATTAAAGATACTCCCTTCTCTTTTAATCTCTTTTCTATGCTTTTTCTCAACTCTTCAAGCATAGCTCCTCACTATTAATAATTACTACCTTTTAATTTGCAATAAAAGCAAACCTTAACAGATTCTTTCATCCCCTGTCACTCTAATAGTTAAATTTATCACAATAAAATTTCTTTTGCAATTTTTCTGGGATTGATAAAAACAAAACTATTTTTATGAAAGTAATCTCTTGAATTTTTCTTGCTAAAATAGTAAATTAAAGAATGAGAAAGTTTTCCCTTTTTCTTTTGTTTTTATTTCTTTTTTCTATAACAACTTTGGCAGCTGAGATTGATTTTAATAAATTAAAGAGTATTAACAATATCCCCGTATATCCTTATGCTAAATTTTCAAAAACTCTTTCTTACACAGGAAAAGATAATTGGCTTCTGTCATATTTGACAAAAGATCCCGCTTCAAAGGTTATAAATTATTATGAGAGAGCTCTAAAAATGAAGCCTGAAAGAGTTAAATACGGAAAAACCCTTGTAATTTATCAGTTTCCGATTTCTTACACGATGATAAATAAAAAAAAGATCTTAGAGGAAGGGGTTGAGATAATACCATTCGGTGGTTTTTACAGGAAAGTTTTCAAGGCTAACACAAAAATAAAAATCTATGTGAAGGCTCCCAAATAATGAGATTTTCTTTAAAAAGCTCCTTTAAACCTAAGGGAGATCAGGAAAAGGCAATAAAAGAGCTTGTGGAAGGGTTTCAGAGGGGAAACAACTTTCAAACATTGCTTGGTGTTACAGGCTCCGGAAAAACCTTTACGGTTGCAAATGTCATTGAAAAACTAAATCTTCCGACTCTTATAATCTCCCACAATAAAACACTGGCTGCTCAGCTTTATCAGGAATTTAAAAGCTTTTTCCCTGAAAATGCTGTGGAATATTTTATCAGTTATTATGATTATTATATTCCTGAGGCATACCTTCCGACAACTGATACATATATTGCAAAGGAGACTCTGATTAATAAAGAAATTGATAGGATGAGATTATCAGCTACCAGATCTCTTTATGAAAGAAATGATGTAATCATAGTGGCTTCTGTTTCCTGTATCTATGGCATAGGTGATCCGAACAACTATTTTTCAATGAGATTGAATTTGCAGAAGAATAGAATTTTACCGAGAAAAAAATTGCTTAACTTTTTAGCAGAGCTCAGATATGAAAGAACAGAGGAAATTATTTTACAACCATCTATGTTTAGAGTAAGAGGCGGAGTCTTTGATGTTTTCCCTCCGTATCATAAAACAGCAATAAGATTGGAGCTTATGGATGATATTATAGAAAATGTTTTTGAGATAGATCCTGTAAGTGGATTTGTTCTAAGGGAAATTGAGGAGTTTAACCTTTATCCTACAAATTATTTTATTACACCGGAAGATAAATTGAGCATTGCTATTAAAAGGATAAAAAACGAACTCAGAGAAAGAGTAAGTGAACTTAAAAAAGAGGGTAAACTTTTGGAAGCTCAAAGACTTCAGGAGAGAACCTATTATGACCTGGAGCTTTTGGAGGAGATGGGTTATTGCCCGGGAATTGAGAACTATTCAAGACATCTTTCATTAAGGGAAGAGGGAGAACCTCCCTATACATTAATTGATTATTTCCCTGATGATTTTTTGATTGTTATAGATGAAAGTCATATGACAATCCCTCAATTGAGGGCAATGTACGAAGGGGACAGGTCAAGGAAGAAAACACTTGTTGAACACGGTTTCAGATTGCCCTCGGCACTTGATAACAGGCCTTTGAAATTTAGTGAGATAGAGGAGAGATTTAAAAAGGTTTTGTTTTTATCTGCAACCCCTTCTGAATATGAGATTAAAAAGTCCGGGGGAATAGTTGTTGAGCAGATAATTCGTCCTACAGGTCTTGTTGATCCCGAGGTGGAAGTTAAGCCCACAAAAAATCAAATGGAGATAATAGAAAGAGAGGTTTCGGATAGAATAAAAAGAGGGGAAAGAGTACTGATTACCACATTAACCAAGAGAATGGCCGAAAAGCTTGCAGCCTTTCTCTTTGAAAAAGAATTTAAAGCCAAATACCTTCATTCAGACCTTGATGCTCTGGAGAGAATTAAACTTTTAATGGAATTAAGAAGGGGAGATGTGGATATCATAGTCGGGATTAATCTTTTAAGAGAAGGGCTTGATCTACCTGAGGTAAGCCTTGTGATTATTTTAGATGCTGACAAGGAGGGTTATTTAAGGTCAGAGACAAGTTTAATTCAAACATTCGGAAGAGCCGCAAGAAATATAAATGGAAAGGTTATTCTATTTGCAGATAAAATAACATTGTCAATGGAAAAGGCTATAGCGGAGACAAACAGAAGAAGAAGAATCCAGATAGAATACAATAAAAAACATGGAATAAAACCCTCAACTGTGCAGAAAGAGATAAAGGACTTTTTTTATAAGAGAAAATATCCTTCCCTTTTAAAAGTGGCGGATAAAAAGGAATTTTATAAATCTCCGGAAGAGGCTGAGGAAATGATAAAAAGACTGGAAAAGGAGATGAGAGAAGCTGCTGACAGATTGGAATTTGAAAAAGCTGCAGCTTTGAGAGATAAAATAAAAGAAATTGAGGAATTAATTTTGGAGTTTTAGGAGATAGAAATGTGCTACTTTATTTCAACAATTAAGAATAAAATAGAGCTTGAGATGAGATTTGAAGTTAAGTTTCCGGAGAAAATTAATTTTGCTCCCAGATATAGAATCTCAGCTTTTGATAAGGATGCGAAAATCCCGGCTATTTTAAATGAATCTCCGGATAAAGCTGATTTCTACCACTGGGGACTGATACCCTTCTGGATTAAGACAGAAGAGGATGCTGAAAATATCAGAACAAAAACAGCAAACGCAAAAGCTGAAACTATCTTTGAAAAGCCTTCATTTAAAAGATCAATACTCTATAGGAGAGCTTTGATTCTTGCAGACGGTTTTTTTGAATGGCATAATAAAAACGGAGTGAAAATCCCGTATTATATTAAGTTTAAAGATCACAGACCCTTTGCAATTGCCGGCATCTGGGATGAATGGGAAAACAGAAAAACCGGGGAGGTCTTAAAAACAGTTTCAATTCTAACCTATAAGGCAAATTCACTCTTAAGTAAAATCCATAATACAAAAAAGAGAATGCCCCTTATTTTGCCGGATGATATTGAAAAAGAGTGGCTAAAAAGAGATCTAAGGGAAGAGGAAATAAAAGAATTTTTTAAATCTTATGAATATGATAATCTTATTGCCTATCCTGTATCAAAAAAGCTTTTTTTAAAGGGAGATGATAAAGACCCTCAAATTCTAAAGGAAGTAAATTTATCCTGATCTTTTTATGAATTCTGAATAACATTGCCTGAATTGTAATTTCCGGTTATAATGAATTCTGTATTTTGAATATGGAGGCAGGTAATGAATTTGTGGAGGAAAGCTTTAAGCTTTTTACTTTTTTTTATTTTTTTGTTTACTCTTTTAAATGCAAAAGTGAATAAAAAGAGTGTAAGAGAGAAAGAGCTTGAAAGAATGAAGATTAATGATAAGTATGATCATTACCATTTGAGAAAGAAAAAAGAATTTGTGGTTGATCAGAGCAGAGAATTTTTGATTCCTCCAAAAGGGGAGAAACCTCTTGGTGATTTTATTGTTGCCAGAACGCCTCCGAAAATAAAGTTAATGATTTTACCCAATTTGAATCCTGAATATTTTCTTGATTTAAAGGATCCCGGCGATGCCTATATGATAGTCTGGGCAAATTGGGCACATGTGACAAGGAGTGAGGATAACAGGTTCTATTTTGCGGCAAGCAATCACAGAGGCTATGGGTGTCAGATTAATATTTATGAATACATACCTTCAAGGGAACTTGTTCACAGAGTGGTGGATGTGAAAAAACTGTTGGGTTGGACTGATGAAGGATATACTGATGGGAAGATACATGGACAGATGGGAATTATGCCAGACGGGACTCTTTGGGCTGCGACTCACTTTGGAGTGCACCCAACAAAAGAGTGGTTTAAGAATGGATACAGAGGAGCCTGGTTATTAACTTACAATATTCTTACCCATCAGGCGGAAAATTTAGGTAATCCGATAGTTGGTGGAAATCTTGCGATTTATCAGCTTGATGAAAAGAGGGGAAGATTTGTGGGAACGGGGAATCTTTCAAATATGGTTTTATGCTATGATGTTATCAATAGAAAAGTCAGATTCGCAGGCTATCCTCCCAATAACTGGAAATGGGCACCAAGAACGATTTTTTTAGACAAAAGTACGGGAAAATTCTGGACCTTTGATTTTAATGATAAAGAAAAGAGATTCTTCAGTTATGACTCTGAATTTAATGAATTTCAAAAGTATGATGTCTCCGCTCCGAAAAATCCTTACAAAGGCAAAGAGTGGGTTGGTCAATACCCGAGAGGACATATAGATGAACCTGCCATGGATGGCTGGTATTATTGGGCCACATGGGACGGAGTTTTATTTAAATTCAAACCTGAAAGTTCCGATGGGAAACCGCAGATCAAATATATTGATACCACATGGAGAAAAGGACGGGATGTTTTACAGATGGCTCTATCTCCGAAGGGAAGATATGTTTACTATTATCCAAAAGGGAATTCTCCTGTAATTCAGTATGATGTTAAAACGGGGAAGAGAAAGGTTATAGCCTGGGTAAGAGACTACTATTTTAAAAAATACGGTTATTTTATGGGACAGAGCTATGGAATGTCCATATCAAAGGATGGAAAATTTCTTGTGATAATTGTAAATGGTGAGTTTACAAACAAAAAGTATGCTTTCGGACATCCCGGTATTCTTGTGGTGGAGATTCCTGAATCAGAAAGGGAGGAGTGATTCTTATAAAGAATAACTGATTTATTTAATCATCCACTTGCCAAATATGTTATAATATTTTACTAAAATTTTAATAAAAGGATTTCGGATGAATATCTATATTGTAAGACATGGAGCAACAAACTGGAATGAAAAAGACCTTGTTCAGGGAAATATTGATATCGAACTTTCCGAGAAGGGAAAGTGTGATGTTGAAAAAACAGCTGAGTTTTTAAAAAACATTAATTTTAAAAAAATTTTCACCAGTGAGCTCAGAAGAGCATTTAATACGGCAGAGATTATTAACAGAGTAAAAAATCTGGATATTATTAAGATAAAGGAATTGAATGAACTTGATTGCGGAGATTGGGAAGGACTTACGATGGAGCAGATAAGGAATGAAAGAGCAGAAGAGTATGCGAAATTAAAAGTTGACCCCGAATACAAGATACCGGGAGGAGAATCATTTATGGATGTTGTAAGAAGATTTAAAATCGGCTGGCAGAAGGTTCTGGATTTAAGTGAAGGTAAAGACTTTCTTTTTATCACCCATATCGTTATTACAAGGGCATTTCTGCACTCAAATTTAGGCATTCCCTATGAGAGTGTCAGATCCTTTGTCATAAACAATGCCTCTTTCACGCATTTTGAATATGATAATGGCAGATACTTTTTAAAACTCTGGAATTATAGGCCTTACGAAAATGGAATACATTAAGGATAAAATAGAAAAAATTGTTTCCGAATATGTAAAAAGAGAGTTCGGCAAAGAGTATCCCGTCAGATTTTTAAATCCGCCTAAAATCTCAATGGGGGATTTGACCCTTTCCTCTGCTTTTGAAATTGGAAAAAGAGAGAGAAAAAATCCTAAAGAAATAGCGGAAAAATTAAAAGCTCTTTTAAATGAGATTGATGGAATAGAAAAAATTGAAATAGCTGGCCCCGGTTACATTAATCTGTTTTTTAACAAAGAGAAATACTTTAATAATATAAAAAATGTTATTGATTATAAAAAATCAGGTAAAAAATCAGGCAAAACTATAGTTGAGCATACAAATATCAATCCCAACAAGGCTGCCCACATAGGGCATATGAGGAATGCCGTTTTAGGGGATACTCTTGTAAGAATGTTAAAATTTACCGGGGAGGAGGTTGAAGTTCAAAATTATATTGATGATACGGGTGTTCAGGTGGCGGATGTTGTTTACGGGGCAATCTATATTGATAATAAAAGCGTTGATGATTTGAGAAAAATTGAAAAAATAGATTATTATCTATGGGACCTTTATGTAAGAGTTTATGAAAATGATAGTGAAGAGAGCAAAAACAGGAGAAGGGAAGTTCATCATAAAATAGAAAAAGGGGAATCTCCCGAAAGAGAGTATGCTGAATTTATTTCCCTTGCGGTTTTGAAAAGACATCTTGAGACTGTTGAAAGACTTGGTATCTATTATGATGTTCTGCCAAGGGAGAGTGATATTATAGCTCTGAAATTCTGGGATAGTGCTTTTGAGCTTATGAAAAAATCCGGAGTAATCTATTTTCAGAATGAGGGTGAAAACATAGGATGCTGGGTAATGAAAGTTTTTGAGGATGGAGAAGAGAGAGAGAAAGTAATAGTAAAATCCAACGGAGCCATTACCTATGTGGGAAAGGATATATCCTACCATCTCTGGAAATTCGGGCTTTTGAAAAAAGATTTTTATTATAAAAAGTTTGATAAAAGACATTATATTACAACCTCAAAAAGTGAAGAGGCAGAGAAGGGAATCTCCTTTGGTGCGGGTAAAAGAGTTTTTAATGTAATTGACCAGAGGCAATCCTATCTTCAGAATATAGTGAAGAAAGCCATTTCAAAGATGGGATATGAAGAAGCAGCTGAAAATTTAACTCACTTTTCCTATGAGGTTGTTGCCCTTTCAAAAAAGTCCGCCGAGGAAATGGGTTTTGAGGTGGAAGAGGGGAAATCTTTTGTTGAGGTTTCCGGTAGAAGGGGAGTCGGAGTTAAAGCTGATGATCTGATTGATGAACTTGAGAGGAGAGCTCTTTCAGAGGTGAGAAAAAGACATCCTGAATTTTCATCTGAAGAATCAGAATCAATAGCCCGTATGATTTCCTCTTCAGCATTAAGGTATTATATGCTCAAATATACGCTGAATTCTTTGATAGTGTTTGATTTTGATGAAGCCCTAAAATTTGAGGGTGAAACAGGCCCATACCTTCAGTATTCAAATGTAAGAATGAAAAGCCTTTTCAGAAAATTTGAAAAGGAAACAGGAATAAAGGTAGAAGATGAAATAAGACCTCCCTATTCTTTTGAAAGTTTTGAGAACGATAAACTTGAGAGTCTCTGGGAAGCCATTGTCATTGCCTCAAGATTTGATTCTGAACTTGATGCATCAATAAAGAATCTTGAACCTTCAAGGCTTGCAAAGTTTGCCTTTCTCTTATGTCAGAAATTAAACCATATTTACAATAATTTCCCTGTTATAAAGGAGAAAAACAGGGAGAAAAGAAAAATTACACTCTTTACATTGCACTTTTTATACAAACAATTAAATAAAACCCTTGATGTTTTGGGAATAGAAAAACCCGAAGCAATGTAGGAGGTGCGAATGATTGAAGTAAACAATCTTACCCGTAAGTATGGGGAAAAGGTTGCGGTAAACAAAATTTCTTTTTCTGTTGAGAAAGGAAAAATCTGGGGTTTTTTAGGTCCAAACGGAGCCGGGAAAACAACCACAATGAGAATTCTCACAGGTTATCTTCCACCGACAGAGGGCAGTGCAAAGGTCGCAGGTTTTGATATTACAAAAGAACCCCTCAAAGCAAAAAAGCACATAGGCTATCTTCCTGAGATTCCTCCCCTTTACAATGAGATGACTGTAAAAGGCTATGTGAATTTTGTTGCCGAGTTAAAAGGAGTGCCTTCAAAAGAGAGGAAAAAAGCTGTTTCTCAGGCGATTGAAAAGGCAGGTCTTTCCAATGTGGCAGGAAGACTTATAAAAAACCTTTCCAAAGGATACCGCCAGAGAGTCGGAATAGCTCAGGCAATTGTTAATAATCCCGATATTCTCATACTTGATGAACCGACTATAGGGCTTGACCCTGCTCAGATTATTGAAATAAGAGAGCTCATTAAATCATTGAAAGGAGAACACACTGTTATTCTTTCCACCCACATCCTACCTGAAGTTACTCAGACCTGCGATGGAGTTGTAATAATAAATGAGGGCCAGTTGAGAGCCTCAGGAACTCTTGAGGAAATTCAGGAAAGATTCAGTGAAGAGAGTGGGATTTATCTTGAGACAGAACCTTCCCCCGTGGTTGAGGAATTGATGAATATTGAAGGTATCAAGGAAGTTGTAAGCTCAGAAAAAGGAGTTAAAATATTCTGGGATGATGAAGAAAAAGGAAATAAGAATCTTAATGAATTCATAAGAACAAAAGGATTGAACATAAATGAATGGAAGAGATTAACATCAACCCTTGAGGATATCTATCTTAAAATAGTTGCTTCCGATAAAGGAGGTGTAAAATGAGAGGAATGTGGGCAATTACAAAAAAAGAGGTAAAGACCTATCTTACATCTCCCATTGCTTATGTTTTGATAGCTGTTTTTCTCCTGATCAGCGGTTACTTTTTTTACAATATGATCTGGTGGTTTAATTCTCAGAGTATCGCGATGTCAAGAAATCCATACTATATGAAACAATTGAATATAAACCGTTTTGTATACGAACCTCTATTTCATAATATTTCAGTGATTTTGCTTTTAATCTTTCCACTTCTCACGATGAGACTTTTCGCCGAGGAAAAGAGAACCGGCACTGAGGAGCTTTTGTACACAAGCTCAATTACAAACGGTGAGATCGTGTATGGTAAATTTTTCGGTGCAACATTTGTACTTTTCATAATGCTTTTGCTTACGGGAGTTTATGCTATTTTCGGTTATCTTTACAGTAAACCTGAAACAATTCCTCTCTTGTTAGGTTATCTGGGGCTTTTTCTTATGGGAATTGCATTCATAGGGATCGGTATATTTTTCTCATCAATTACTGAAAGTCAGGTTGTTGCCGCATCTTTGAGCTTTGGAATGCTTCTCCTTCTATGGGTTTTATCATGGAGCGGTCAGGCAGCTGGACCTTCATTAAAACCGATTCTTAACTACCTCTCTTTCTTTGAACATTTTAAGGATATGCCGAGAGGAGTTCTTAATCTTACGGATCTAGTCTACTATCTGAGTGTTACATATTTCTTTCTCTTTTTGACCCAATCATATATGGAATCAAGAAGGTGGAGGTGATAACATGGAGTTAATGAAAAAGATTTTGAATTATATTTCCGTTGTTTTGATAATAATCGGAATATCTTTGTTTAAGATAATTCCGGACAAAGTATATATAGCCTGGATTGTTCTGATTGCAGGAATCGTTGGTTATATACTTTATCTCTATTTTAACAGAGATAATTTAAAGGATAGTTTAAAGAGAAAATCCCTTCTTTACAGCAGTAATCTCCTTATTATCATAATCCTCGTTCTTGCGATTATTGTCGCTTTTAACATACTGACAATAAAGCTTCAAAAGAGATATGATTTTACGGAGGGTAAAATTTATTCCCTTTCACCTCAGACTATAAAAGTTTTAAAGAATTTAAAACATGACCTTTCAATAAAGGCATTTTATTCGGATACAGGAAGCAGAATAGCCGAAGATACCCTGAAGCTTTACAGTTTCTACTCTCCCAAAATTAGATATGAAATCATAGATCCCAATAAAAATCCGGGCATTGCAAGAAGGTACAATATTACCGCAGAAGGGACAACAGTAATTGAATACGGAGATAAGGAAGAAAAACTCGAAAGTCTTGGCGAGGAAGAGCTTACCAATGCAATAATCAAGATTACGAGGGAAACTAAAAAAACCGTATATTTCCTTCAGGGACACGGAGAAGCTTCGTCAAAAGATTCCGATAAGAGTGGAATGTCGATTCTTGCAGATGCGCTTAAAAAAACAGGATATATTGTTAAGGATCTTAATATTGCAGAAAAGGGGAAAATCCCTGAAGATTGTGATATCCTTGTTGTGGCAGGACCTCAAAAACCTCTCTTTGACAATGAGGTGAAGATGATAGATGATTTTTTGAAAGAGGGAAAGAGTGTTCTTCTTATGGTTGATCCTGACAAAGGGGAAAAGCTTGAAAATATGATTAAAAAGTATGGAATTTCACTTGATAAGGATGTTGTTGTTGACCTTGTATCCAGAGTTTTGAGCGGAGATCCCCTTATGCCGATAGTGAATAAATATGAATACCATGAAATAACAAAAAATTTCAAATATGCAGCTCTCTTCCCCTATGCAAGATCTGTCACAGCTATAAAACCGGCTCCTAAAAATGTAAGTGTTACAGAGCTTGCAAAGACATCTCCCAATGCCTGGGGAGAGACAAATATGAAAGAGGAATTGAAGACAGGAAAACTAACCTTTAATCCTGATAAGGATAAACCTGGCCCTGTTTCTCTAATCGCTGTTTCTGAGATTACATTCAAAGATAAAAAGGGAAATGAAAAAGAAGCAAGGTTAATTGTTGTGGGAGATTCTGATTTTGCAAAGAACTCCTTTATAGGAGCTTCGGGCAATGAAAACCTTATCCTAAACATGATTAACTATCTTTCACAGGAAAAGGATCTGATTTCAATCACTCCTAAAAGTGCAAGAACCTCTGCAATAACTCTTACTCCTTCGGAGGGCAATCTTATCTTTTATGTGTCTGTTGTTATTCTTCCGCTTTTACTGCTTTTTGCTGGAATTATCGTCTGGGTTAGAAGGAGGGCACTATGAACTATAAGAAGATAGTCATATTGCTTGTGATTTTAGCAATTCTTATTTTCGGAATATATCTTGTTAACAATAAAAAAGAGAAAAATGAGGAATCTAAGATAGTTGTAAAGCTTAAAAGTGAGCAGATAAAGAAAATTGAGCTCATAGAAGGTTCTAAAAAGATTGTAGTTGAGAAAACAGGAAAAAAGTGGAAGATAGTTTCCCCTATAAAAACCAATGCGGATGAAATAGCGGTGGAAAGAATCACAAGTGATTTTGCTGAGTTAAAACCTGAAAAGATTGTTGAAAAGGAAGCCGGAGATCTTAAAAAGTATGGATTGAGCAATCCTGAAAGGGGAATAACAATAATTTCGAATAAAGGTGAAAAGTACACTATACTTTTCGGAGATAAGGGACCTCTCGGGGATGAATACTATGCAAAATTAAAAAGTTCACCAGAGGTTTTTCTTTTAAATTCATCACTAAGAGATGATATTATGAAAACTGTTAGTGATCTGAGAGATAAACATATAGTGAAATTTGATACGGATAAAGTTAAGGAGTTGATTATAAAGGATTCGGAAAATAATAGGGATTTTCAGCTTAAAAAAGATGGTGAGAGATGGTTTTTTATAAAGCCTAAAAAGTGTCTTGCAAATGAAACAAAAATAGATGACATAGTTTTTTCCCTTGAAAGCCTTGAAGCAAAGGAAATTATAAAAGATTCTCCCGCTGATAAGGATTTAAAAGAGTATAATTTAAAATCTCCTGTGTTGTCTGTTGAGATTAAAACTGATAAAAGCACAAAAAAAGTGGATATATCAAAGAAAGGAGAGGATTATTTTGCATTTTCAAAAGGAAGTAATTTTATTGCTAAAATCTCAGATACTGTCAAAGATGATATTTCAAAGGATTTTAAAGAGTTAAGAGAGAAAAAGGTTGCTGTCTTTTCAGGCTATGAGATTAACAGAATAAAGCTTTCTTATAAATCCAAAAATTATTTTATGGAAAAGGATGATAATGGTACATGGAGATTGAAAAAACCAGAGAAATTCATATTGCAAGATGATAAGATATCCGATCTTTTGTCAGCTCTTGAAGAGCTTGAAGCCGATGAAATCATAGATAATCCTGAATCCCTTAAAACTTACGGACTCGATAAACCTTCAATAAAAGTTGAACTTTTTAAAGAAGATAGTAAAAAACCCATAACATTAATTTTCGGAAAAGAAGAGGATAATAAGGTTTATGTGAAAAACACCGAATTTTCTTATATATTCAAGACAGGAAAGGATGTTCTTGACAAATTTCCTAAAAGTAGTATAATAGACTGGAAATTTAAGGAAAGTAAAAAAGAGGAAGATTAAACTTCCCTCCTTTTGCCTCCTTTGTTTTTATATCAGGGGGAGCCTAAAAGCTCCCCCACCCCTCCCCCTCCTCAAAAAAAAGGTTATTTTTTGTTGATTTATAAAATACCTTTAATTAGGATATAATACAGTATGTCAGGAAAAGAATTTTTTTTAGGAATTGATATTGGTGGTACAAATATAAAGAGTGGAGTAATCTCCGGGAACGGAGAGCTTATTGAAGAAAGAAAAATAAAAACAGAGAAATACAATACGGATAAATTTTACGAAAACCTTTCATCTCTGATTCTTGAATGGGGAAAGGATTACAATTTAAAGGGAATAGGCATAGGTTTTCCCGGATTAATTGACTCAAAAAATTATAAAATTTTTAAATCTCCTAATTTACCTGCAATAGATAATACCTTTTTTAAGAATTATATTCCATCCGAAAATATCCCTATTTATATTGATAATGATGCAAATTTTGCAGCCTATGGAGAGTTCTCAGTTTTGCCTGAAGATAAAAAAAATGATATTCAAACACTTCTTCTCATAACTCTCGGAAGCGGAGTGGGTTCTGGTTTAATCATTAACAAAGAGATTTACCATGGAGCTAAAAATTTTGTTGAAGGAGGACATATAATTGTAAATCCCGAAGGGGTAAAGTGCGGATGCGGTTCCTACGGATGTTTTGAAACAGAAACCTCCTCCAATGCTCTGAAAAGGGTTTACAAAGAATTAAAGGGCGTAGAAATAAAAGATCCAATTGAAATTTACGAAAAGGCAAAGGAAGGGGAGAAAGAGGCTTTGAAAGCTTTTGAGCATTTTTCATACTATCTTGGTATTGCACTTGTTACTTTTAATAATCTATTGAATCCGGATATTATTGTAATCGGAGGAGGATTATCACACTTTTCAGAGCTTTTTCTTGAAAATGCTATAAAAATTCTAAATAAGAGATCATATCTTTATAAATACTTTAAACCTGAGATCTATGTTGGAAAATTAAAAAATAAAGCTGGAATCATAGGAGCTGCACATTATGCAAGAGAGAAAAGTAGAAAGGGATAAGATAAGAAATTTTTCCATAATCGCTCATATTGATCACGGAAAAACAACTCTGTCCGATAGAATTTTAGAGCTTACCGGAGCTGTTTCAAAAAGAGAACTTGAAGAGCAAATGCTTGATAGTATGGACCTTGAAAAAGAGAGAGGAATTACAATAAAGGCCCACTATGTCAGATTAAATTATAAGGCAAAGGATGGAAACGAATATGTGCTAAATCTCATAGATACTCCGGGACATGTTGATTTTTCCTATGAGGTATCAAGATCTCTCGCTGCCTGTGAGGGAGCTCTTTTGGTGGTAGATGCAACTCAGGGAGTTGAAGCTCAAACTGTTGCAAATGCTTACCTTGCAATAGAAAATGATTTAACACTTATACCGGTTATTAATAAAATAGACCTTCCCAGCGCGGAAATTGAAAAAACAGAGGAGCAGATAGAGCATGTTGTCGGGCTTCCGGCCGAGGAGGCCATTCTTGTTTCGGCAAAGACAGGGGAAGGAGTCGAGGATGTTCTTGAAGCTATCATTGAAAGAATTCCCCCTCCTGAAGGAGATGAGAACAAACCTTTGAAAGCTCTGGTCTTTGATTCATGGTATAATCCTTACAGAGGTGTTGTTCTCCTTATAAAGGTTATTGAGGGAAAGATAAAGGTTAAGGATAAGATTAAGCTTATGTTCTCAGGTTCCACCTATAATGTGGAAGAATTGGGATTTTTCACGCCTAAAGAAAAAAAAGTCACTGAATTAAAAGCGGGGGAAACAGGTTATCTTATTGCGGAAATTAAAAAGATCTCTGATATTACGGTCGGGGATACCATAACCCATCTGAAAAATCCGACTGAAAAGCCCTTTCCCGGATTTAAAAAATTAAAACCGATGATCTTTGCAGGATTTTATCCCGCTGATACCACAACCCATGAGGAACTTGCCGAAGCCCTTGAAAAATTAAGCTTAAATGATTCCTCTTTTGAGTATGAGCCTGAAAATTCTCCGGCTCTCGGCTTTGGTTTCAGATGCGGTTTTTTAGGACTTTTGCACAGGGAAATAATACAGGAGAGACTTGAAAGAGAGTTTAATCTTACGATAATAACAACCGCCCCTTCTGTCAGATACATGGTTGAACTTACGTATGGTAATAAAATTGAGATAGATTCTCCCGCAAAACTTCCTCCGAAAAACGAATATTTGAAGATAGAAGAACCCTTTATGAAAGTTCAGATTTTCACTCCGCAGAGATATGTGGGAACAATAATGAA
>JALVQI010000055.1 GCA_027031485.1 Candidatus Aminicenantota bacterium | reverse complement strand
TCAGTTAACCCTATGTATGAAAAAAACTCAAGATGAAGAGTATCTCCTTCAAGAAGGTCCTTTCTTGCAAGAAATGTCATGAGGTTGTTAACTTCATTGTTAACAATAAAATCATCATAATCAATTATGTACTGCTGAATAAATTGTGTGCTGAATTTAATCCCGGATATGGTAAAATCAGCTCCTACAAGATAGTTCAAATAATTCTTTTCAGTAACTCCTTCAGACGCTTTGGGATCCTCTGTCCGGAAATATTTGCCCCAATAGTATGCACCTTCACCTCTTAAAACTATGGGACCCAGAGTGGTACTGAAGCTTCCACCGGTAAGAGTCAATCTGTGATGTTCGGGAATTGCGGTCAGAGATAATAGCTGATGGGTAAGAGGGTCAATCTCCTTTAATGTGTGAATTGTAGGATCCGCATCCCATGTATAGCCTCCCATTATTTCAAAATCAATAGCGGATGAAAACACAGAGTATTTTACGAAAATTTCACTGTTTTTAATTGAAGGTTTTATATCTTTTTTTGAAAAATCAAATGTTGGATTAATAGGGAAATGGGGAGTAACCGCCCAGATTGAATTGCTTTCCGGGAACTTTGTGGAAGAAAATACAGGAACCCATACTATTTCAAGTGTATTATCACCTATATAATAATCAAACTTAACAGAGGTAACTCCCATTCTTATCTCTTCGAAATCTCTTAAAAGAAACTCCGAAAGATCTTTCGGAGAGATTATATCCGTAATAAAAACACCATCTGCTTTACCCCAAATTATCTGCTGCTTTCCTATTCTAAGGTCAAAGGAATTGAAGAATAGATCAATATAAGCCTCCTCAATATCAAAGACAGTTGTCTTGTCAGAATACTGATACACATATGGGTTCACTTTAAATCCGACCTTGCTTGTCTGAAAGGTAAAATCAAGATTAAGAGTATTTTGAACAATGGAAAAATCCATATCATTGTTTAAGAGAACTCCATCATAGTTTCTAACATAACCATTAATTTTAAGACCATCCGAAAATCCGAACCCTATACCGAAAACCAAAATAAAAATTATTAATAAAACAGAGTTCTTTCCTTTCATTATAAACCCCTTTTCATCATTCTGACAGTAAATTTATTTGAAGGAATTCCCGAATCAACTTTAATATCAGACAAAAGCATTATTGTTTTATGATTCTTCTGGATATTGTTCATCTCAACATTAACAATAATCCAATAACCTTTAATATTTTGAGCTTTTCTTAATGTTAAAGTTTTCAGATGTTCTCCTTCTTCATCATAAAACTCCTTTTTAACTCCATACCATCTGTCCTTAACAACCCAGGTAACTGTTTTGGAATACATATAATCTTCATCCTTCGGTGTACTCTCAACAACATAGCACTCAAGACCATTTACCTTTTCCATTCTTAAAATCTTGTGATTATCCTCTTCGGGATTTCTATCACCCAGATCATCATAGGTAAAATCGGAGCCCATAAAATAATCTCCTTTGCTATCGCTTGAAATTCTTTTAACCTTTTTAAGTGCAGGAAGATAAATCCACTGATCATCATCCTTATTAGGATCATCATAACTCCAATTCATAAAAGAGGTATTCCTAACATCTGCAGGAGAAATAAAGAACATAATCTTTTTTTCAACCTTTCCGAAATCCTTTATAAACTGTTTGATTTTTCTGACTCTCTTTTCTCCGTTGGAATTTACAAGAGTCATAGTAAGAGTAGCTTCCATATCCTTAGGAGCTTTTCTGTTGTAAACCTTTTTCATAACTTCAAGTCCTGTTAATTTCTTCTGAGAAAAAAGGCCTCCTGATAAAACGATTAATGAAACAAACAAAATTGTAAAGCTTTTTAAATTAATTTTCATTTTTTACCTCCTTTTTAAAGTAAATATTTTTTATGTAAAGTATAATGAACATTATTGTAAGAGTTCCCAGAAAGCTGGTGAACATATTGAGAGAAACAAGCTCACCTAAATTTCTATTGGGGGGGAATACGGAAAACACAAGAACCATAAAGCCTGCTATAACAACAAGAGCATTGAAAAGAATCGCTCTTCCCGCATGGTACATAGTATGCTTTGAAGTGAGGTCCTTATCCTTGAATTCCCTTGCATATATTCTGTATCTGTCAATAAAGTGTATCGCATAATCTATTCCTATTCCTATCGCAATACTTGATATTAAAGCAGTTGTTGAAGAAAGAGGAATATTTGCCCAGCCCATAACCCCGAAATTTATGATTGCTGTTAATGCTATGGGAACAGAGCCAATAAGTCCTATAAAAAAGTTCCTGAACATTATCGTAAGAAGAATTACCACTATGAAAAGAGAAACAATAAGACTTGATATCTGTCCTTTCAAAAGAAGATCCGTAAAAACAAGAGCTTTGTATCCAGAGCCGGCATAATTTATGTTGACCCCTAATTTTTTAAATCTTTCCCTGAAAGTTTCAATAACCTTTATAGCTTTTTTCAATTGGACGGAATCATCACTTTTGAGCTGAAATGTTAAATTCGCTTTCTGGTATTTATCATCAACAACCCGCCAGAGATTCTCAGGATCTCCTGACATCTCGTAAAGCAAAAGGAATTGAGCTATCAAATCTTTATTATCGGGAATTTTATTAAACTCCTCCTTATCAGCGTGCATAACTTTATTCATTCTTTTTATGAAATCAGCAAGGGAAAATGAATCGCCCACTACCGCAAGAGAGCCTGTTACCTTATCCTGCATTTTAACCATCTCTTCTAAAACTTCAGGCCTTTTAAATGTATCCTTTTCCTTTCCTTCAAGAATCACATTCAATGTAGTTGTTCCGCCAAAATGCTGATTTACAAAATGGTCTGTTTTAACAATGTCACTGTCTTTTTCAAACTTTGCAAGAAAACTTGAACTTACCCAGACCTTTGTTATTCCGTAAATTGAAAGAATTAAAACAATAAGAGTAATTAAAATAACAAAAACTTTTCCCTTAATTACTTTTTCAGTAAAAGTAAAATACGGTTTTGTATGCTCCTGCTTCTCCTTTTTGCTTTTGAATTTTGGTAAATTAAAAACATATAAAACCGCTGGAATAAAAAGAAGGGAAAGTATGAAAGCTGAAAACACCCCGAAAGCTGAGAATAATCCGAAATATTTAACAGGATAAACAGAAGATGTGAGAAGAGAAACAAAACCCACCATTGTTGTTACAGCTGCCATCATAACTGGTTTCCACATCTCCTTTACCATATTGGAAATTGCATCTGATTTTGAAATTTCAGGATGTTCTTTTAAGTGGAGCTCAAGATGGCTGTATAAATGGACTCCGTATGCAACTCCAATTGCAATTAACATCACCGGGATCATAGTGCTTACTGCATAAATGGGAATATGAAAAGATGCCATCAAACCGAATGTCCAGATTGTACTAATTAACACAACAATCAATGTGGTAATTGTATTCTTCAAACTTTTCAAAAGGAACCATAAAACTCCGAAAATGAACAGGATTACAATGGGTACCATTTTTTTCATATCCTTTGGCATTAAGTAAGCAAGAGTTCCCTCAACAATCGGTCTTCCTGCAACATAAATTTTTTCCGGTCCCTCATATTTTTTTGCTAACTCTAAAATTCTATGGTAAAAATCCTGAGAAAAAACATCATCATCAATCCTTGCAATAATAATTGAAGATTTAAGGTCTTTGGAGACAAGCTTTCTGTAAACCATATCATTTGTGACTACCATCTTTTTAACTTTTTCAAGCTTCTCCTTTGTTTTCGGGACTCTTTTGTAAAAAGCTCTCACATCAAGGCCATCTTCGGTTCCCACTATATTGTCCGCAGTGTACAGTGATGTAATATCCTCTTTTCTGATTTCTTTCATCTTGCCAAGTTCTTTTGTAATTGATTTGATTTTCTTTAATGTGGAAGAGTTAAAAACACCATCTTCATTGTAGATTGCAAAGATAATTCCATCCTTAATTTTGAACCACTCTTCAGCCTTATTGCTGTATTTAAAAGCCGGATGATCCTGAGGCATATATTTGTCGAGATTAGTTTCAAGCCTTGAATTATCCTTTGCAATTTTTGCAAAAATAAAGGTAATAGCAATAATTACCAGAATTATTAAAACCGAAAACTTCAGTGATTTTTTTACGAATTTTTCCATCTTTTCCTCCCTTGTTTGTTAATATTAACTAACTTTTGAAATACATTTAAAAGATATAATATTTTCATTCTATTTAACCTCCTTTTTATTTGTTTCTGTCTTTTTTCAATATCTTAATAAGTGAGTTTCCAAAAGCTTCTCCCTTTTTAATTAAATCTTCCTTAAACCCATTCTGAGCCCACTCTTTAACCAAAAGTCTCAAACTTCCAATAAATATCATTGTGAGATTTTCAGGTTTAATATCACCTCTTATCTCACCCCTTTCCTGACCATATTTAATAATTTCTTTTGTCCTGTTTATACTATAACTCATAATTTCTCCGACAAGCTTTTGAAGATCAGAATTATTAATAAAATACCCCTCTGAAAAAATCACAGAAGCAATATAGGGGTTTTCATTAAACTTTTTTATGTGCTCAGTGAAAATTTCTTCAAGCCTTTTAATAGAATCCGCATCTTTATCCTTAATATCAAAACTTTCTTTACTCTCTCTTTTGAAAAGCTCAAGAATAGCTCTCAATATTTCCAATTTGTTTTCAAAATGTCTGTATATAGCTGGTTCGCTAATTCCTATTTTTTTTGAAAGATTTTTTATCGTAAGATTCTGTATTCCCTTTTCTGCAATCAATTCAATTGATTTCATTAAAATTTCATACTGTCTTTTACTATAAATCAATTTCATACTCCTATGTTAGTTAATATTCACTAACATATAATACAAAAAAAATTTTTTAATGTCAACACCCAAAATAACTTTTCTTGAAAAACAATAATTGACAATATCACTCTTTAATGTTAAAAAAATTAATAGCCTTTTAATTCAAATAGATTAGAGGAGAATTTATGACGAAAATCAAAAGAAGAGATTTTTTAAAAGTTGGTGGGATCTCCTTACTTTCATTACCTTTATTAGCCAATCAATTAAAAGAGAGAAAAGTTTATTCAAAATCAAAAGAACCCAGAGTCCAGTTTATAAAAGATGGCCTTGGACTAACTCCTGATGAATATTCAGAGCTTATCTTAAATCTTTCAAAAAAATATGAAAATATAGCTGATTATTATTCCCGTGGCGGTATCGTAGAGGCTCTTGAAAAGAAGTTCGCATCATTATTAGGAAAAGAGAGTGCTGTATTCATGCCTACAGGAACCCTTGCCAATCATATTGCTGTTAGAAAGTTGTCAGGTAACCGCATAAAAGTGATTGTTCAAATGGAAAGTCATATTTACAATGACTCAGGAGATTGCGATGAGAATTTAAGTGGTCTGACATTAATTCCTCTTGCCCCAAAAAGCTCAACATATACTCTTGATGATGTTAAAAGAGTTCTTTCCCGTGTAAAAACCCAGAAGGTTAAATCAGAAGTCGGGGTTATAATGATAGAATCTCCGGTAAGAAGAATGGACAACAGAATGTTTGATTATGAAGAGATGAAAAGAATAAGTAATTTTGCAAGAGAGAATAATATAAAGCTTCATCTTGATGGTGCTCGTCTGTTTAATGCAGTGGCTCATACGGGAATTTCTCCGAAAGAATTTGCCTCTCTTTTTGACACTGTTTATGTTTCAATGTATAAAAACTTCAATTCGGCAGGTGGAGCAATACTTGCAGGAAGCAAAGAATTTTGTGAAGAACTTTACCACACCAGACGAATGTTCGGAGGAGGGATTCAGCAGGTCTGGCCATTCGCCCTTGTTGCTTACTATTATGCTGATAAATTCCTTTCTGCTTACAAAAAAGCACTCATACAATTTAAAAATTTTTCCGAACAACTCTCTCAGGATAACCGGTTTAAATTTAAGACATACAAAGATGGAACAAATGTTTTCATATTAAAAGTTAAAACCATTAATATAGAAAGATTCAGAGAAAATCTGGCAAAAAACAATATTTTTCTTCCTCCCCCAAAATCAAGTGAAATCACTACTGTCCGGGAAAATTTGGGGAACGAATAGCTAACAATATCAATGGTATTTGGGGAACAAATTAGGAGGGGCATTAATTTTCTTTTTTATGTTTTTTATTCCCTCATTAT
>JALVQI010000054.1 GCA_027031485.1 Candidatus Aminicenantota bacterium | reverse complement strand
CCTGTCCTATATGGTCTATTATCGGTTTATCATACTCATCTATTAAAAATACTATTCCCTTCCTATGCTTTTCGTAAAGCTTCTTTATAAGCTCTTCAAATTTCTCCTTTAATAAATTATCTTCTTTAATCTCCAAGCCTTCACTCTCTCCTATCTCATCTATTTTTTTCTTTAATGCTTCTGTTAATATCTCCTTGTTATTATTTGATATCGTATTAAAATCCAATACAACAATAGGATACTCTTCCCATTCAAAATCACTATCATAAATGTAAAGCCCTTTAAATAATTCCTTTTTACCTCTGAATAAATTATAAAGGGTTGATATTATGAGTGATTTTCCGAATCTACGGGGACGGGAAAGAAAATAATACTTTCCTCCTGAGATAAGTTCATAAATTCTCTCTGTCTTATCAATATACAAATAACCTTCATTTATTATACTCTCAAAATCACTTATTCCTATCGGCAAATTCTTTGGCTTTTTATTCATAATAAAATAATAGCACAATATTTTTTATTTTTGAATAATCCAGCACTATCTTTTTTGATTAGCGGTGCTTTTGTGAAGGTTTCTTTTTACATTACCACTATATTTAAGCATTCTTTCATTTACCGTTGGAAAGAAAGTGCGGTTACTTGTCCAGCACTTTTTTTCAGAGTTTAATGAAACAATATTAAAATTTAAAAAATCGTTTGGTGAATATCTTGGTGTATCATTTTCTCAAAAAAATTAGTGCTGGATGTCGCTACGCTCCAATCCCCTTTGCGTCATAAATACTAATATAAATATAAACAAAAACAGAATTAAACATTCTCTTTTAATGTCTTAAAGATTCAATATATGGTATTATTTATTAAAACAATTGAGATAAGGAGTTTCTATGTCTAAAACTGTTGGGTTGTTTAATAAAATCGCAGATCATTATGAATTGTTTAACATACTTACAAGTTTCGGGATAGAAATATTGTGGAGAAAGAGATTAAGGAAATTTATAAAAGGGAAAAACAATTTAATTCTGGATTTCGGTGCGGGAACAGGAGTTTTTTCTGAGTATGTAAAAAACAAGGGAACCATTATTGGCATAGAACCATCTGTTGAGATGATAAAAAGAGGAAGAGAAAAAAGAGACTTTATTAAATTTGTGAACTCTTTCGGAGAGAATCTTCCTTTTAAAAGCAATACCTTTGATTATGTTATTTCAGCTTATGTTATGAGGAATCTGGATAGCCTTGAAAATGGACTAAAGGAGATAAAAAGGGTTTTAAAATTAGAAGGTTCACTTATAGTCCTTGAATTTTTTCCTCCTCAAAGTTCTTTTTTCAAATTCTTCTTCAGAATCTATCTTGGCAAAATTGTCCCATTTTTCTATAGACTTTTTCAGGGGTCCGCTCTTCCTGTGAACTATCTTTACAATTCTATCTATAATTTTATGACCAAAGATGATTTTAAAAGCTTGCTTGAAAAAATCGGATTTGCTAAAATCAAAGAGAAGAAATTGGTTTTCAGAATTTCTTTTTACATAAAAGGAGTTAAAAGTGGAGAAAGCTAAGGATATTGTCAAACTTTTAAGGATTCATCAGTGGATTAAGAATATATTCATTTTCTCACCATTAATATTTTCAAAAAACTTTTTTAATTTAAAGGATTGGAAAAATATTATTTTAACTTTTATAGGATTTTCTCTTGTAGCCTCAGCTTCATATATATTAAATGATTTAATAGATATTGAAAAAGACAGGCTTCATCCGGTAAAAAGAAAAAGACCCCTTGCGTCAGGGAAAATTTCTAAACCCGAAGCCATTATCCTATTTATCCTATTATTTGGTTCGGGAGCCATTATTAGTTTTTCGGTAGGTAAAGGTGTTCTTATTTATACAATGACATATTTTTTCTTAATTCTTTACTACTCTGTTTTGCTCAAAAAGCTTGTTTTTATTGATATCATAGTAATAGCAATTGGTTTTGATATCAGAGCTCTTGTGGGAGCTTATGCTATAAATGTGAAACTTTCAGCCTGGCTTGTGATAGACCTTTTTCTTCTGGCTCTGTTTCTCGCAGCAACAAAAAGAAGACAGGAGCTGGTCAAATTGGAGGAGGGGGCAAAGAGTCATAAAAAGGTTTTATCCTATTACTCCCTTTCAATGCTGGATCAAATAATTCCGATCCTGACCTCAACAACATTAATATCTTATATTATTTATACTCTTTCCCCAAAAATAAAGACATACTTTGGTACGGAATACTTTTACATAACGATACCTTTTGTAATTTATGGGATTTTCAGATATCTCTATATTATTTACAATGAGGATACTTTCGGTGATCCAACCTATCTCTTAATCCATGATCTTCCCCTAATTATAGATATCATTTTATGGGGTATAAGTATACTCTTATTAATTTATGTGTTTTAAAGAAAGAATATTTATAACTTCTGACACAATAGGGTTATTGGTTTAGCAGGAGAAAGGAAATTAAAGATGAGTTTTGAAAACAAAAATTTTTCCTTTGTATGCTTCCGGAATTTTTACGATTTTTTCTCCATTTTTTATGAAGGCTTCAAGCTTTTTCCCTGAAAGCATAAAAAATTCGGTTTTCTCAGGGAAAGCTTTTTTCAGGGAAATTAAATTTGTCTCCCTGTCTTTTTCGGGCATATAAAAGATATAAACAGTTTTTCCTTTTCGGGTAAATTTGATATTGTCAAAACCATAAGTAGTAAAAGGTTTTGTCCCGTAAATAGCTTCTCCGTATTTTTTGAGCCAGAGTCCCACCTCATTGAGGATTTTGTAAGCCTGCTGATCCCAATCTCCCTCCGGGGACGGTCCGATGTTTAAAAGCAGGTTTCCACCCTTTGAAACTATGTCTATTAACAATCTGATGATTTTATCCGAAGACTTATATTGAGGATTTTTAACATATGACCAGCTTTGAGTCATTGTAATACATGATTCCCATGGGTAAGGAATGATATTATCGGGAACAGTATTTTCCGGAGTAAGATAGTTTTGATTTTTCCCCTCCACAGCTCTATCAACCACTATTATGTCCGGTTGAAGTTTTCTTACCTTTTTAACAAGTTCGTTCATTCTGATATCCTGAGATACAATCCTCTGTTTAATGAAACCTGTTTTTGTTTTATTTATTTGATCTTTATAAAATTTTTCAATTTTATTTTTACTCTTTTTAGCTACCCAACCTCCGTCGAGCCACAGGATGTCAATCTTTCCGTAATTTTTCACTAATTCCAGAATTTGATTATGGGTGTACCGAACGAATTTTTCCCATAGCTCCGGATAAAGGGCTGGGTCATAGTTAACATTTCTATCAAAGGGAGGAAAATAGGGATTCCAGTAATATCTTGAATGCCAATCAGGCTTTGAAAAATAGGCTCCTATCCATAAACCCTCTTTTCTGAAACTTTTAAAGATCTCCTTTGTAATATCAGCTCTTTTGTTTTTACTGAAGGGGCAATCTTTTGCTGTTATCTTATAATCCGTGTACTTTGAATCATACATGCAGAAACCATCATGGTGCTTTGTTGTGAAAATAACATATTTCATACCGGCCTGCTTTGCGGCTTTTGCCCATCTGTCGGGATTAAATTTTACGGGATTAAATACCTTTTTCAGGGATTCATACTCTTTTTTGTATAAAAAATAATCATCCGGAAATTTTCCTCTCTTCCTTTTACACCAATCATAATCTTCAGGTGAGAGTGACCAGGATTCAACGATCCCCCATACACTATAAGTCCCCCAGTGCATTAAAAGTCCGAATTTAAGGTCCTGCCATTTTCTTATTTTCTCTTTTATTAAAGGATTAGGTTCAGGGACATAAGTTAATTCACTGGCAAATGAAAAAATAGAAACAAATATGAATAAAAAAAACAACCTTTTTTTCATGTTCTCCCTCTTTTTTGTTAACTTTCTATAATATCAATTAATTAGAGTTTGTCAATTCAGTGCAATTTTATTAATGTTGGTTCTGTCCTTCGTTTTCTGTAATCCTTTAGAATCTCGAAAATTTGAATCATCGGTTATTTTCTGATAGAATTTTTTTATGGCAGACGAATATATTGTTCAATGCTGGTATTGTCTCGGAGAGTATGATGCATTTAAAGCAGCATGGTGCGGACATCCTGAGCCCACGAAGATCTGTCCCTATTGCCTCAATTGCTCCTGCAATGCTCCTGAAGATTATAAAAAAAAATTCTGGGATGAAGCTCCGGAAAGATTAAAAATTGAGAGAATAAAACTTACCTCTTTACACGAAAGATTGGGAGAACTTTTGATAAGTGATAAAAAAATCTTATCCGAGCAGTTACTTGCGGCTCTCAATATACAAAAGAGAACAGGAGAAAAAATAGGCCAGATTCTTGTTAAAATGGGACTTATTACCGAAGATGAGCTTCAAATGTATCTTTTAAAACAAAAGAAGGTTCCAACAGTTGATATTGAAATGGAAGATATAGATCTTGACCTTGTTTCCAGAGTGGGTATTGAAACCTGTATTAAATATAAAATACTTCCGTTTTCCATAGAGGAGATTGATGATAAGAAGAGAGTCCATCTTGCTATGGTTAATCCCTATATGCCCTCGGTAATAAAAAAAGTCGCAGCACTTTTTGATGCGAATGTAATATATTATCAAACGGGACAGGAAAAAATGGAAAGAAAGCTGAAAAAGATTCTTCACTTATTAAGGATCAAAGAAGTTACAAAGCCGGATAAAAACAAGGGAATTGTCAAAAATTTTATTGATATTCTAAAATATAGCATAGGGAAAAAGGCTACTCACATCTATTTATCTCAGGAATTTTCAAGATTAAAGATTAGTCTAAGGATTAACGGATTATTATTTAAAGTTAAAAGTATAAATCTTTCGAATAAAAATTTTTTGAAACTTTTGAAAATTTCCTTAGGATTTAAAGAGAATAAAAAAATAGTAAGAAAAACTTTTGATTTTAAGGATAAAAGATTCAATATAATTATTTATGATCAGAGCAAGGATGAAAGGGAGCTATCTCTGACTATTAGGATTCTGGATTTAAGCAAATTCGGAAAAGATCTTAAAGAAATCGGACTGAGTGAATATGCTCTTTTAGATATTGAAAATATTCTGGAGGAGGGAAAGGGTGTAATATTATTTTCAGCTCCCCCCTTTAATGAATTGGATTCTTTGATGTATTCTGTAATGGATTTTGTTAGAAAGAAACATACCTCAAAAACCATTGTTAGCTTTGAAAAAGAATTTTTAAAAAGATTACCCGGCATTGAACAAACTTTGTATGTCGATGGTAAAAAAGAGAGTTTTTTAGATGTGATTTATAAAGTGGAACCTGATATTGTTTTTGTCCATAATCTGAAGGATATTGAAATATCACAGGATATTTTCAGATTGAGTAAAAATATACTTTTTATAGTGGATATGTATTCAAAAGCTGCAATAAAAAGTATTCAAAAGTTAGCGGATTACTTTAATATTGACCCGAATTTAATTGCGGATAATTTGAAACTTGTTGTTAATCAAAGAATGATAAGAGTGTTGTGCAGTAAATGTAAAATAAGGGTAAAACCCAAACTTGAATTTATTTCAAAGCTTAATCTGTCAGAAGAAGATTCCGTAATGTCAGAATTTTATAGAGAGCAGGGTTGTCCTGATTGTAATTATACCGGTTTTGAGAAAAGGATACCCATATTTGAAGTTTTAAAAATTCATGATGCTATAAAAGAAAAGATAAAAGCGGGAATGGTGGAAAGTGAAATATTAAATTTTGCTGTGTCCGAAGGGTTTATCCCTTTAAGGAACAGTGCCAATGCCATGCTTTCCAAAGGTTTGACCTCAGTTAATGAACTTATGAGACAGGGATTTCTCTGATATGTCCGGAATAAAATTAAAAAATTTAATTATCATTCTCTTTGTCTTTATTACTATGTTTATAATCCTTTCTTATAATGGGAAAAAGATTGAAAAGACTTCATCAAGCAAGAATTTTAAATATTCCTCTTTTACTTTTTTTTCTCTTGATACTGTTATAGATGTTAAATACGGAGGAGAGAATAGGGCACTTGAAAGAAAGATAAAATCCGAATTTGATAGAATTTACAAAAAATTTTCTCCCTCTTTCAGGGAAAGTATTATTTATAAAATCAATAATCGTAGAGGTAGTGAGATTAAAATTGATAAAGAAACTCTATATTTAATAAAAGAATCTTTGAAATTTTACAAAGAAAGCAGCAAGGTTTTTGACATAACCGTCAAACCATTGCTTGATATCTGGGGTTTTGAGAATGAAAAGAAAAAGGTTCCTTCAAAAAAGGAGATTGTAAAAACTCTGAAATATGTTTCCTCTGAGAGAATTAATTTAAAGGGGGATAAAATTGTTTTACCTTCGGGATTTAAAATAGATCTTGGAGGGATTGCAAAAGGGTATGCCGTTGATAGGGCGGCGAAAATTTTTAAAAAATCAGGGATAACAAATTTCCTTATTAATGCCGGAGGAGACCTTATAGCAAGAGGTGTTAATGATAGAGGAAAACCATGGATAATCGGAATTCAGCATCCGAGAAAATCAGGGGTGATAAAGATTTTTAGAGTGGAAAATAGAGCGGTTGCCACATCAGGAGACTATCAGCGTTACTTTGTTTCTGATGGAATAAGGTATTGTCATATTTTATCTCCGTTTATAGGTTATCCTTTCAGAAAGTGGGTTAGTATGACGGTTGTTGCTGAAAAGTGTATTACCGCTGATGCGCTTTCAACAGCATTTTTCGGAATGGATGTTAATTCAATTAAAAAGACTATAAATAAATACTTTAAAGATGTAAAATTTTATGGAATTAAACCGGATATGAGTGTTTATACTAATTTTGATAGGGAGTGATAATTGTTGAGAATCGGAGTTATTATTCAAAGATTCGGAGAGGAAATAATCGGAGGTTCTGAATACTATGCTCTTCAGCTTTTAAAAAAATTATCGGAGAATATAAGTTTTACTGTTTTTACAACAACAGCCAAAGATTATCTCAGCTGGGAAAATGAATACCCTGAGGGGGAATTTGGATTGTCGGAAAACATTTTGATAAAGAGATATAAAGTTGAGAGGAGAAGGGATATTGATGAATTTAATAAATACAGTGAAAAATTCTTTTCGGGTAAAAAAGAACATAGCGAGAAAGAAGAAGAGGAATGGATTATCAGACAGGGGCCTGAAGTTCCTTCCTTGATTAAAGCTGTTGAAAAAGAACAGGAAAATTTTGACATTTTCTTTTTCTTTACATACCTGTATTATCCTGTTTATTTTTCTTTGCCTCTTGTTACAAAGCCGAAATTGCTTTTCCCGACAACCCACGACGAGCTTCCCCTGTATATGAAGATAATGAAGAGAACTTTTGAATTGCCAGACGCTATACTGGCTCTTACAAAAAAAGAGTTAGAGCTTATAAATAAAGTTTTTCCCGTTAAAAATAATCAAATAAGAAAGCTTGTGGGAGGAATAGGTATAGAGGCTCCTGAAAAAATTGATACTGAATCATTTTTAAAAAAATATTTACCTCTTGAACCTTTTATAATTTACATAGGAAGAATTGACGGAGGAAAAGGGGTTGATTTTCTTATAAATAATTTTCTTGAATTTTCAAAGAAAAATTATGTTCAGCTTTTGCTTGGAGGAAAGAAGAATATGGAACTTCCTTCTGATTTCAGGGTTAAATATCTGGGATTTTTATCGGAAGAGGAGAAATGGCAGGCATTAAAATCAGCTACTCTTTATGTACATCCCTCCCAATTTGAAAGCCTGTCAATATCAATGCTTGAGGCAATGGCTGTCGGAACTCCTGTCCTGGTTAACGGAAATAGTCCTGTTATGAAAGATCATATTCTTAAAAGTCAGGCGGGCTTATACTATTTGGACAGGAATGAGTTTTTTGAAGGTTTGGAATATCTTTTAAATAATGAAAATCTGAGATTAAGGATGGGGGAGAATGGTAAAAATTATGTGAAAGAATTTTATTCGTGGGAGAGGATTTTAAACAATATAAAAGAGATAATAAATAAATTTTCTCAGGATTCTAAAATTCCGTAAATTAAGATTTTTCATTGACAAAAAGAAACTATTTTATATAATAAGAGACAAAAAAAGCAAAACATGAGGAGGAAATAGATGAGAAAACTTTTATCAGGTAATGAAGCAATAGCAAGAGGAGCATGGGAGGGAGGAGTTCATTTTGGAGCTGCTTATCCCGGAACTCCGAGTACGGAGATATTGGAGAATCTTGCAAAATATGAGGAAATTTTAACCGAATGGTCTACCAATGAAAAGGTTGCCCTTGAAGTGGCATTGGGAGCAACTTTCGGAGGAGCGAGAGCACTTGTTGCTCAAAAGCATGTGGGATTAAATGTTGCCGCTGACCCACTGTTTTCTTCATCTTACATTGGTGTTACCGGTGGTCTTGTTATAGTGACAGCCGATGATCCGGGAATGCACAGTTCACAAAATGAGCAGGATAACAGGCATTATGCAAGGGCTGCAAAATTGGCTATGTTTGAACCATCGGATTCCCATGAGGCTAAAGAGTTTACCAGAATAGCTTTTGATCTTTCGGAAGAGTATGATACTCCTGTTCTGATCAGGATGACAACAAGAACATCGCATTCAAAATCTCTTGTTGAATTGGGTGATAGAAAGGAGGTTGAGGTTAAAGGCTATCAAAAAGATTTTCATAAAAGAAATCTTTTACCGGCTAATGCAAGAGTAAGACATGTTTTTGTTGAGGAGAGAATGAAAAAGCTTGAAGAGTTTTCCAATAATTTTGAATACAATAGAATAGAGTGGGGGAACCGTGAAATAGGGATAATAGCTTCCGGTGTTGCCTATCAATATGCAAAAGAGGCCATGCCAGATGCTTCATTTTTAAAAATTTCATTTTCATATCCTCTTCCTTTTAAGAAAATAGAGGAATTTATAAAAGGTGTTAAAAAGGTCATTGTGGTTGAAGAAAATGATCCTATTATGGAAACAGAGATAAAGGCAAAGTTTCCCGGAGTGGAAATTCATGGAAAGGATATGATTCCAATGATAAATGAACTAAATCCGAGAATTGTGAAGGAAGCTCTGGGAGTAGTGGGAGAGAGTGAAAAAGTGGATTATGGGGAGATACCTCCGAGGCCTCCCGCACTCTGTCCCGGATGTCCCCACACAGGGATTTTTTATATTTTAAATCAATTAAAAGTAACTGTAACCGGAGATATCGGATGTTATACTCTTGGAGCTCTTCCGCCTCTCAATGCAATGGATACCTGTGTTGATATGGGGGCAAGTATTTCAAATGCCCATGGGCTTGATATGGCATTGAGGGTTATAAAAGGTGAAAAAAAGAGAATTGTCGGAATAATCGGAGATTCTACCTTTTTCCATTCGGGAATTACAAGCTTGATTGACCTTGTTTATAATAAGGGAGTTTCTACGGTTATTATACTTGATAATAGAATTACGGCAATGACAGGGCATCAGGAAAATCCCGGTTCGGGAAAAACTCTTAAAGGAGAACCTACAAAGGAAATTGATATTGAAAAGATAGTAAGAGCATCAGGGGTTGAAGATGTTGTTACAATAGATCCTTTTGATCTTAAACTTGCAAAAAAGGTTATAAATGATGCGATTCATAGGGAAGAGCCATCTGTAATCATTGCAAAAAGACCTTGTGCACTTCTTTACAGAAAGATTAAATGGAAACCTCTTAAAGTTGTGCCTGATAAATGTATAGGATGTAAGATTTGTATCAGGTTGGGGTGCCCGGCTATCTCCTTCAGGGATAATAAAGCTGTTATTGAGCCATTTCTCTGCACTTCATGCCAGCTCTGTAAAGATGTATGTCCAATAGATGGTGCAATTGTTCCCGATGATAGTATGGACGGACTTATGATCAGGGATCTCTGGGATCTTGAAAAAGAGTTAAAAAAGAGTAAGGAGGAGAAATAATGGATATAAAAACAATAATAATATGCGGAGTTGGAGGACAAGGAATTCTTCTTGCCTCTGATGTTTTATCTGATGTTCTTTTAAATGCAGGTTATGATGTGAAAAAATCAGAAGTTCACGGAATGAGTCAGAGAGGAGGGGATGTTATTTCAACGGTCAGATATGGTGAGAAAGTCTATTCTCCTATTGTGGGAGAGGATGAGGCTGATATGATTCTTGCTTTTGAAAAATTGGAGGCTCTAAGAAATTTAAGATTATTAAAGAGAGATGGAAAAGTTATGATTAATGATTTTAGGTGGGATCCACTTCCGGTTGCAACAGGGACTTTAAAATATCCTGAGGATATTGTTGAAAGGGTATCAAGAAAGACAAAAAATTATAAAGTGGTTAATGCCACAAAGGTTGCCGAAGAGCTTGGTAATATAAGGGTTGCCAACATTTACCTTTTGGGAGTTCTTGCGAAGGAGATGGATGTTAAAAGGGAGATCTGGGAGGATGTTATTAAAAAAAGAGTTCCTCAAAAAGCTGTGGATGTTAATTTGAAAGCTTTTGCTGTCGGGTTTGAGGGATAAAATGATTAAAAGCTTTGAAGAATTAATTAATAGAGCTAAAGCCTATGAAAATAAAAGGGTTGCGATAGTTTCCTCTTTGAGTGAACATACGATTAAATCCGGTATTATGGCTAAAAAAAATGATATAGCTGAGCCGATTTTCATAGGAGAGAAGGGAAAGGTGGAGGAGATCCTGAGAAAATTTGATGAGTCTCCTTCCGATTATATAATTGAGGATTCTCCAAGCGAGGAGGACTCTGCTTTAAAAGCTGTTGAGCTTGCTGGAAAAAATGAGGCGGATATTATTTTAAAAGGAAATATCTCCACATCAACCCTTATGAAAAAAATTCTTGCAAAAGAGAGCGGATTGAGAACCGGAAATCTTTTGTCCGATGTATTAATAACAGAGGATACATCAAAGGAGTATAAAAAGTTAATAGGTATGTCTGACGGTGGTATTAATATCTTGCCAACTCTTGAGGAGAAAAAGGCAATAATAGAAAATGCGGTTAAGGTTTTTCATAAGCTTGGCTATGATAATCCTAAGGTGGCTGTTCTATCCTGTGTTGAATATGTAAATGAAAAAATCCCTTCCACTGTGGAAGCTAAAAAATTGCAGGAGATGAATGAAAGAGGAGAGATAAAGGATTGTGTGGTGGAGGGACCTCTTGCTCTGGATCTTGCAGTCTCCGAGTTTGCTGCTAATCTTAAAGGAGTGAAAGGCAAGGTGGTTGGCAATGCTGATATTCTTATTGTTCCGAATATAGAAGCTGGAAATATTTTAGGAAAATCATTCACATATTTTACCCATTTAAGAGTAGGGCATATTATCGTGGGAGCCAGAATTCCCGTATTAATTCCTTCAAGAGCTGAAACAGAGGATGACAGATTAAACTCCATTGCAATAGCAGTATTTATGGAAAATTTGTTTGAATGAAACACGGGAGAATCTTTTTTCTCCTTTTAATCCTTTTATTTTCTCAGGCTTTTTTAGAGGGAGAGCTTTATAAGATAAAAAAGATAGAACTATGGAAGCAGGGACTTCTCAGGGGAGCGAATATTTACCAGAGAAAAGTGTATCCTGAGCTTGACGGGAATTTTATGGGAAATGATTACATAGGCCCTCCCTATAATTTGAATGATTTTATAAGATTGGCAAATGCCGGAGCTAACTATGTAAATATTTCCTGTCCCGGAGTTTTTACTGAAAATCCTCCGTATGAACTTAACGATAAAGCACTTGAAAACCTTGACAGGTTAATTAACCTCGCTGAGGCTGCCGACCTTTTTGTTGTAATATCATTTAGAACAGGACCGGGAAGAAGTGAATTTACATTTTTTTACGGGGAGGATACTGAATCCGATCCGGATAATGGCTGGTTTACTCCAGATTATTATAATGATGAAGTATGGGCATCAAAAGAAGCTCAGAAAGCATGGGCTGAAATGTGGGGATTTGTGGCTGAAAGATACAAGGATAGCAAAGTTGTTGTCGGATATGATTTAATGGTGGAACCAAATTCAAATGATGTATTTTTTGATATATGGGAGCCGGAAGATTTTTACGCGATTTATAAGGGAACAACCTATGATTGGAACTATTTTTATCCGAAAATTGTTGAAAAAATAAGGGAGGTTGACCCGTATACTCCTATCCTTATCCAGCCACTCTCCTATGGTGATATTGAATGGTTCGGATTTTTGAAGATAATAGCTTATCCAAACCTTGTATACGATTTTCATCAATATGATCCTCATGTTTACACCCATCAGGAGGAAGGAGATAATTTAACCTATCCGGGATATTATGATATTGACTGGGATGATGAACCTGAAAACTTTGATAAAATCTGGCTTGAAAACTTGATTTCTAAGGTTTCTGATTTTGCCAGAGAAAAAAGTATAACAGTTTCCGTCAATGAGTACGGAGCGGTTAGATACGCTCCCGGCCTTTCCAGGTTTTATAATGATATGCTGAGAATTTTTGAAAATAATAAATATTCCCATGCTATCTGGATGTGGTATCCAAACTGGAAACCATTTGATCTTATCTCCGAATTTAATTTTTTGTACGGAGAGGATCCAGAAAATCTTGAGGAGACTAAAAATCCTTTATCGGATGTGATTTTTAAAAGCTGGGGTGAAAATAGGGTAAATCCTTCAAATGTGATTTTTATAGATAGGCAGAAGAAGGGAAATGGTGGAAGAAGATAAAACATTTTGACAAACTTGTAAAATAATAATTCTTTAGAAAATAAGTAAATAAAATACTTCTTATTAACGTTGACTAATAAAATAAATTGTGATTGAATATAAAATCGGGAGCTAAAATTCCGATATAAAAGTATAATGAAAATTTTTATTGAGAGAGAAAAAGAAGGGGTATGGCGGTAGCCTGTCTGAAGGTTTTTTATGATAAAAGATAAAGATTTCTGGGAAGAGTTTGAAAGAGAGTATAGGACAAAAGAGAATATGAGTTATGAGGAAAAACTTAAACTTTATGATCAGATGTGGCTGTGGGCTGTTAAAATGGGAGTAATTCCTCCCGAAGATCCTCTTGAAGGAATTGAAAAGGATGTAGAACTTGGAAAGCTTTTTAAAAGATTGGCTGAGAAATATGAAAGAGAAGGAAATGAAAGAAAAGATTCTTAAGCTTTTGACCGAAAGGGAGAAAAAGTTTCTTTTCTGGGATTATTATCCTGAAAAATTGGATTATTTGAAGATTCTTCAGAGAATAGCGGAATTTTTCCCTAATTATGCAAGAAAACCATTTATAATAAAAGAGCTTTACAGAGAAAGGAAAAATTTGAGGCTTGATAAGAGTGATCTTTCGATAATTGAACTTTACTATGAAGTTTTAAGTGATATGGAAAGAGAGAAGAATGTTTGAACTCCAGAGGGAATTTCTTAAGAGATTTTTAAAAAGTAAGCTTAGAGAGGATTTTTATTTTACGGGTGGAACTGCCCTTTCTTTGTATTATTTTAATCACAGAGAATCCGATGATATTAATCTTTTCACTGAAAAAAAAGGAAATTTGAATATTGAAAAAATCAATTATTTCCTAAAATCATTTAATATTAAAGTTAAAAGCTTTGTTAAGAGATATGATAGAAGAATTTTTGAGTTTGAATTGGAAGATAGTCCTTTAAAAGTTGAATTTACATATTATCCTTTTGAAAAGCTTTTTGATTTTAAAAAAGAAGATGGCTTGTTGATAGATAGTGTACAGGATATAATTACAAACAAGATAGCAGCACTTTGTGAAAAGGAGGAGGAAAAGGATATTTTTGACCTCTCTTTCTTTATTTACAGAGAAGGAAAAGAATCTTTTAAGAAAATTTTAAATGATTATTTTGAGAAAAAATTCAATATTCCGGGATGCAGATATTTGGTTGAAAGGGGTTTATCATCCTATGATGGTGACTTCGGATCTGTGAAAACATTTAAAAATATAAAAAAAGATGAAATATTGGAAACTATGAAAAGTTTTTTAAGAGAAATCGTAAGAGAGGATATAGATGAAAGTTATTGATATTTCAACTCCGATTACTGAAGATACTATTATGTGGGAAGGAGAGTCTGAACCTGAAATAGAAAGATTCGTAAGTATAAAAAAGGGAGATATTGCAAACTCAAGTTATGTTAAGATGAGTCTTCACACTGCAACTCATATGGATTTTCCCAAACACTTTTTTGATGATGGGAAAACTCAGGAAGATTTTGAGCTAAGTAAATTTTACGGAAAAGTTTATGTTGTGGAGATTAAGGAGGATCCTGTTGATAGAAAAGCTTTTGAAAAAGCTAATATTCCAGCCGGTACAAAAAAGCTTTTAATAAAAACAAAAAATGCAGGACTTTACAAAAAAGGTTCATTTTCAAAAGAGTTTGCAGCACTGAACCAAAGCGGTGCGGAGTGGATTGTTGAAAAGGGTATTGAGCTTGTAGGAATAGAATATCTTTCAATTGAAAAATATGTAAATGATAATTATTCTGTTCACAAGACACTTCTAAAAAATGATGTTTTAATAATAGAAGGTTTGAACCTTGAAAAAGTTGCTCCCGGCTACTACAATCTTTTTGCTCTTCCTTTAAAGATTCACGGAACAGATGCAGCCCCCATAAGAGTGTTTCTGGTGGAAAAATGATAGAAAAAATAAAATTGGATTCTTTAAATTTTAAAGAGATTGTAATAAAAGAGGATGTAAGAAGGGTTTCTTTAAAGGAAATATTTGATAAAATTTTACCTCTTTTTGAAAAAGCATATCAGATTTCAAAAAAATATGATACCCGTTCAAAGTTCAATGAGGATGAAGATTATATTAATACAAGGATAGAGATAGGAGAAATATTGCTCCTTCTGAGAAAATCGTATGAAAACTTCGGATTATCCGATGAGGATCAAGAATTTTTAAAAAAATTAAATTTGCATTGGGAGAGGTTTATCAGGGATTTTCCTGTTTTCAATGGGGAAGCTAATAGGCTTTTAACCTTCTGGTTTCTTTCCTACCTTGATGTTCTGGAAATACCATTTGACTCTGATTTTAAAATAACCTCATTTGTTGATCTTTTCTTCTTTGAAAAGATTATTGATTATATTGTTTCGGAGAAAGGTGAAGAACAAATTTCAGAGGAAGATATCTTGGAAAAATTTCAAAGATTTACAGCTCCTATTGACCATTACAGAGCTTTGGGATTGGTTCTTGATTTCATTCAAATTGAGAATAATGATTTAAAGAAAAAATTATTTTCATTCCTCGAAACTCTTTTACCAAAACTAAAAACAAAGATAAAAGTTGAAAATATTATTTTCGATAAAATAAGATGGCTTTCAAAGCAGGAGTATTATGATGAGGCAATATCACTTCTTCAAGAAAAAAAAGGAACCCTTTTAAAGACAAATCCTGAGGAATGGCTTTCAAGATGGTTTTTCATAATGTATAAAAGCGAAGAGCAAAAAGAAGAAATACTCGGAATATTTAATGATATGAATTTTATTAAAGAAACCTTTAAATATGTCTTTGAAGCGAATTTTCAAAAAATAGCTCTTTTTATATTAGCAAACATTGATTTTGATGATGAGAATATTAAGAAATTTCTATATAAAAAGGCTTTTAAAGAAATAATTGATATGAATAAAGAGCTTGAGCTTTTTAATTACTATTTAATGGCACTGATAAAGCAAAAAGAATGGGGCAAAATCAAAGAGAATATTGATATATTGGTAAAAAATTATAGATTGTTTACACCCCTGGAATTTCTAAATATGATTTTTCAAATTTATTTGAATTTTAAGATTGATGAAAGAATCTTAAATGAAGAGCACATTTCATATTTAACGAAAGGTCTCAAATATATTAATGAAATGGGAATTAGTGAATTTATTTTTGTATGGAATATTATAGAAAACAATGGTTTAAAGGATGAATTTGTTAATAATTTCTCTGATGTTTTAAATTCCATAGAGATTGAAAATTCTCTTTTTTTGAAGAATGAAAAAGAGCTGTTAAATGAATATCTTAAATTGAGAAATAAGTTAGAAGAGGTTGAGGATTTGGATGTTAAACAGTTTGAAAAATTCTTATTTACGGAATTTTCCGGGTCTTTGCTTGAGAAGGATTTAAGAGAGAGAATTGAGGCGAAACTTAAGGAAGAGAAAAAAGAAAATTTGCTTAATTGTATAGAGTTTGTATTAATGAGGGCTCCAGGTGATAAAAAAATATTTCATCTAATTAATAGTATTGTAGAGTGATTAAAGATTAGGTATAAATTATGAGAAAATCAATAATATTAATTTTTACTAAAAAAGAGAGATAATGGCAGATTTTAAAGAAAAAATAGTAATTATTGGAGCGGGAGGGTTGGCTAAAGAGGTTGCTTTTATTATTGAATCATTGAAAAAATTTGAAATTCTTGGTTTTATCTCAAGTAAAGGTAAAAAAGGTGAAAGAATTTATAAAGATTTTAAAATAATTGGAAATGATGATGCAGCTTTTTTACATTATGTTGACATGAGTTTTGTAATAGCAATTGGCGATCCTAAAATAAGAAGAAAAGTTTATAATAGGTATTTTAAAAAAGGAATTAAACGATTCCCCAAGATTATTCATGCTCTCAGCACTGTTGCGGAAGAGATAGAGATAGAAGAAGGTGTAATTGTTTATCCTGGCTCCAAGATAATGCCTGATACAAAAATTAAAAAGTTTACAATCATAAATGCAAACACATTTGTTGGTCACGATTGTGTAGTCGGGGAATTTACCAATTTAAACCCTTCTTCCACAATTTCTGGTAATGTTAGAATTGGGGATAATGTCTTAATAGGAGCCGGAGCTATGATACATCAAGGTTTAAGAATAACAAATAGTGTTACGGTGGGAATAGGTTCTGTTGTTATTAGTGATATAAAAAAATCAGGAACATATTTCGGAAATCCCGCAAAAAAATTATTATAGGAGGATGTAATGGATAAGACAATTGTTGTTAATAAAGTAAAAAATATAATTTCAAAAATTGTGGGTTTGGATATCAATGAGAATACTTCCCCTGAAGAAATAAATGGCTGGGATTCTTTAAATCATCTTAATATTATTTTATCCATTGAAGAGGAATTTGATTTGGCAATACCTCCAGAGGATTTTCCGAAATTTTATAACTCTCCCGCAGAAATCGCCGATTATTTAGTAGATCATTTAAATAAAAGAGGATAAAATCTATGGACAAAGACCAGTTAATCATTGATAAATTTCCAGATTATTTTAAATATTTCAAAGAATTAAACAATAAAAAAGAGAAATTTCCTGACTATAAGAAAGTAAGCATTTCTATATTATCATCTTTCACTATTTCTCAGATAAAACCTATATTATTTGTTGAAAATATGAAAAATAGAATTTTTACTGAGATTTACATACCTGATTTCAATCAATTTCGTCAAGAAATAATAAATAAAAATAGTAATTTACATAAATTCAAGCCTGATGTTATTTTTTTATTCTTGAGAATTGAGGATATATGGAAAGACTTTTTTTTGTTAAATGAAGAAAAAAGGTCGGTATTAAAAAAGGAGATCATTGATTCCTTGGTAAATCTAATTGAAAAAGGGATGGATGGCTTAAATTCAACTTTTTTCATTAATGATTTCTTTTTTCCTTATCAGATTCCAAATAAATATTTTAACTTTCAGGACATTAATAGTTCTTACAATATTTTAAAAGAGATAAATATGGAAGTAAAAAATAAGCTCGGAAAATTCTTGAATGTGTATTTTTATGATATTGAATATTTAATTAGAGAGATAGGTAAGGAAAAGGCTTTTGACTTAAAGATGGATTATTATGCATCTATGCCTTTTACTTTGAATTTTTTAGTTGAAGTAGGAAATTTGTTTGCCAGACTTATAAAAATACTTTATTACTCAAGAAAAAAATGTATTGTAGTTGATCTTGACAATACAATTTGGGGAGGAATTGTGGGAGAGGATGGAATAGAGAGGTTAAAGATAGGAGGTGGTTATCCGGGGAATGTCTATAGTGAAATTCAAAAAATCCTGAAGTACTACAAAGAAAATGGAATTATCCTTGCCATAAATAGTAAAAATAATAAAGAGGATGCAATAGAGGTGTTTAAGAACCATTCCGGAATGGTTTTAAAACTTGAAGATTTTTCTTCAATAAAAATTAATTGGGATAATAAGGTAAAAAATATAATTGATATATCAAAGGAATTGAATATAGGTTTGGATAGTATTGTTTTTATTGATGATAATCCCGTGGAAATAGAAAGGGTAAAAAAGTATCTCCCTGAGGTAGAGACAATTGCATTTAATGATTCGCCGGTAGAAAATTTAAAGAAACTCTTATCTTCAGATTTTTTTGATTCTCTTTTTTTAACTGAAGAAGATAAAAAAAAGACAGAGGATTATTATAATAGGAAAAAGAGAATAAAGTTAAGAAAAATTACCTTTTCCCAGGAAGAATTTGTGAAATCATTAAATCTTTATGTGGAAATAGGGAAAATAGATGAATTTTCTTTCAGGCGAATTTACCAATTGATTCATAAAACAAACCAATTTAACCTTTCGGTCAAAAGATACTCTGAAACAGATTTAAAAAGTATGATGGAGGAAAAAGATAAAATCGGAATTTATTATGTTAAAGCAAAAGATAAATTCGGGGATTATGGGATAATTGGAGTTGTTTGTTTAAAGTTATACAGGGATAAAATAATAATTGACACATTTTTATTGAGTTGCCGAGCATTGGGTTTGGGTATTGAAAATATTATGTTAGATTTTATTGTAAAAATGGGAGTAGAAAAAAATGTGGAAAAAATATTGGCTGAATACAGGAAGACAGCTAAGAACAAAATCGTGGAAGATTTTCTTTTGGATGCAGGGTTTAAAAAGAAAAAAAAATGGGAATTGAATCTCAAAGAAGAAATTAAAAAAACTAAAATATTAAAAGTAATTAATTATAAATATGAGCTATAAATTTGTAATTTTAGATGAAGGGAAAATAGAGGATTTAAGATCCCTTTTTGAGAAAGGTTTTAAAAGAAAATTCAGTGAAAATCTTCTTAAATGGGCTTATTTTAATTCTTATAATAAAAGTTATTCATGCTGTATTGTGAAGGGAGACTCTTTGATTGCTCATACCGGATTTATTCCCTATGAATTTTGGCAGGCGGATAAAAAAATTAAAGCTCTCCTATCGGTAGGGTCAGTATCTTTAGAACCCGGATTTTTCCCCATGGTTTATAGGGAGTGTGAAAAAATTTTTTCCAGAGAGTATGATTTTATTTATTCTTTTCCTAATTCTAAATCATTTCCTTTTTTTATAAAAAAATTTGGGTTTGATGAAGGTTTTGTTGAATATTTAACATTGAAAGGAAAAACTTTTAAAGAAAGAAAAGTTTGGCTCAAAGAAAATTTTTTTATTGGTAAAAAAATTGTGAATAGAATGGAGAGGAATTTTGTTAACTGGAGACTCTTTTCTCATCCGGAAAATGAATACAAAATTTTTTATGGTAAAGATAAGAAAGAGGTAATCTACTATAAGAACTATGGGGAAAATAGTATTGATATAATCGCAATAAGGTCTGATTCAGGTAAAATTACGACAGATGCTTTATTAAATTTATTAAGAAATTATCGGGCAAAGAACATAAATGTAATCTCCACATCAAAAGATTTTTCAAATTTCCTGAAAAAGATCAACTTTAAACAGAATATCTTTACAAATAAATTTGTGTATAAAATGCTGCGGAATACTGTTAAGAACCCGCAATTTTTTCTTCAGATGGTGGATAATGACATATACTAATAGAGTAGTTTTATTATCTGTTTTGCATCCGTATTCAATAGAGAGCTTTTCATTATTTTTTAGATCTATAAAAGAGCAAACTTTTACTTCATTTGACGTGATGCTTGGAGATGATGGATTTATAAAGATGTATGGAGAAAAAGTTTTTAAAAAAAGTGTTTATGATTTAGATAAAAAGCTTTTTATCTTTAAACTGAACCATTCACCTCTTTTGAATAGAAAGTATCTTTTGGAAATTGCGGTAAAAAAAAAATATGATATTATCGTTTTTGCCGATTCGGATGAATACATGGATAAAAGAAGGATTGAAGAGATTTACAGGTTCTTTTTAAAACATAAAGATGAAAAGATTGTTTTTAATAACTCTGTATGGGAAGAATTTAATCTTTATTATAAGGATAAAATAACATTTGAGGATATATTGGATTTTAATGTTTTAGGGTTCGGTGCAATGAGTATAAGAAGGGAAATGGCAGAATTTGTAATAGGTGTGATGAATGATGGAGTTAGTGTGTTTGATTGGTATTTTTCATTTATATACCTTTCAAAGAACAGAAAAGTGTATTTTCTAAAAAATGCAAAGAATATCTACATAAAACATTCAAATCATACGGTAGGCCCTACGGTTTCTTTAGAGGAGGAATTAATAGTAAAAGGTGTAAATGCGAAAAAAGATGTGTATAGTGCTTTTATTAAAA
Source organism: Candidatus Aminicenantota bacterium (assembly GCA_027031485.1). Classification (GTDB taxonomy): domain Bacteria; phylum Acidobacteriota; class Aminicenantia; order JAMOAD01; family JAMOAD01; genus JALXDT01. The sequence goes on along the minus strand of JALVQI010000054.1, from coordinate 24,347 downwards.
ACCATGAAAAGTGGGGTATTCCCTATGAAAAAGTAAAGATAATAGAGAAAAAGCTCTCTGAGGTACACAAAATTGAAAACTATATAAAGCTCTATGGCGTGAAAGAATATATGAAAGCAATTAAAGATTTGTTAAAAGGGAAAAAATTTTTTTACTGGTGGGAGTATATAGTTTACCCTAAAAATATAAGCCAATTATAAAAAGGAGGAGAAATTTCTATGAGGAATTCAATTTTTATTGGGGAGAAAAAGATTTGTGAAGATGATGTGTTTTTTATCGCGGAGATAGGTGTAAATTTTCAAGGGGATCTTAACCTTGCAAAAAAGATGATAGTTAAAGCAAAAGAAATTGGCGTTGATGCTGTAAAGTTTCAGAGCTGGCGAAAAGAGACTTTGATGATAGAAAAGCTATGGAAAAACAAAGAGGCTGATATAAAAGAGTTTGGTTTTAAAAATATGGAAGAACTTTTAGATCATCTTTCACTTACACCTGATGAGATAAGAGAACTTAAAGAATTTTCGGATAACCAAGGAATATATTTTTCATCAACACCTGTTAACTTTGAAGATATTGATTTACTTGATGAATTAAATGTCCCTTTTTTTAAAATAGCTTCTTGTGATCTTGATAATTTACCATTAATAGAATATGCTGCTAAAAAGGGGAGGCCTATGGTAATCTCAACAGGTATGGGAAATTTAAAGGAAATCGCGATGGCGGTGGAAACTGTTCTCTCAACAGGTAATGAAAACATTATACTTCTTCACTGTGTTTCTCTATATCCTCCGGATGATAAACTTATAAATCTTAAAAACATTGAATATCTAAAAGAAATCTTTGAATTGCCGGTTGGATTTTCTGATCACACACTGGGTATTACTATTCCACTTGCCTCAATCGCTCTTGGAGCAAATGTTGTTGAGAAACATTTTACATTTGACAAATCATTACCTGGCTGGGACCACAAAATTTCCGCAACTCCCGATGAATTCCGTAACTTAATTTCTGAGGGGAAAAGGATTAAAAAGGCTCTCGGTTTCAAGAAAAGAATAGTTTCTGAGGAAGAAAAAGAAAAAAGGGTATTGTTCAGGAGGAGTATTGTAGCTTCAAGAAAAATTAATAAAGGAGAAGTTATTACTGAAAAAGATATTGATTTCAAAAGACCGGGAGGAGGTTTGTCTCCTTCGAAGATAAAATTGATTGTTAATAGAAAAGCTAAAAAAAGTATTGATAAGGATGAATTAATACTTTTAGATGATGTTGAATAAATATTTTATTGTTATTGGTGGTGGTTATCACCAGTTACCCTTAATTCGTGAGATAAAAAAAATGGCTTATGGAGTTATTGTAGTTGATATTAATTCGGATGCGCTCGGTTTCAACTTCGCTGATGTAAGGTTGGTTCATGATAGTTATGATTTTAAAGGACTTTACCTTAAACTAAAAAGAATTACAAAGAACAGAGAAATTGTAGGTGTTATAACCCAAGCGGCGAGGAATTCTATTTTTACAACTGCCTATTTATCTGAGAAATTTGCCACTAAATGGCTAAATGCAAAAACAGCAGCTTTGACAATCAACAAAAAAGAAATATCCAAAATATTTAATCAGGATATTTATATTTCATCAATTAAAACCATAAATTTTTATCCAGTTGTTATCCGAAATCAGAAACTCAGCGGTTCAACAGGAGTGTATAAAATTAAAAGCAGAGATGAACTTGAAAAATTTAGAAATAATTTAAGTAAAAAAGATGAATCGGACCTTGTGGTAGAAAAATTTGTTAGAGGAAGACATTTTATGGTCTTTGGTTTAAAAGGCAAAGATTTTTTAAAAATTTACGGGATGGCGGAAAAATACCTGAATAATAAAATGAAGACAAAGTTAGTAATTTTTCCAGCCGAAATAAAGAAGGAAATAGAAAAAAAAATAAATAAATTTGTAAAAAAAGCTCTTGAAAAAATTGAATTTGACTTTGGCCCATTTATGTTTGAACTGATTTATGGTGAAGGTGGGGGAATTTATTTGGCTGAAATTGAGGCTTCCCTTCAAGGCTCTCACTTTGTGGATTTTATGATTCCTTCTGTATCTGATGCTTACCCGATAATTGATACTATAAATTTAATTTTAAATAAAAAAATTAAAAAAAGAGTAAAAAAAACAAGTTTGTTTTATGCGCAAAACTATTTTTATGCCACGAAGTATGGAAAAGTAGACTATTTGGAGTTAAAGATGTGTGATAAGGAGATAATTATTTTCCCCCACATAGATACGGCGAATGCTTCTGTAGAACCCTCTCTTTATATTTACAATACTGCGATTGTAGGAAATACAAAAAAAAGAGAAGATTTTCTTGAAAAACTTAACAAATGTAAAATTAAAGTTAGATATAAGTAGTAAAATGAATGAATATAAAATAATTGAATACAAAGGGAAAAAGATAATTTTTTTTGTGGGAAAAGAGCTTTTCCCGGCGGATAATTCCTTGAAAAAATTGTTTTCCATAATTGATGAATTTAATATAGAGAAAAGTATAATAGCTCTTCCTGACCTTCACTTTAAAATAAAAAATTTTGTTCCATCGGGTATGGTAATACCTCTTCAAAGTCAGTTTTCCTATTTACTTCTTGGTCCAAACAATGATGGGATAGGTGGGTTAAGAATAAGGTTAAATAAGAGAATAATTAACAGGGAAGAAATAGAAAAAATCTTTTACGAAATAAAAAAAAGAGTAGTTCTTTTTAGGAGGAAAAATGAAATTGTTTCTTCTTCAGAAGCTGAGGAAATATTAACAAATGGTATAAGGGATATTCTTTCCTCCTTCAATTTCCCTAATGATCAACAAAAAAATTTTGAAGATCAAGGGAGCTATTTAATTAATAAGGATTTATTTAAAGAATTAATTAATTTTACAAAAAAGAGAAAACCTAAAACCCTTCCGGATTTTATTCCGAATACAGATTTGATTGATAGAGCGAAGAAAACACTTTGTGTTCTTGATGGGACAAGTCATTTTATAGAGCTTTACAGATTGGGTAAAGTTTATGATTACAATCATCTGAAACAATTTTCCATAGAAGAGAATGATCTGTTTTTTATTGTTCACGCAGGGGGGGGAGATGTTTCAATTTTACTCCATAGAATTTTTTTAGAAATGAGAAAATCATATGAATTATCAGATGATATGGGAAGACTTGCTTTTGAAGGCATAAAAGTATCCTCTAATTTCGGATTCGCGAATAGATTGTTTATTTATAAGACCATAAGAGAGAGCATCGCTAAATATTTAAGAGAGTTCAATGCGGAAATAATTTTTGATGCACCTCACGATTTTCTTGAAATGAAGGATAGTTCATTCTTTATACACAGAAAAGGTGCAATAAAACTTATACCTAAAAAAAATTGGGGAGAGGGAAATTTCGGGAAATTTTATATTTTACCGACCCATCCTGGGGGAAAAGCATATATAATCTGGAAAAATAATAACAACCCCTTTTCAATGAATTATATGAGTCATGGGGCAGGAAGAAAGATTAGAAAAGATTTAGCAATTAAAAAATACGATGCTATTGATGCGGAAAAACTTATCGGAGAGAAAATATTTCTTTTAAGATATGGTTTTGATAGTATAGAAGGTCAACATCCGGAATCATTTAAAGACGAAAACTCTTTTGTTGAAACTATTAAAAGATTTGATCTTGCTAATATTTCAGCTGAATTAATCCCATTAGCAAGTTTAAAAACATGAAAATAAAATATTCTTACAATTATATTGATTCAAAAGTAAATAAAATTAATTCATTATATAATAAATTTATTTTGAATCCTTTGGCCAAGGTAATAGTTTTTTTTATCTCTAATTTCACAAAAGTAAAACCTTACCAAATAACTATTTTTGGAACACTTCTTGCAATTTTCTCTTCTTATCTGTTCTATAATGGTAAGCTTATATATGGAGCAATTATATTTCAGTTAACAGAGATATTGGATGGGTGTGATGGATTACTTGCACGGGTTAGGAGTAGTGAAAGTATTTTTGGAATAATTCTTGACTATTATACGGATGTTTTTAGATTAACTTTTAATATAATAGGATTTTCTCTGTTTCTTTTTAGAAAAGGAGCAGTTGAAGCGGGGATTTTAACTCTTATTTTTCTTGGGCTGAATTTTTCTGAATCATTTATAGATATCTCTTATTTAAAGATAAAAAGTATTCTTGAGAAAAGAGATAAAATTTTGTTAAGTAAATTGGATGAAAAAATAATTTCTATAAAAAAGTTCCTTGAAAAGAGAGGGTTAAAGGTTAATATGCTTCATTATCACGAAAGGATTTTCTTTGTTCTTTTTTTGGCTCCAATTATTAAAAAATATATTTTATTTTCTGCATTGGGTATAATATTGGTTCTTTTTTCAATTCATTTAAAACTATTGCTTGATATTGCAATAGTAAAGGATCATCTTATTAACAAAGGTCCCATATATCTCAGAACTTTAAAAGATATTTAACATGCATTGATGAGAAAGAAAATAAGAAATCTCGCTTTAATGCTTGCCAGAGGGGGGTCGAAGGGATTGCCCGGGAAAAATATAAAATTGTTAAATAATAAACCTCTTCTCTGCCATAGTGCAAAAGCTGTTATAGAAACAGAGTTGTTTGATAGGTTTATAATTTCTACGGATTCTGAAGAAATTTCAAGGGTTGCAAGAGATTGTGGAATAGAGGTGCCTTTTAAAAGGCCCAAAGAACTTGCGAGAGATAATTCAAACGCTCTTGATGCTATTGAACATGCTTTGAAATTTATAGAAAAAGAAGAAGGGAAATATGATTATGTCCTATATGTGCTTCCGACTTCACCATTGATAATCAAAGAAGATATTTTAAAAGCATATAAGATCCTAATTGAAAAAAAAGCGGATATTGTAGTATCAGTTACGGAAACAGATCATCCGATGTTCTGGATGAATACCCTGAAAGAGGACCTTTCTTTGAAAAATTTTGTTCCAAAATTTGCAAGAAGAAAAAATAGACAGCAACTTCCAAAATCATACAGAATAAGCGGAGCTATATATTTTGGTAAGTGGGATGTGTTTTACTACAAAAAGGATTGGTTTGAAGTGGATAGCTATGCATATATTTTACCAAGGGAAAGAGCTGTTGATATAGATAGTGAAATAGATTTTGAGTTGGCTGAAATTCTATTAAAAAGGAGAAAAAAATGAATATTTTTATAGTTTCTGCTCATCCTGACGATGAGACACTTGGCGTTGGTGGAACAATCTTAAAATTAAAACAAAAAAAAAATAATCTTTTTTGGATTCTTTTAACATCCCCTTCCATAGAAGGAGAGTTAAAAAAAGTTGAAGCTTATGTGGAAAAGGCTGTTAAATTCTATAAGTTTGATGATTTTTTCTGGCTAAAAATTCCTACTAAAAAATTTTCATACGAAAATTTAAGTACGGCTATTGAAAAAATGAAAGAGATCTTTAAGAGGATAAGTCCGGAAATTATATTTACGGTTTCTGAAACGGACATACACTCTGACCACTTTTTTACTTACAAATCCACTATTGCTTCTGTCAAACCTTTTACTTCTTCTATTCCCCAATCAATTTTAAAATATGAAGTGCTTTCATCTTCTAACATTTATCAATCTAAACAATCTTCATTTTGCCCGAATGCTTTTTCTGACATAACAGAATTTATCAATGAAAAGGAAAAAGCATTTGAGATTTTCTCCGAAGAAATTCAAGAGCTACCCTATTCACGAAACAAAGAAACAATACGAGCTCTTTCAAGGTATAGAGGATCAATGGCTGGTGTTATGTATGCGGAAGCATTTGAGATTGTCTTCGGGAGGTTTTAAATGTTCAAGAAAATAGAAGAAATCTTTATAAGCCCGGAAGACGGATTAAAAAAAATACTTTCAACAATCCAAAAAAGTGGAATAGGGATTGCTCTCGTTATTAATGAAGATAAAAAATTATTAGGAACTATAACTGATGGAGATGTTAGAAGAGCATTAATCAATACAGATGATGTCTTAAAGATTAGAGCCATGGATTTGATGAACAAAAATCCTCTGAAAGGCCATAAAAATATGACAAAAAGGGAGATGTTATTGCTTTTAAAGAAAGAAAAAAGATATCAACTTCCGATAGTTGATGAAAATAATAGAATAATAACTATTTACTGGATTAACAGATTGCTTGAGGAATTAGGAGAAATAGCAATTCCTCTTTCAGAACCTGATATCAGCCAATTGGAGATAAAATATGTGAATGAAACAATAAAAAGTACATGGATTTCCACTTCAGGAGCAAATGTAGATGTTTTTAAGGAAAAACTTGCAGAATATCTCGGTTTTAAAAATATCGTTATGACAAATACAGGAACTGCTGCTTTACATACTTTGCTCCTATCCTTTTCAATAGGAAAGGGAGATGAGGTGATACTCCCATCTCTTACCTTTATAGCAACTGCAAATGCGATTTCTTATGTAGGGGCAACTCCTGTCTTTGTTGATGTGGATAAAGAAACATGGAATATTGATCCGGAACAGGTAGAGAAAAAAATAACTTCAAAGACAAAAGCGATAATTGTGGTTCACCTTTTGGGAAATCCTGCCAACATGGATAAATTGAACCATATTGCTAAAAAGCATAAAATTCTTTTATTTGAAGATGCAGCGCAGGCTTTTGGAGCAAGATATAACAATAAACTATGCGGAACATTAGGAGATGGAGCTATTTTGAGTTTTAATGGCAATAAGCTTGTTACAACCGGAGGAGGAGGAGCTGTTATAATAAAAGACAAAGAAAGAATTAAATTAGCTAATGCTATTGTAAATCAAGGAAGATTTTCTGAAGAAAAATACAGACACGATATAATTGGTTACAACTACAAAATGACCAATCTCCATGCAGCTGTAGGGCTTGCACAACTTGAAAGAAGAGATGAGCTTTTAAGTAGAAGAAGGGAAAATCACTTTTTGTATAGAGAATATTTAAAAAAGATAAATGGATTAAAGTTTCAGAAAACTTCAAATGGAAGTAGCCCAAACTATTGGATAACAGGAGTTTTTGTTGACCAAAGAGAGTTTGGTATATCTGCAAAGGAACTTTTAAAAATAATGAGAGAAAATGGAGTTTTTTGCGAAAGAATGTATCCTCCAATTCCTACTCAAACTCCTTATAAATCATTTTACAATGAAAAAGATCAAAATAAATCTAAATATGTGTCTGAGAATATAATATTCTTACCCTCATCATCAAATTTGCAACCGGATGATGTAAAATATATTTCAAAGGTGATAGAAGATGTCCATAGATTTTACAAAGAAAGTTGAAGAATTAAAGAAAAAATATGCTTTCAATTATTTAGAGAATTTTGGACCTTTTTCAACACCAATAGATTTTGATATTTTTGACGAAAAAATATTTTTGCTGAACTTCGGGACTCCCAATAATATTTCGGGGAATCTTGAAATCTATAATCCTGAAAATAAAAAGCTACTTGAGATTTACAAATTAAGCGGAAACCCAAAGGCGGTTGAAAAATTTGAAAAAGATATGTTAATAATAGTAAAACATTTAAAGCAGGGAATATTTTTATTTGATTTAAAAACAGGGAAAGAGGAACTTTTTATTGATGGGAAAGGATTCTTAAACCCTTCATCTGTTTTACTTGATAAGGAAAGAATTTATATCACCGATGTTTTTGACCATAAAATTAGGATTTTTTCAAAGCAAGGAATTTTGGTTGATGAGATAGATTTAAGAGGAAAGGCTGAGTTCCCGGTTAGTATTATTAAAAAAAATGAAGGTTATTTGCTTTTGACTTTGGGGACGAGAATTTTCTATCCTCAAAAGAGCTCCGGCTGGATTAATCCATCACCTGTTTTTTATTTACAGGGAATAAAACCGTTAAATATAAATTTGCTTAATAGTCCTTACCCATTTACTGATTTAATTGTTAAAAAAGATTATATTTTTCTTTTAAATCGGTACTATCTTTATAAAATAAAAAAAGAGAGAGAAATTATATTTAGAAAAGATTTGAGAGGTGAAACTCTTATTAAGAGAAACACTAACCATCTTTTTTATAAAATGAAATTAGAAAATAATTTATTATTCATATTGGAAAGAATGTCTGAGAAGAAAATGTATGTTTATAAATTGGATTAAAATCACAAGAACATGAAAAATAAGATATTAATTTTAGAAAACACCCCCGTTTATTTTTGGTACTTTGAAAAGACGGCAAAATATCTTATTGATAAATTCGGTTTTGAGATATATTTGTATTCTGAATCGCTATCCCTTTATAATGAACCAATATTTAATAGGGAATTCATAAGAAATGAAGCAATATCTTGGGGTGTTAACATCATAAAAGATCTTAATGAATTAAAAAATAATAATTTTTCAAGTATTATTACTAGCTATGTTCATTTTTACAACTCACCCGTATTAAAATATTTTTACAATCTTTCAGTTCCGATTATTCAATTGCCTCATGGTTTTCAAGTATGTTATCATTGTCACAGTTTTTCAACCTTACATGGTTGCGATTGTTGGTCTAATAATGTTGATTTTTTAACATATATCCCTGTCCCTTCTCGCAAAATAAAGAAAATTTGTTCTAAGCACAGGGGGATAGAGGTTGAGAGAATTGTTCCAATTGGAAGTCTTGAGCTTGATTTTTATTTAAATAGGAAAAAGGACAGATTAAAAAATAATTCAAAAAAGAAAATTTTAATTTTTTTAAGATATGAAATCCCTTCGTTTATTAAAACAAATAATCAGTATTTAAATAATTTCTTTACAAAATTAAATGATCTAATGAAGAGTAAAGATTTAAAAGACCATGAAATAATAATAAAACCACATCCAATTGACCTTGACTTTTCAGCAAAATATAAATTTGATTTCCCATACAAGGTTTTAAGAGAGCCTTGGTGGAATAATTTAGCTGCTGATATTTATGATTATACTCCAAATATAGCTGATAAAGTTGATTTTATAATAACAAGTGATTCTTCTGTTTTAGTTTACATGTTAGCTTTAAATAAAAAGATATTAATGCCTATAAATCCGGATATTCCATATAATAAAAAACTCATGCGGTTTTATAAAGACCACATTTTTTTTTGGAGTGGAAACAAAACAAAGAATAAAGAAATATTAGAATTCTTTAACAAAGAAAAAAAATTGATCTTAAATGGGGAAATAAGAGATTATATTGATGATTATTGGGATGCTAAATCCTATAAAAGATTCGGAGATTTTGTTTTTGAAATTTCAATTCGTAAAAGAAGTAACTCTTTAAATATTAATGCTGATGATAGGCTAAAAGAAAGGTATGAGACATACCCTAAAAATCAAATTGTATTATTTCAGATTGCTAAAAAGGCTATGATAAAAGGTGTGTTCCCGGAATTTATTAATAAATTAAGAAATTTTAATAAGTGGAAGGATATTAATCCCTTGTTAGGTTATTTAATCTTAAAAAATCAAATATATTTTAGCGACAAATTCATAAGCAATGTAAAAACTAAATTATTAAAAAATTTGACTATAAACATACAAATATCTCTTAGATTATTGGATGACAATTTTAATTTTGTGTTTGAATTATTTAAAAAGATTAGAAATTTGAATCATGGTATGATTGGATGGCTTGATGATATGATAATATATTTATTGCCAAATAGAAAGATTAAACCTTTCATGATAAATAAAATTAAAAATAGACTTTTGAAAGCAGGTTTATTCAAACATTATGAGACTTATATTGAATTTTTAATCAATAAAAATTATTTTAAGGATTTAAATGAAAATGATTTAATTGAATTATTGAAAAAAAATTCGCAAACATTTTTTAATAAAGCCAGATTGAAAAAATTTTTGTTGTTTGTAGTAACACATAATATTAATAACAAAAGATTTAAAATAGCTGAATTATTACTTAATGTTTCTTTTAAAATTTTTAATGATGTTGAATTTTACAGGATATTGTTTTTACTTACGATAGAAACAATAAAAATGAGAGATTTTAGATTTAAAATTGTTTCGGAAATTGAAAGTGTATATGAGAAATTTTCTTTTGATTATCAAATATCTTTTTATTATGGATATATTAAATATCTAACCAAGGAGTTCAAAAAAAGTGAAAATATATTTGAGAATTTATTGAAAGACCCATTTTGTTCTTTTCAAATAAAATGGGATTCTTTCATGATGCTTGGACAAATAAGAAGTAAAGGGGAAAAATGGTTAAATAGTGTTGCCAATTTTATGGATAAATATAGTAAAGAGATAACGTATTTTCAAAAAACAGAAATTGCAAAAAGATTATTTAATTTAGGTGATGAGAAGAGAAGTATTTTGCTTTTTGAAAATATTCTTGATCAGGAATATCTTAATATTGAAATTATTGAAATGATTTTAAAGTTTCTTATTTCAAAAGAAATTGTAGTTAACTTTAATTATTATGCATTAAAGAAAAAGATTGATTTAATAAAAAATATGGAAAAATCAAATACTTTGTATTATTGTTTATACTTTTATTTGGGAATGAAGTATAGAAAAATAGGACTAAAAAAGTATAAATATTATTTTAAAAAAGCTATTAATGTTCTATCCAAAAAAAGAAGAAAAACCCCGATTGATTATTATCATTTGGCTTCTTTGTACAAAAAAAATGATGACTATTTAAGATCGGAGAAGCTTTTTAAAATTGTTTTATCAAAAAAAGCTAATAACACTCTAAAGTCCGGAGCATATTTTCACTTAGGTGAGATTAAGTTGTCAGAAGGTAATAAAAATAAGGCTCTTGAATACTTTAGAAAATGTATGGAATATAATCCGAACCATAAAAAAGCAAGAGAGTATTTAGACAATGAAAAACAGAATCTTGATTCTTGAACCTTATGGATCTTCCTTTGGACATCCTGTGAAAAATGTGGATGTGTTTTCTGATGAAACTCTTAAGGGAAAATACAAATTTGAATTTATAACAGATAGGGGAGTCAGAAAACAAAATATTAAAAACTTTTTTATTAATGCCTATAGGTTTTACAATCTCTCCATTGACGAAAGGATTAAAGTTAGAAAAAGAGAATTCAAAGAGATAATTTATAGGGTAAAAAATTCTCATCTCCTTTTTTCCACAACTCTTGAATGGGATATTGAAGCATGGCTTGAGCTTTTTAAGGAAGGGATTGAAGATAATCTTAAAAGGAGAAATAATATTCTAACGATACATTCAGGCTTTGGGATGTATTATTCTTTCTTAAAGCACAAAAAACTCCTTAAAGAAATTGAGCTTTCGAGTGTAAGATTTACTTTTTTCTCCGAACTTCAAACATATTTGATGAAAAAATCATATCCTTCTTTGTTTTTCGGAACTCTTCCTTTCCCTGTTTATGGAATAAATAGTGATTCGGGGGGGGGAGAGAAAGAATTTATCTCCTATGTCGGAATTTTCAGTATATATAAAAATCCCTTTTTTGTACTGGATCTGGCAAAAAAGCTGAAAAAAGAAGAATTTTTCATTCATTTTTATAAAATAGATGAAACCAACTATTTCTTGGCAAGGGAATTTTTTTTACTGAAAAATTGCAAAACAAATTTTAACAAACTCACAAAAAAAGCATACAAAGGGATTTTTCAAAAAAGTAGATTCGGGATATTACCATACGATAGATATGAGTATTCATTGAGGCCAAGCGGTATTTTTGAAGAGTTTTTTTATAACGGAATTCCTGTTTTTGTTCCGGATGGTACATGGATGGGTTATACATTGCGAAAATACGGTTTAAGTGAAACTATTTATAATGGAAAGTTTACTGATTTTGTTGAAAAACTGAAAAAAGTTAAAAGAAATGAACTTGAATTAAAATCGAAATGGAAAGCAAGAGCAGAAAAGTTTAGAAGAGAGCTGTCTTTGGATAATTTTTTTCAAAATTTAAAGGAGATTTACCTTAAGATGAATAAGAATATATCGGTACATGAGAAAGAAACAATTAAGAGAGGCCTTGTCAATTATTATGTGAACGGGGCTTTCTATTATTTCGAAAAAGGAGATATGGATTTTTCAAGAAAAATTTTGTCCGAAATTAGAGAAGAACCTGAAGATTACAGGGATTATTATTATATAAAAAGAAAAGTTGAAGGAGAAAAACCGGATAAAATATCCTATTACACTTTCTGGTCACAACCTCTTGATAAAAATGATATTAGTAAAAAATCGCTTTACAGCTCTATCTTTTCGGAAGATATTGAAAAGTTGAGGAAAGAATTGTCTTCCGATGAAAATAAAAAATTTTTGAAAAATTTAAAGCAGGTTTTAAATAAAAGTGATTATGGTGAAGTTTTCCTTATTTATTTCTATTATTTAACCGAAGTTATATTAAAAGCAAAAAAGATTTCTGATTTATCGTCTATCAGGAGTAAAGTGAATTATTTTTATAAAAATAATTCAAAGAACATTTCAAATAAAGGAATGTTTTATTTGGCTAAAACATACTATTTGCTCGGATGCCTGGATAAATCAGAGAAACTTTTCAAGTCCGTATTAAGAAGAAAAATTAATAAATCATTAAAAACAGAATCCTATTTAATATTAAGTAATTTATATGTTTCTAAAGAAAAATACGAAAAGGCTGAGTATTATCATAAAAAATATACAAATAAGAAAGATTTAATGTTCAAATTTTATTTTTCTATTGCACAAAAGATTGAATTAAAAGAGGGGAAAAACCATTCCTTTTATTACAAAAAAGCTTTAAACCTCTTATTAAGTAAAAATAATAAAAATGAAACGGACTATTACAGAATTGGTTCATTATATAAAAAAATAGGAAACATAGGAAAAGCTATAAAATGGTTTGATAAGTTGTTAAAGGAAAGTGAAAACTATGGCCTTCAGGGTAAAGCTTTTTTTCATCTGGGGGAAATTGAAATAAAAAAAGGGAGAATAAAAAAAGGTATTGCTCTTTTAAAGAAATGTCTGGTAAAAATTCCCCAACATAAAAAAGCTAATGAGTATATCCTTTTTTACGGAGAAAAATAATGAAAAAAGTGTCAATCATTGTTCCGTATTTCAGATCTTATACATATTTGATGGCTATGGTTTTAAATTTATTGCAAAACACTTTATACCCTGATTTTGAACTTATAATTGTAAATGATGGCTCCGAAGATTTTTATCTGGTGGAGCCTATTTTAGAAAGCATTAAAATTAAGTATGGGGCAGATATCAGGTGGATAAACAGGAAAGAGAACAGATTATTTGCTTATACCTGTAACGAGGGAGCGGATGCGGCAAAAGGTGAGCTTTTGCATTTCCTGAATGCTGATACGATTCCATTGAAAGGATGGTTAAAAGAATTGGTCGATTTTTACGAGAAAAAAGAAAATGTCGGGATTGTAGGCTCTTTATTAATCTACCCCCGATTGAATCTTGTGCAGCATATTGGCGGTGCGATAAATGAGGATTTAAACCCCTACCATTTATACTTGTTCTCAAGACCTGATTTTTCCTTTCTAAAAAGAAATAGAAGAGTTCTGCATTCAACGGCAGCTTCTATGTTAATTTCAAAAAAGGATTTTTTTGAAATAGGCGGATTTGATGATAAGATTATCAGACATACATTTGAAGATACTGATCTATGTTTTAAAGTTCGCACTAAGTTAAAAAAGGAAATTTGGGTAACCCCCAAAAGCAAGCTTTATCATTATGAAAACATAACCGGTAGGACTACTTCAAACTCTATCAGATCACTGCAAATTTTTAAAAAAAGATGGAAAGAACACCTTTTCCCCAATCATCTGGATACATATGAAGAGGACGGATTTTCAAGGGAATTTTTAAGAAGAATTAAAATTAAAAATTTTAATTTTTTGTATTATTTTATGGAAAAGTACAACCTCTTGGACAAAAAAACACAAATTGAGTTTACAAGAAGAAAGGATTTTAAAACAGTGGTTAAAAATGAATTAAATTACTCCATAATAAAAGGTATTTATCCAGTGGTAAATGAGTTCAGTGCTATGAAGCTGTTGAGAAATAATTTGGTTGATGATAAAACAGGTGAATTTTTAAAGAGAAAATTGGTTGAATTTCTTGAAAAGAAAAACTTTTTTACAAATATCTATAATTTTGGTTCATACTTTGTTCACAACAACAATTTGAAAGAAGCTGAGAGTTTATTGGAATTTTTAGTCTCCTTTAAAAAATATCTGTCAAATGATATAGCAGGAAAAGCTTATTTTAAAATGGCTGAAGTTGAGAATAATATTGATAAAAGGATTGCCTATCTGAAAGAGTGTTTAAATATTATGCCTTATCACAAAAAAGCTTCCGAGGAACTTGAAAAAGCAAAAAAAGAAAAAAAATGAAGGTATCCGTAATCATTCCGTTCTACAATGAAGAAAAGTATATAAAAAAGGCAATTTCTTCTGTTAAAAATCAATCTTTTAAAAACTTTGAATGTATTCTTGTTGATAATGGCTCGGAAGATAATTCAACAAGATTAGCAGAGGAATCAATAAAAAATGATAATAGATTTAAAATCATTTATGAACCGGAAAAAGGAATAGATAAAGCACTAAACAGAGCTCTTGATGAAGCGAAGGGGGAATTTTTAACTTTTCTTGACGCGGATGATTGGTTTCACGAGGATAGATTAAGGTTGATGGTTAATGAGTTTGATAAAGGGGAATACGATATCGTGATTTGTAAATCATGGATAATAGATGAAAGGAATGGAAAGGGAAAGGAATTTCCTCCCTATTGGTTTTCAGAAAAGGAATTTCCCTTTCTTCTTTTCAGGGAAAATCTAATTAGATCAATGTCATACATAATGACTAAAAGGGATTCCCTTGTAAAAATTTTACCATTTCCCGAAGAGTATAATTTACTTCTTGATTATTATATTGCAGTTCAATCCGTACTAAAAGGTTTAAAAATAAAATTTCTTAATAAAAATCTTGTATTTAAAAGATACCATTCAGAAAATATGGCTCATGATAGATTCTCATCAGATCTTCAGGATATAAAGCTAACACACCATTTCTTTTATAATTATCCTTCTCTGAAATCATATTTTTCAGAGAAAGAAAGAGAAATCGTCTTTACCCGAAAATACATAAGAGGAGCCAATTACGGGAGGAGAAAAGGAATGTTTGAGGAGCTGAAAGATTATATGGGAAATTTTGTTGCCAGAGGTTTTATAAAAAAGGAGTTTTTTCTGTATTTTTCAGCTCTGGGGTATCTTTATACTGAGAGTTTAAAGGATTATGGTAACTATATTGAAAGTTTTGCCATAAAACACCCCTTTTTTTATTTTTTAAAGGGGATTTGCAAATTTGAGGAAAAGGAATATGAAAAAAGCCTGGAACTCTTTGGTAAAGCATATTCGAAAGCTCTGGAAAATTTCCCCGAGGCATTGAACTCCTATGCTATAACATTGGCAAATATGGATAAGAAAAGAAGTCTTGAAGTTTTTGACTTTATTAAAAAGACTTTTCCGTTTTATAGGGATGCTATAAACAATCATGAGAATCTAAGTAAAAATAAAAAAGATTCTTTAAATCACACAATTTTCTTGATGAAGGAAACAATGAACTATTTTCTTTATTTGTAAGATAAACAAAGAAGGAGGAAAATATGAGGATATTAGTTGCAGGGGGAGCCGGTTATATAGGTTCTTTTTTAATCCCGAAGCTTCTTGAAAGGGGATATGAAGTTGATGTCGTGGATTTGTTCTGGTTCGGGGATCATCTTCCCGAAAATGTGGGGAAAAAGAAAAAAGACATCTTTGAACTAAGTAAGGAGGAAATTTCAGGTTATGAACAGGTAATATTTATTGCAGGTTTGTCAAATGATCCTATGGCTGAATTTTCTCCTGCCAAGAATTTTATCTACAATGCCGCCGCTCCGGCGTATTTGGCATACATTTCAAAACAGGTAGGGGTTAAAAGATTTATTTATGCAAGCTCCTGTTCGGTTTATGGTTATACTGTAAATGAACTTTACGATGAAGAAAAACCAACTATATCCGGCTATCCCTACGGTATATCAAAATTACAGGGAGAGAAGGCTGTTCTTCAGATGATTGACAATAATTTTTCCGTTATTGCTTTAAGGAAAGGGACTGTTAGCGGTTATAGCCCGAGAATGAGATTTGATCTTGTTATTAACACGATGTTCAAATTTGCTGTCAAGGAAAAAAGAATAATTGTGAATAATCCTGTTATATGGAGGCCTATCCTGAGCATTCAGGATGCTGCAACCGCCTATATAAGATCCATTGAAGCGGATTATGATATTTCAGGTGTATTTAACATAGCTTCAGGGAATTATACTGTTGGTGAGATGGGCGATATTGTTAGTGAGGCTGTCAATGAATTTCTTAATATCAAGGTAAAGCTTGAAGTTAAACATATCACTGATTTTAGAAATTATAAAGTTTCAATTGAAAAAGCCGAAAATGTTCTGAGTTTTCATCCTCGTTATGATATAAAAATGATAGTGAAAGATTTGGCGGATCATATGAAAGATTTTGAAGATTTTGAAAAAGATGAGTATTATAATATCAGAGTATTTAAGAACATAAAATAAAAAGGAGGTAAAAATGGAAATAAAATTGGTGTCTAAAAATATCGGAAATGAAGTAATCGTGTTACAGCCTGAAATCTTCAAGGATGACAGGGGCTTTTTTTACGAGGTTTTTAAAAGGAGTGAACTTGAAAAGTATGGGATACCCACAGAGTTTGTTCAGGAAAATCAATCGGGTTCAGTCAAAAATGTTGTAAGGGGACTTCATTTTCAGTGGGATCCTCCAATGGGAAAACTTATGAGAGTAACTAAAGGGAAAGCTTTTCTTGTTGCTGTTGATATAAGAAAAAATTCTCCCACTCTTGGGAAATGGTATGGGGTAGAGGCTTCCGAAGAAAACAGATATATTCTCTGGGCTCCCGCATACTTTGCAAGAGGATTTGCAGCTCTGTCGGACTATGTTGAAATTCAGTACCTTGTAACAGGAGAATACAACAAGGAGGGAGAATCAGGAATTTTATGGAATGATCCTGATATCGGAATAGATTGGCCGGTGAAAGATCCTATTCTTTCTGATAAGGATAAAAATGCCCAAACTCTAAAGGAGTGGCTTAAAAGACCCGAAGCTGATTATTTTGTTTATAAAGGCTGAGGTTTGTCTGAAAATTAGTAATATGAGATAATATAGTATGGAGAGGGTTGTAAAAATATCAAAAAACTTTAAAGAGGCGGAGGAGTGGGATATAGAACAAGCGATGTCAATGACTCCCGAAGAGAGGTTGGATATAGTCCAATATTTAAGGGAACAATATTACAAGATAAGAAATGAGGATAGAAAAGGACTTCAAAGAGTTTATAGGATTATTAAACGAAAAAAAGGTTAAATATCTTATAGTCGGGGGATTTGCTTTTAGCTTTTATGCGATTCCGAGATATACAAAAGATCTTGATATATTGATTGAAAGATCTAAAGAAAATATAAAAAAACTAATGAATGTTTTAAAAGAGTTTGGATTTGGAAATGTTGGCTTAAAAGAAGAAGATTTTTTAAATGAAAATAATATTATTCAATTGGGGTATGAGCCAGTTAGAATTGATATTTTAGTATCAATTGAAGGTATTAGTTTTAGTGAAGCTTGGAAACAAAAAAAAATTGGTCACTATGGTGATGAGGAGTGTTTCTATATCTCTATTGATGATTTAATAAAGAATAAAGAAGCTGCCGGAAGGTTAAGGGATAAAGCTGATGTTGAAATCCTGAGAAAAATAAAAAATAAGGAGGGATAAAATGAAAATAGCGATTATAGGTTCAAATGGTCAGTTGGGAAGTGATATATTTGAAGTTTTAAATGAGAGTTATTCTGATAAAGTGGTGGGTTTAACACACAATGATATTGATGTTTCCGAACTTGATTCAGTGAATTCAGTATTAAAAGAGATAAAACCGAAGATAATAATAAATACGGCTGCTTTTCATAATGTTCCCCTGTGTGAGAAAGAGATGGATAAAGCCTTTGCCGTTAATAGCGGAGGTGCTGAAAATCTTGCGAAAATCTCAAATGAGTTAAAGGCTGTTCTGTTTCATTTTAGCACTGACTATGTTTTTGACGGGGAAAAGAAAAAACCATATATTGAAAAAGATAAACCGAATCCTTTGAACATTTATGCAAAATCAAAACTTGAAGGGGAAAACAGAATAAAGAAAATTGCCGAAAAATATTATATTCTGAGAGTGGCAGGCCTTTACGGAAAATATCCGTCAAGGGTTAAAGGTTATAATTTTGTGGGCCTTATGCTAAAGCTTGCAAAGGAGAGGGATGAGATAAGGGTTGTTGATGATGAACGAACAACACCCACATACACAAGAGAGATTGCAGAACAGTTGTCTTTAATGATAAAAAAAGAGCCTCCATTTGGAATTTATCATGCAACAGCCGAGGGGGAGTGCAGCTGGTATGAGTTTGCAAAAGCCATTTTTGAGATTTCCGGGATTAAAACAAACCTTAAAAAAGCTGCTCCCGGCGAGTTTGCAACAGAGGTGAAAAGGCCTAAATACTCTGTTCTTGAGAATTTTAATCTCAAAAAAGCGGAGATAAATATTTTCAAACACTGGAAAGATGAGTTGAGGGATTATCTTGGGAGTTCAAATCTTTAAAGTATGAAAATCTTCAAAGAGGCAAAACAGCTTCCGAAAAATGCAAAGGTTTTTATATATGGTGCGGGAACAGCCGGCAAAGCCTTTTTCTTTTATCTTAAGAAGTTAAGACCTGATGTAAAGGTTAAAGGTTTTATTGATACATACAAAAAAGGGAGATGTTGCGGATACAGGGTTTATAAATTTGATGTTTTTCTGAAAAAAATAGAAAAAACTCACTACGATTTAATACTTATTGCCTCTATGTATTATGAAGCAATAGGAAAAGCCTTATCAGAAAAGGGGATAAAAAAATTTGCCCTTGTGAAAGGTAAAAATCCGGCATACAGCGTTTTTGTTGAAGAAAGGGGTGTAAAAACTTTTTTAAGGAATATTTCAAATCTTATTGTAAAATTTCTTTCCCTTATTTTTCCGAAAAGCGAAAAGAGATTTATTGTAGTGGGGGAGTACGGAGGAAATTTCGTCGGAAATTCCAAATACTTTTATCTTTACTTGAAAAATCGGAGTGGACTGAATCCATGTTGGCTTACAAATAAAAAGGAATATTATGATTATCTTAGAAAGCAAGGAATTAATGTGATTTTCTACGGTAAATTAAAAACATTTTTTTTATTGCTTACTTCTAAATATTTTATTTTTGATAATCGTGATTGGTATAGAGAGTATGGGCTTTTAAACTTTTTGAAAACAAAGAAAATACAGCTATGGCATGGGGTCGGATTTAAATATATTGAACTTTCACTACTATCAAAAGAGTTTCTGGATAAATTGACGGAAAAAGAGTGGAAAAAATTAAGTAAAAGATATCCGCAATACGATCTTCTAATCACCACCTCAGAGTTTTATGCTGAAAAGGTTTTTGCTCCTGCTTTTAATATTCCCCTTGAGAAAATAAGACCGCTGGGGTATCCGAGAAATGATGCGCTTTATAGGGAAAAAAAAGGTGAGGTGATAAATACGGATGCAGAAATTTTAAAATTCTCCGGGAACTGGAAAAAGAAAAACGGAAAGATTTCTCTTTTTGCCCCCACTTTCAGGGACCTTTCAATAAAAATTGATTTCAGGAAAATATTTGAATATGATAAATTTAATGAATTTTTAAAAGCCAACAATATCCTTTTCATAATAAAGGGACATTCTCTTCCCGGTTTGAAGTATCTGGTTGAAAATATTGATAAATATAATAATATATTAATTTATGAAAGCAAAAAGGATGTTTATCCTCTTCTGAGGATAACTGATTTGTTGATAACAGATTATTCTTCCATATATACTGACTTTTTGCACACTAAAAGACCTGTTCTTTTTTATCCTTATGATTATGATGAGTATAAGGAGCTTCACCGTCGGCTTCAATTTGATTACAATAAGATGACGCCGGGACCCAAAGCTAAAGATTTTAATGAATTAGTGTTCTGGATAAAGCATTTTTTGGTTGAAGGGAAGGATGGTTTTGAAAGTGAGAGAGAGCGAATCTTTAATCTTGCCTTCAAATACGGGGACGGAAAAAGTTCAGAGAGAGTATTCCGAGAAATTGTTAAAACCTGAGAGTATTTCAAACTTTCCAAATTTTATAAAATACGGCAACAAAACTTTCCAAATTTTATTAAATTTGGAAAGTTTAATTGACAAATTCCTAAAAATATGTTAACAAAAATATATGAATAATTGGATTGAGAGATTTTATGAGAATGAAGTTTTTAAATATATTGACAAAGGGAAAGTTTTGGTTGTTTTAGGCCCGAGACGAGTCGGGAAGACTTCTCTGCTTAATAGAGTGAAGAGAAAATTTAAAGGAATGATTTTTTATGGAGCCGGCGATGATATGGTTTTAAACCAGCTTTTAAACAGCCTTGATTTGGAAAAACTCAGACAATATTTTCAAGGATATGACTTTATATTGATAGATGAGGCTCAGAGAGTTAAGAATATAGGGTTGGCTTTAAAATTGATGATTGATAACTTTGAGAAGGTAAATATTATTGTCAGCGGTTCTTCTTCCTTTAAACTTTTTTCTAAGATCGGAGAACCTCTTACCGGAAGATACAGGCTTTTTTTACTTTTCCCTGTATCAATGTTAGAGCTTAAAAATCAGTATGGAAATTCACATATAATAAACAATCTTGAGAATTTTTTGATATACGGAACATATCCGGAGGTTCTGACTTGTGAGTCTTTAAAAGAAAAAAAAGAAATACTTGTGGCTTTGAGAGATTCTTATTTGTTTAAAGATATTCTTGAGCTTGATAATATAAGAAACTCGGATAAATTAGGGGATCTTTTGAGATTGCTTGCTTTTCAAATCGGGAAAGAAGTTTCACTGAACGAATTGAGTAATAATTTAGGACTTGCAAAACAAACGGTGGCGAGGTATCTAGATCTTTTTGAAAAAATGTTTATAATAAGAAAGGTGAGGGGGTTTTCAAGAAATTTGAGGAGCGAAATAACTAAAACAGCAAGATATTATTTTTTGGACAATGGAATAAGAAATTCTCTTATAATGAATTTTAATTCTCTTTCCTTTAGAGATGATATTGGAATGTTGTGGGAAAATTTTCTATTTTCCGAAAGATTAAAATATATTACTTACAAAAAGATTTTTTCAAATATTTATTTTTGGAGAACTCATACAAAAAAAGAAATTGATTATATTGAAGAAAGGGATGGGAAACTTTTTGGCTATGAATTTAAATGGTCAAACAAAAAAGTCAAACCTCCCTCTTTATGGGAAAAAACATATAAGAATTCAAGTTTTGAAGTGATTGATAAAGATAATTTTTTAAGTTTTATTACATAGAGGTAAAGAATGAAAAACTTAGCAATTATTCTTGCGGGAGGTTCAGGTTCAAGGCTTAAATATGAACTTCCCAAACAATTTTTAAAA
Source organism: Candidatus Aminicenantota bacterium (assembly GCA_027031485.1). Taxonomy (GTDB): domain Bacteria; phylum Acidobacteriota; class Aminicenantia; order JAMOAD01; family JAMOAD01; genus JALXDT01. Next base: position 2,744 of record JALVQI010000054.1, on the reverse strand, counting down.
CTTGCGGGAAAGCTTATAATTGAGCATACTATTGAGAAATTTGAAAATCATCCTGATATATCGGGAATTTTTATTGTTACAAACCCACGATACTATGATAAAACTATTGAGATTGTTCATAAAAATGCATATAAAAAGGTAAAAAAGATATTAAAAGGGGGAGCTACGAGGCAGGAGTCCTCATACATCGGGATTTCAGCCGCCTCGGATGATTATGATAATGTCCTGATTCACGATGCGGTAAGACCGTTTGTTTCTTTTGATATAATAGATAAAATAATAAAAAGCTTAAGAAATTATGATGCGATTGATGTTGCCGTACCTTCTCCCGATACGATTATAAGGGTTGATGATAAATTTTTAATCCGGGATATACCGAAAAGAAAATATCTTAGAAGGGGGCAAACTCCTCAGGCATTTAAATTAGAAGTTATAAAAAAAGCTCATGAACTTGCCATAAAAGACGGTTTTTTAAATGCCACCGATGATTGCTCCCTTGTATTAAAATACGGGCTTTCCGATATTTATGTGGTTGAAGGTTCGGATTTTAATATCAAGATTACATATCCTATAGACATTCATATAGCTGATAAAATATTTCAGGTTAAAAACAGGAGTTTGCTCAAATTTGATCGTAATAGCCTGAAAAAATCTCTTAAAGATAAAGTTATTGTCGTATTCGGCGGAACAAGCGGAATAGGTGAGTCAATTGTCAGAAGAGGAGCTGAACTTGGCGCTAAGACATTTGCATTTTCAAGAAAAACCGGAACAGATATAAGAAAAGTTGATGATATTAAAAGGGCTCTTTCATCGGTGGAGAAAAACGAGGGAAAGATTGATTCCATTGTGATTTCTTCCGGAATTCTTGAATTCGGATTTATTGAAACAATGGATTCGGAAACAATTAAAGAGCTAATATCAGTAAATTACATAGGTAATGTGTTGGTTTCAAAAATAGGCTTGGATTATTTAAAGAAGACAAAAGGAAGTCTCATCTTTTTTGCATCAAGCTCATATACAAGGGGTAGGCGTGGATATTCCATATACTCTTCATCAAAAGCTGCCATTGTGAATTATGCTCAGGCAATTGCGGATGAATTTTCAAAATATGACATTAAGGTTAATGTGATAAATCCAGAAAGAGCGGCTACTCCTATGAGATATAAAGCATTTGGAAAAGAGGATAAAGAGACTTTGCTCTCACCGGATTTTATCGCATATCATACTTTGAATATAATATGTCAGAAAATAACAGGGCAGGTATTTGATATAAGGGTTATAGATCAAAAAAAATCAGAATAGATTCATCTAAAAAAATATTCCCGCAAAGCTTACCATAGAACCACCTGATTCATCTATTGTAAATCTGTAATCAACTATTCTCCCGTTTTTATTTCCTGTAAGCTTTAGAAGTGTGTAAATAGGTCCCATTCCGCAAATATTGGTTTTATTTTTATTGCTTATTAATTCATTTATAAAAGCTTCTCCGCCTTTTTGTAATATTAAATCTATCATATTTTTATCATATCTGATTATTTCATCTCTTTTTTCAATGGCGGGGAAAGGGTCTCCGAACCGAATACCCGTATGACTGAAATCAGAAGCTGCTATTATAAAGTATTCATCATCTACGGAATTTTTTAACCATTCAATAAACTCTTCATGATTTCTCCCGTCCAAAAATGTTGGAGTTAGAATTGGGAAGAATGTAAAATTTTCAAAAAGCTCTGCTAATATATTTATCTGAAACTCAATGGAGTGTTCGTATTTGTGTGCAATCATATCCTCAAAATATTTTTCACCTAACTCTTTTTTTAAAGAGCCTAAAAGATTCGAATCTATTTTTGAAATTTTACCGTTTATGGTTTCAAAATCTTTATTTGCTACAATGAATTCATCCTTGAACATTGTGTGATTTGTGCCCAAAATTATAAATTTTCTTTTTTTTATTTCCTTTACTCCGGAATAAACTTTAATATAAGTCTCTTTTCCCCGGAAATAATCTATGTGCGGAGAAATTGTTCCCGTTTTCGGAATTTCTTTTGATGAGAATCTTTTTATTTCTTTTATAAGGTCTTTATAAAAGTTCATACTCTTTTCATCACTTTTATAAAGAACATCTATTGGTTTTCTTATTTTTTGTTTTCTGAACTTTTCTCTTTCCCAATTTAATTTTTTTCTGAACCTTACATTATCAAGAAGATAATTTTGGTCAAAAAAGGATACGATTTCTTTTACAAAGTCTTTGTGGAGCTCTTTTTTGAATCTCATAAAAAAATTTTCCTGAAGATCTCTCATGGGGGTGACACCATTAAAGAAGTAAATAATAAAGGCAATATCTTCCTTTATAAAAAAATCATTGCTAAATCCCAATGGATCTCTTATGATAAACCCTTTTTCATTGTTAACTATTGCCGGAAAACTTTCAAATTGTCTTAATGCTGGTAAAGGCATTCTTTTTTATTTAATAGTTGTTTGTTCACGATTTAACTCTTCCGAAATCATCCTCTAATCTTACGACATCATCAAGTTCAGGAGTAGATACTTCAAGTATGTGGCTATCCTCAATCGCTTCAACTCTATGTTTTGTAAAGGGTTTGAAGTGAACGGATTCTTCATCGGTTAAGATTATTTCTTTTTTCTCTCCGTCAATTTCAGTTATTATTTTTACTTTACCTTTAAAGAGATACATTGTTTCATCCTTTTTTTCATGATATTGGTAACTAAGCCTGCTTCCCTTTTTA
>JALVQI010000053.1 GCA_027031485.1 Candidatus Aminicenantota bacterium | reverse complement strand
AATACGGTTTTACCGGTTCTCAAGAGAGATATGATTTATGGATTGGCTGGGATAACGCATCTCTCCATGTATGGTTTGAAGTGCCGAAAGGTTATGAAGTTGTTGGTTTGATGCCTGAGATTGTGAAAGTTAAAGGAAAATTGCAAGATGGGGAGGTAGTTACAAGATACGCTAGAGTACTCCATGTAGCATTAAGGAATAAAACAAATGGAGAACGACTGATGTGTGCAGTAATAGTAATGGAATCAAAGTATGGAATTCATGTTGGATTTTATTTAGGTGTTCCACCAGAAGGGTGAGATAAGTGATCTTTCTCGGTTCTTGGGTAGTGAAAGAAGAAAGCGTAGATTCCAGTCAAAAAGAAAGCCAAACAAAAACCCAACTCTCTAAACTTGAAGAAGAACTAACTAAAAAATTAGATGAGCTTGGAATAGCTGATCCTACTATTATAAACCTCATAAAAACACACCCATGGTTATTTTATTTGCTCTTTCTAAAAACAGAAGATCTAAAAATAGGAGAAACAAAGAAATTCACTCAAGGAAATATTACATTAACAATTACCAGAACTAAAAACGAACAATTTAAACTTTCTTTAGTTACTAAGGAAGATGATGGAAAGAAGAGTATAAAGACCGTAGAAATAAAAAAACCTATAGATAAATTGGGAGAATTGAGAAAATTTATAGAACAAAGATTCTCATTCGAACTAGATGGTGAAAGGGTTTGGATTTATCAAACAGAGGGAGCAACAAAAGGAGAAAAAGTATGGAAACTCCTTTACACAGGAAATGATCAAAAACTTAAATCCATTGTTGAAGATTTGAACAGAAAGAAAGAATTTGATGCTCTTAAATTTAAAGAAGAATTAGATAAAGCAAGAAAATCAACAGTAATTGATTTGGCTAAGTATAATCAGTTAAAGTCAATTGATGATTATTACAAATCCTATTTAGGAAAAGAGATCAAGCTCACACCTGCTTCAAGAGCAAAGGTACTTGCTTACTATCTTTACTCTTTTGGAGTAAAACCAAAGCAAATAACAATAGAAGGTACTAAAATAACCTTAACAAAAGATGATCATAAAGCAGGTCAACAGATTGTTTTGGCTCTTAAAGAAGATTCAAAAGACACCTATTTTGAAAAAAGACTGAAAAAATTAATGGAAGAAAAGAGAAAAACAAACCTGAACTATACAGTTTTAGATGCAATAAGTGAGCTGAAAAGAGAAGCAGATAAAAAAGTAAATCTGCTTTCTGATCAAGCAAAAGACTTTATAAAGAGAAACAAACTTTTCATTTTTCGGGACAGGTCCGAAACTGAAAAACCAACGTTCCTCACCAAAATTCACCCTGGAATATCTCACACCCCCTCAATTGTCCGCCTCTTTCATCCAAAAACTGACCCTAAGCTCCCCTTCTGGGCTCTACAAATCAGGTTTTTATCCCGGATTTTCCTGAATTTTCGCAGTCCTTCCCTCTTCCGCTTCCTTAAATCATTCCCCTCCCTTCGCCCCTACGCTAAGGCTGCTCCCTCCTGCGCAAGCTTGAGCCTTCGCCGGAAGGGAAGACCGCTCAAAAACTTCCTGACAAACGCCTCCGCTCCATAAACTATCCCCTCCGCCCTGTAGGAAAGTGCATGCATAAGGAAAGACCGCTGAGGTTTGGTTATCTTTCCCTTCCCTTCACGCTCTATCCCTCCCATCTGCTCCAGCGCCTCTGAATACCACTTCTGCGAAACGCCAAACTCCTCTTCCAGCGAGCCCAGCCATCCGCATACTCCAGCCTTCCTGCACGCATAGGAACTCCAGCGATATCCATCCACTCTTCCGCTAAGACCCGCCCGCACCGGGTTAAGGTCAATGTAAAGTGAGGCAGAAAGGCACCACCTTCCGTCCTCTATCCTGATGCTGCGGAAACGGTCCCTGAAAAAATGGCCCCTCCTTCCATGGCGAAGGTTATACCATTGGC
>JALVQI010000052.1 GCA_027031485.1 Candidatus Aminicenantota bacterium | reverse complement strand
TATGTGGTTTCCGGACAGCTGCCCGTAAATTCTCTTTCCGAAAGGAGGGGAGTGATAGAAGATAATGAGATAGTGTTCGTGGATGACAGAAACATAAAACATTATCCGTATAAAATGAGGCTCATAAGATTTAAAGACCCTGAAACAGGAAGAGAGTTTGAATTCATAACAAATAATTTCAAGCTGTCAGCCTTAACGATAGTGAAGTTATATAAAAAAAGATGGGATATAGAGAAGTTTTTTAAATGGATAAAGCAAAATCTTAAAATAAAAAGTTTCCTCGGAACTTCCAAAAATGCAGTACTAATCCAAATCTGGACCGCTTTAATCTATTATCTTTTTCTCCATTATATAAAAAAACAAGGACGTTACCCCAAATCCATATCTTTTCTTGCAAGAGTAATACACGAGCTCTTGTTCGAGCCTGCTAATGTAATCGATATATTAAGAATTAATGATAATGAGGGAATAAAAAACATAAAAAAGAAAATTAATGCCCCTTCTAATTTGTTCCCCAAATACCATTGATATTGTTAGCTATTCGTTCCCCAAATTTTCCCGGACAGTACTGGTTACTCTGATCCCATTTTACAAAAAAAACATTATCCATTATAATTTTTATTAATTTGCATCGTAAGGAGGTCTGAACATGGGGCAGTGGGAAAAAAGGACTGAGGCTGTTAAATGGGAGAGCGGAAGGTTTTCCCTTCCTATTACTCTCTTTAACAAATTCTCGGGTGTAAGTCTTAGAAATCTTAAAGGGATAATTAAAAACAGGGTATCAGGGCTTCTAAAAAGATTTAAAAGAGGAGAAAAAGGTCTATCCTTTGAAAAGCAAAGATTATACTCACATAAGTTGAGCTCTTCCGTAAATAGAGGTCCTCCCGTAAACAGATTTTCCGAGTCCTCAAATAAGTTTATCTCTCCTTTAAACAATAACAGTTTTTCAAAAATATCTTTAATCCTCTTTATCTTACTCTTCCTCTCCTCCTTACTCCTTCTTCTCCCGGCCTGTAAAAAAGCCTCATCCGTTGATAATTCCCCAGTTGGAGGTCCTGTATATCTTAGGGTAGATGATACATTTTCTGGTCAACCATTAGATGTTCCTGTAAATATAGAATGTGGAGGAATGGTTTATGAGAAGAAAACAGAAGGAGGAAATCTTACATTTGAAATAGACAAACCAGAGCAATGTACAATAAAGGTAAATTTTAGTAATTCTTTAGCTAATAAGAATGATGATTATATTCCTGCTGTTTTAGAGAATGCAGGATTACAAGGTGAAGATAATATACATATAGATATAGTTAAAAAGCAAGATTTAAATCCCAAGGGATATAGTTGGAAAGATTTAATAAATGCTTATAGAGGTAAAGAATTAGATGGATTAAATCAAGTTTGGGTTAAACAACCTGAGAAGTGGGTTGTTTATGACCCTCATCACAAGCTTGACGAATATAAAGATAAATATCATAATGAGGTTATGAATAATATTATGGAAGGTTTTAAGGCAATAGAGGAATATACAAATGGATTTATAAGAGCTCCCTCAAGAGATAAAGTTGAGATTAGATATGATGGTATGGCTCCAGATTATAGTATTAATTTTACTATTACAAGTGGAGATGCATATGAAAAAGATTATGCAAATTCCAATGATGAACTTATAAGAAGTGGAGCAGGTACAACAGCAAGATATGATACTAGTGGAGAGTTATGTGCTTCTGTTCAAGGAGGAGATAATGAATCAGCGATAATTACTGTTTTTGATGGAGGACATGAATTAAATGAAGTAGATAGAATATGGGGTAGATTTAATTATAAAAAAAGAGAACCAGGATCTAGGATAGTTTTAGATGGCTCTTATGGACATTTATATGAAATAAGGAAGTTGTGAATTGTGAATGGGGAATCGTGAATCGGATAGTAGTTCGTAGGGGCAATTCATGAATTGCCCCTACAATATATATTACTC
>JALVQI010000051.1 GCA_027031485.1 Candidatus Aminicenantota bacterium | reverse complement strand
CTGAAATAACAAAAAATCCTCCGGCTGTCATCATTAATCCGTCTGAAATTCTTAAATCAATCTGAGGTGTCAGAATATAAGCGGTTTTGCCCGAAATTTCCACAATCCCGGCCACTCTTATCTTATAATCATCATTATGAAATTTGTGCTCGAGGGCGGGAATAATATAATTTGATAATTCTCCAAAAAATTCTCCCTTCTTTTTTCTGAAATAGGTTTCGGCATCTTTTGTATAATCATATTCATCAAAAAAGCCGTGCAAAAACTGTATGTTTAAGTAAAAACCATGGGAAAAATTATAATCTCCTCCAACAACATATTTGAAAAATCCTTTTTCAAACAATCTAAAATTTACATTCTGAACTCCCACAATATTATTGTTCATAACAATAGGTATTTGAATAAAACCGTAGGATTCATCCGGCATTATATATGCAACCTCTCCCCATAGTGTTGCGCCACTTATCACTGTTGAAAGATCAAGCCCGAAAATCTTTTGCCTTCCGTAGTTAAACTCTCCTGCGGGGAAAGGAGTGAGAGTGAAACTTTTTAAAATAGGGAGATCCGTATTGCCTCTGTAATATGAGATGCCAAGATCAATATTCATAATATTTGTTGAAAATCTTAATGCATAATTTGAATCTTTTATATTATTATGCCAATCCTTTTCAATCTTTACCTCTCTTATGTTCATCGCTGTTTTCGTAAGAAGGGTGTATCCGTATGGTAGTGGTGCGATTTGATGTTGTAAGAGCCAGACAAATTGAAGTTTTGAGCTTTCTCCTATGTAGTATTCAAAATTAAGAGCTGTTTGAGGCCTTCTTTCAAAAGCATAATCAGGGTCAAAGGAGAAGAAATTTGCAAAATCAATGGGATTAAGATTATCCACAACATTTACTTTGTCCGCTGTTCCCCATGATATTCTCTGTTTCCCGACTGTGAGATCAAGATTTTCCACTAAAAAATCAGAAACTGTAATATTTGCTTCGTAAAGATTTAATTCAAAGTATTCCGAAGAAAAAGGAGTGCTTAAAATTCCCGATTCAGGGAATCCGTTTTCCTGAAAAAGTGTTCCTGAATTTGAGAATGCATCAAACCTCAAGTTATAAGAGATATTGTCATTTAAACTTCCTGCAATCTTTACCCTTGTTTCAAGCCTTTTGAGAGCAAAATCACCCGAATTATGGGAGAAAAAATCTCCTTCTGAATTTTTATAAAGAAAAACAGAGCCAAAAAGTTTAATCCTTCCTGAAATACTCAAATCTTTCTCAGAGGATACAGCAGGGATTGAAAAAACCAACGCCATGATAATAAAAAAATAAACAAACTTTTTTTCCATTTTATCACCTCTATTTAACCCTTCTTTTTAAAAATCTTTTTGTAAAAAACTTTTTACTTAGATTTTGATCAAGCTTAATATTTTCCAATTCAAGGCTTGTCCATGAACCCTTTTTCTTATCTTCCATTTTTATATAAGTGGTAATATAATAATTATTAATCTTCTTGTTTTTTTCCTCTGCAATTTTCCAGAGATTTCCATCATTATCATAAAGTTCCATCTTGACGGGCATATAGCTTTTTTTATCAACTTTTAAAATAATCTTGGAATAAGGCTTTTTAATTCCTTTTTTTCTTACAAGCTTTAAAGTCCAGAATTCAGAATCCTCTTTAAGAATTTCCGCATTATAGTTTTTTGAAAATCCGCCCGTACTTAGATCTTCATATGAAAAATCCGAACCCATAAAAGAATCCTTTTTGTTGGAGCTTGCTATCCTTCTGATTCTGTGAAATTCCGGAAGATATATGTACATCTCCTTTTCGGAAAGGGTTAGAAGGCCCACATTCTTAACATCAGCGGGGCTAATGAATTTCATAATTCTCCAATCATCCCTCTTCTGAATGTTTTTTGTCCATACCTTAAGCTTTCTTATCTTTACAGAATCTCCTCTGTGTATTTTCATTATCATTATTGCCTCAA
>JALVQI010000050.1 GCA_027031485.1 Candidatus Aminicenantota bacterium | reverse complement strand
GAAAAGGATGAATACGGAGAAACAAGACACAAAAAGAGATATGAAAAGTACCCGAAAATTGTTGTAATTTCCAACTGTGGTTTTCCCGAGCAGACTCATTTTCAGGTTTTAAAGCTTCTTTTCAGAAGAGTTGCAAGAAATATGCATTCTGAAGTAATAGGGGAAATATACAGAGGTGAAGGCGAAATCTTACAGTTTGAGGCTCCAATTATAAAACCTTTTATTAAGAAATATCTGAAATATGTAAAAATTGCAGGTAAGGAAATAGTAAAAGACATGGGAATATCAGAAGAAACACAAAAAAAGCTTGAAAAACCGATTATTCCTTACAAATTTTACTTTAATGGGGCTAACAAAAGCTGGGACAAAAAATAAACTTTTAATTTTTTCATAAAAACTATCAATTCAAAATTTGATCTTGGCTCAAGTCTTATAGCTATTATGGTAAATTGCCCCTATGGTTAATAAATTCAATAAAAAAACAACGAACAACAATAAATCCTCAGCATTCAAATTTTACTGATAACTCAGTGTTAATCCGATTTTATTCAAAAACAAAAAATATTATGCTATTATTTTATTATGAAGAAAAAGCTTAAGAATTTACCTATTGGGATTAGTGATTTTGGAAAGATAAGAGAAAAGGATTATCTATATATTGATAAAACAAAGCATCTATACAATTTAATCACAACAGGCGAATACTATTTTCTCTCAAGACCAAGAAGGTTTGGAAAATCGCTTTTGATTTCTACTCTTTACAATATATTCAGAGGTAAAAAGGAATTATTCAAAGGACTTTATATTTACAAAAGTGATTACGAGTGGGAAGAGTATCCTGTTGTAGTTCTGGATTTTAATCTTATTTCCAATGATAATAAAGAAATACTTGAAAATGATATTAAAGAGACATTAAATAATAAATTAAAAGATAATGGAATAGAAGAAGTTAATTATGAGAAATCAATAGAGAAATTTTTTGAGGCTTTTATAGAAAATATATATCAAAAGCATAATAAACAGATAGTTTTTCTAATAGATGAGTATGACAAACCGATAATAAGTCATATAGGGAAAGGAGAAGAGGAGTTAAGGATAGCAGAGGAGAATAGGAATTTATTAAAATCATTTTATGGGGTACTTAAGGGAGCGAGTGTTGTAAAAAAAACAAGGTTTGTATTTATAACAGGGATAACGAAATTTTCAAAAGTATCTATATTCTCAGAGCTAAATAATCTGACGGATCTTACAATGGACAAGAGATATTGTGATATATTGGGAATAACAGAGGAAGAGATTGACAGAGATTTAACTCCTTATATTGAAAGATTCTGTGAGGATGAAAACCTTAATTGTGACGAGTTGAGAGAAGAATTAAGAAATTATTACAATGGCTACAGATTTTCAGCAAAGGATGTAAAAGTTTACAACCCATTTTCACTGTTTTCAGCTCTTGAAAAGAGGAGTATAGAGAACTACTGGTTTGAGACAGGAACACCAACATTTTTAATAAATCTAATAGAAGAAGGTAATATTTACATACCTGAATATGAGGATTATGAGGTATCAAGCTCACAGTTTTCAGTATATGAGCTTGATAGACTATCCCCGCTTCCTCTGATGTTTCAATCGGGTTATCTTACAATCAAGGATTATAATGCTGAGGATGACCTTTATGTATTATCATATCCAAATAAGGAGGTAAGAGTATCATTTACCGAAAGTATTTTAACAAGACTATACCTTGGGGACGGGGAATCAAAACATAAGAAGATAAGGAGTAAGCTTAACAGAGGAGAGGTAGAAGAGGCGATAGAGATAATAAAGAGTGTATTTTCAGAGATACCTTATACTTTGATGAAAAAGAAGAAGTTAGATGAGGCTGATTTTCATATTCTGTTTTATTTGATAGTATCGTCGAGCGGAGTGGGAATTAAATCTGAGATATTAACATCAAAAGGGAGAATAGATGCATTGATAGAGACGAGGGATATGTATTATATAATAGAGTTTAAATGCAATCAGAGTTCGGATAAGGCAATACAGCAAATAAAAGAGAAGAAATACTATGAGCCATATAAGAACAGAGGTAAGGAGATAGTGTTAATAGGGATTAATTTTTCAACTGAAGAGAAGAATATTTCGGATTATAAGGTGGAGATATTGTGAATCGTGAATTGTGAATGGTGAATCGGGACAATAAATATTGAATATCTGTAGGGGCAATTCATGAATTGCCCTGAGCTCTGAGCTGTTCACAAGAAAAGTAGTTAATTTTTTGCTATCAATTGTTTTTCTTTATTTAATTTATTTTTAATAAATGAACACTGATAACTTAATACAATAAACTTTCAAAATTAGCTCAAGGCTATGAGCTCAATGCTCAAAGCTATATTGACGTTTGTTTTTTTTTCAATTATAATTTTTACATTATAAAAATAAAGGAGGATGAGATGGATTTTGGAAAATTGATCAGTTTGGTTCAAGGAATTATTTTAAAACCAAAGGAAACATTTTTAGCAAGAAAAGAGGAAAAAGATCCCTGGCTCAACATCTTAGTATACTATGTCTTAATTTTAGTCACTATATCGGCTTTGGGAAGTTTCTTATCATGGATGTGGTGGTCAGTATCCTGGTCAATAAGATTATTTTTTATGCAATTAATTTTAGGGATCTTAAATTTCATAGTTTTAATGTATCTAATGCAGGTTCTTTCAAAAAGCTTCGGAGGAAACGGGAATCTTGAACAATCAGCAAAAACAATTGCTTATAGTTTAACTCCCGGATGGGTAGGTAGCTTCTTTGTATTCATCCCTGTTTTAGGCTGGCTTATCGCACTTGCGGGATGGATATATTCACTTTTTGTACTCTATCATGCATTGTTAATTTTCATGGATGTGCCCAAAGATAAAAGCATAGGTTATGAGATTATCTTCATAATAGTTGCAATTGGTGTAATGGTTATATTAGGCTTGATATTAAATCCTATCTTCGGACTTTCCATGTTAAGCGGAAGACATATGATGAACATAAAGTTTTAAGATTTTAAAATGACTCCATTAATCATAATATTATCATTAATTGCTTTCGTTGTTTTCACCTATTTCATACTGTATAATTCCCTTCTCAGGTCAAAAGTTCAGGTGGATAATGCATGGGCTCAGATAGATGTTCAGCTAAAAAGAAGACATGACCTGATACCAAATTTAGTAAACACAGTAAAAGGTTATATGCAACATGAAAAGGAAACTCTTGAAAAGGTAATAAAAGCCAGAGCTGCAGCTGTAAGCGCAAAAGACCTTCCTTCAAGATTAAAGGCAGAGGGGGAAATTTCCGGCTTATTGGGAAGACTTCTTGCAGTATTTGAACAGTATCCAAATCTTAAAGCTGACAGACATGCACTGGAACTGATGGAAGAGCTGAGAACCACTGAAAATTCCATCGCATTTGCAAGACAGCACTACAATGATAGTGTTATGAAGTATAATTATAAAATAAAGGCTTTTCCATGGATAATTGTTGCTCCTATGATGAATCTTTCAAAGGTGGAGTATTTTGAAATTGAGAATGAAGAGGAGAAGAAGGCACCGGAAGTTAAGTTTTAGCCATTAAATTATTTTAATTGTAGATGGATGAAAAAACAGTAAGAGAACTTGATGAATATTTGGGTGAGATTAATAATGTCCGCCCCTTAAAACCTGTGCCTTCAAAAATTCTTTCCTTATTAAAAACTCAAGACATTGATATAAAAAAGTTAGCTGAATTAATAAAGAAGGACCCCTCTTTAACAGCAAACATTTTAAAATATGCAAACTCCTCTTTTTTTGGTTTCAGAAAAAAATTAACCTCAATTCAGCAAATTATCTCATTGATAGGCATAAAAGAAATAAAAAAACTCACCTTAATATATGCCGTAAAATCTAAAATATCAAAAGATCTTACGGTGTATGGGATTTCCTCCTCACAATTATGGAAGCATTCGATCTCAACAGCAACAGGAGCTCAGTTTTTAGCCCGATTAAAAGGTATATTTCCCTCTGACAATGCTTTTACTGCAGGCCTTTTAGTTGACCTGGGGAAAATAGTTTTAAATGTTTTTATTATTAAATATGGGTTAAATCTTTTTGAAAACATCAAAGATAAAAATTCCTTTTCACTGCACAAAATTGAAAGGCAGTTGTTGGGAAAAACCCATAGTGAAATAGCGGCTATTTTATTAGATAGATGGAATTTTGCGGAAGATATAGTGATAAGTATAAACTTTCATCATTATCCCTCCCGCGCTCCAAAATACAGAGAGCTAACTTCCGTAATTCATCTTTCCGACCTTGTAAGTACAGCCTGTTTATATGATTGGAATGTAAACGATTATGAAAAAACAATAGATGACTTCGCTTTAAAAACTTTAGATATTAAATTTAATGATTTGAAAGAATTGATTGATTTAATGAGAGAGGAAATAGAAAATGCAGAAAGAGAATATATCTGAAAAGCTCAGTAATTTAGATAACGATAGTTTTGAAAGATCCACTCAGAAAAAACTCATATATGAAAAAAAAGGCCTCATCTCCAAATATAAAGAATTTTTCCTTGGAAATGTTTCATTTTTTTTTCTTTTAAAATATGAAATTATAATTCTTTTATTTTCGCAAATTCCGGGAGCTTTGGGCTTTTTTCTGAGGAAAATTTTCTATAGAAAATTGTTTAAAAAAGTAGGGAAAGGTGTTGTTTTCGGAAGAAATATGACTATCAGACATCCGAAAAAAATCTCAATTGGCAATAATGTTGTATTTGATGATAATGTTGTTCTGGATGCAAAAGGAGAAGACAACAGCGGAATAAATATAGGAGACAATGTTGTTGTGGGGAGAAATACAATCTTAAGCTGCAAAGGTGGAAATATAAATATTGGAGAACATTCTAACATCGGAGCAAACTGCTATATTATATCGGAGACTGATTTTACTCTTGGCAAATTTGTGTTTATCGCCGGAAATTCATATCTAATTGCCGGAGGAAATCATTCCTATGAAAACAGGGAGATTCCGATTATGTTTCAACCTTCAATTTCAAAAGGAGGGGTTAGAATAGAAGATGATGTGTGGATAGGAGCCGGGGCGCTTGTTTTGGACGGTGTTAAAATTGGAAAAGGCGCCATAATAGGAGCTGCAGCCCTCGTTAATAAAAGCATACCTGAATATACAATAGCAGCAGGTATCCCTGCAAAAATAATAAAGGAAAGGAAATGATTGGTGAAGAAATTTTATTTGAATGTTTAAAATGTGGAAACTGTTTATTTTACTGTCCCGTTTACAATGTTGAAAAAGAGGAAACATATTCCCCCAGAGGAAGACTCTCTCTTATTGAGATACTAAACGAGGAGGACCTTCCCCTTCTTAGAAAAAACTTTCTCCAGGAATGTCTTCTCTGCGGAGCATGTGAAAAGAATTGCACTGGTAATTTAAAGATTACAGATATCTTTATTGCAAACAGAGCCAAGTTCAAAAAAGATTCCCCGGCTATCAAAAAAATTGCCCTTAAATTTTTTACCAAAGGATTCTTAAATCTTTATAAACACCTCTTTATGTTCGTAAAATATGTCCCTCTGTCAACTCTTCCTAAATTTAATTTAAGATTCAAAAAAATAAATAAAAAATTAATTAATAAGGTTGTACTCTTTCCCGGATGCGTCGGAAACTATCTTATCACTGAAATAAAAGATTCGGCGATTTATGTTTTAAATTTATTGGGTTATGAAGTAATTACTCCGAATTTTAACTGCTGCGGTTTTCCTTTCCTTTCGGGGGGAGATCTGGAGCAATTCGAAGCCTTAAAGGAAGAAAATTCAGAGATCTTAAATCAATACAAAGATCTCCCGGTTATTACACTCTGCCCTACAGGGAATCATACTTTAAAAGAATATTATGGATTTAATAATATATTTGAATTTGCGGAATTCTTGAATAAAGAAGAGAATTACAACAAAGTTTTAGAAAAAATCGGAGAAATTGAGGATAAAGTTTCAATACATATTCCCTGTCACTATATTAACTTTTTTGAAGAACCCCAATATTTAAGAAAATCCCTATCTAATATAAAAGGGATAGAAGTTTTTGAACCAGAAAGACAGATGTGCTGTGGCTTCGGGGGAATGTTTTCAATAAGCTACCCCAAAGTTTCAAACAAAATTCTGGAAAAATCCATAAACAATTTAAGAGCAAAGGAAGGAAGAAAAGTCGTAACCAATTGTCCCGGCTGTTTAGTCCAGTTGAGCAGAAAATCAAAGGCATATCATCTTTCAATCTATCTTGCGGAAAAGCTTCAAGAAAAAAATCCTTAAAATTGAATATAAAATGGGGGAAAATAAGGAAATTTATCTTATAAGACACGGGGAAACCGAATCAAATAAAAAAGGAATTTTCAGAGGAAGACTGGATATTCCCCTTTCTCAAACCGGAAAAGAGCAGGCAAGTTCTGTTTTTAATTATTTCAAAGGAAAAAATATTGAATTAGTATTATCAAGTCCTTTAAGCAGAGCTCTCGAAACAGCTAAAATAATTTTCCCCGATAAAGAAATTAAAATAGAAGAAAGGTTAAATAATCTTGATCTTGGAAATTGGAGCGGTGTTGAAAAAGAAAAAATAAAAAGAGAAAAACCGAACAAGTGGAAAATCTGGGTGGAAACTCCCGAAAAGATAAAATTTCCCGGAGGTGAAAGTATTAAAGATGTTTACAAAAGAGTAAGCTCCCTTTTAAACAGTCTAAAGACAGTAAAAGCTGATAAAATTGCTTTGATTTCTCATAGATCTGTTTTAAAAACACTATTAGCAGCTTCAATTGGTATGAAAGATAATTTTTTCTGGAAGTTTCATCTGGACAATGCATCAATAAGTATTCTGATTTTTAATTCATCCAGGGAATATACAATTTACAAATTAAATGATACCTCTCATTTGGAAAGCTTTGTTTCAGAGTGGTATTAAAATGCAAAAAGAGATTGAAAAATTTATCAAATATTTAAAGTATGAAAAAAACGCTTCAAAACATACTATTAAAAATTATGAAATGGACTTGAGACAATTTGATTCATTTACAGAAGGAAGAAACATTAAAGAAATTACTCCCATTGATGTAAGAGGATTTATTGTCTTTTTATCTGAAAAAAATGAGAAAAAAACATCTATATCAAGGAAAATATCAGCTTTAAGATCTTTTTTTAAATTTCTTTTAAGAGAAAGAATTGTAAAAATAAATCCTGCCGAATCAGTCCCATTGCCAAAACTTGATAAACCCTTACCTAAATTTTTAACAATAAAAGAGGTAAATGAATTACTTGACAAAAAAGAGGAGAAAAAAGATAGTTTTACAAAGGTAAGAGATCAGGCTATTCTTGAGCTTTTGTATGCAACAGGAATAAGAATATCAGAGCTTGTTTCCCTAAATCTTGAAGACATTGATATGAAGGAACAGCTAATAAGAGTTAAGGGTAAAGGGAAGAAAGAGAGAATAGTTCCGTTCGGAAGCATTGCTTTAAAAAGAATAAAGGAGTACCTGCAATTGAGAAGAACTAAAAAGCCAAAGGATGATTCCCTGTTTATAAACCGTTTTGGTAAAAGAATATCTCAGAGATATATTCAGATGATGTTAAAAAAACATCTTTTGATAAGGGGAATCAATGAAGAGATAACTCCGCATTCTCTGAGACACTCTTTTGCAACCCATCTTCTTTCAATGGGAGCTGATCTCAGAACCATACAGGAACTTTTGGGGCATGCCTCTTTAAATACAACACAGAGATATACACACCTTAATTTAAAGCAAATAATAGAAGAGTACAAGAAGGTAAAATTAAGATAATTTATCTTATTCTCACTTTTTCGGAACAAAACCCAGAGTTTTTCGTATTTATTTAATAATTTAATTTATTCGGAGGAATTATGAGAAAAAAGTTAACATTAATTTTCATACTGTTTTTTTTAATTTCAATTCTTTCTTTTTCTGAAAAGTTTGATCCAAGAAAAAATAAAACAATAAAAGCCTACCGTGTTGTCAATGAAAAAATAAAAATAGACGGGAAATTAACCGAAAAGGTATGGCAAAATAAAGGAAGAGATGATTTTGTCCAATCAACCCCCATTGACGGAGGAAAACCGTCTGAAAGAACTGTTGTCTGGGTGGCATATGATAAAAAAAATCTCTATGTAGCCGCCCGATTGTACGATTCTGATCCGAAAAAAATAGTTAAAAGAACCGGTACGAGAGATAGTGATACTGATTCTGATGAATTTATTCTATCAATAGATCCATACAATGATAAAAGATCCGGATATCTTTTTAAAGTAAACCCGGCAAATTCGATCCTTGACGGTGCTCTTTATAATGATTCAAACAGAGATGATAGCTGGGACGGAGTGTGGGAATCTGCTGTAAAAATAGATTCCAAAGGCTGGACAGTGGAAATTAAAATACCCTTTAATCAGTTAAACTTTAAATCCGATAAAAAAGAGATGATCTGGGGAATAAATTTTGAAAGAGTTATCAAAAGAAAAAATGAGAAAGTTTCTTTTATCTGGATTCCCAGAAGTGATACAGGTTTTGTGTCCCATTTTGCAAAGTTAATCGGATTAAGAGATATAAAACCGGGAATTTATACGGAATTGCTACCATATATAGTAGGAAAAACGGATTTTTATCCGAAAGAGGAAGGAAATCCTTTTAAAACAGGTAATGACTTCAGCGGAAATATGGGATTGGATGCAAAAATTAATCTTAAAAGTAATCTAACATTAAATCTGACCTTTAATCCGGATTTCGGACAGGTTGAAGTGGATCCTGCGGTGATGAACCTCACAGCTTATGAAACATATTTTGAAGAAAAGAGACCTTTCTTTGTAGAAGGTGCCAGTATTTTTGATTTCGGAAGAGGAGGCACTCACTTTAATATTAACATTAACTGGACTCCCCCGGAATTTTTTTACAGCAGAAGAATAGGAAGACCACCTCAGGGATACGCATATGCCGAATATTCCAGATACCCGGATAGAACAACCATTTTAGGAGCTTCAAAACTAACAGGTAAAATCGGTAATAACTGGAACATTGGTATAATTTCAGCATTAACCGCAAGAGAATTTGCTGACACTTACACGGATAATACCGAAGGTTCTCAGGAAGTGGAACCGATGAGTTTTTATGGAATAATCAGGCTTTTAAAAGAATTTGATAAGGGTAAAAAGGGGATAGGTTTCATTGGAACAGGTGTTTTAAGAGATTTTGATGATAATAATCTCATGGGTATTCTCAATAAACGGTCATTCTCTTTCGGCGTGGACGGATGGAGCTATTTTGGTAAAGATGATAATTGGGTGGCTTCAGGTTGGTTCGGAGCATCAATAATAGAGGGTTCTCCCGAAAGATTATATTATGTTCAACTATCACCTCAACACTATTTCCAGAGACCCGATGCAGATTATTTAACCCTTGATCCTTCCGCAACATCACTTGAAGGCTGGGCGGGAAGATTAACTGTAAACAAGGAAAAGGGCAATTGGTTTGTTCTTTCAAGCATAGGAGCAATATCGCCGGGATTTGATGTATCGGATTCTGGATTTCAGAGGGAAACCGATATTATTAACGGGCATATGTTTTTCGGATACAAAAACTTCAAACCGGGGAAAATTTTAAGAAGTTTTTATACTGCCGGAGGAATCCATTATAGCTATGATTTTGGCGGAGATAAATTAAACAATGGATTTTTTGGAATGTTTAACGGTACATTCCTGAATTATTGGGGTATCGGATTTAATTTAGGTTTTTTTAATAAGGGACTATCAAAAACAAGCACGAGAGGCGGTCCTTTAATGATGCATCCCTCCGGGGAATTCTTAAGCTTCTCACTCTTTTCAGACAGAAGAAAAGCCATCGTTTTTATGCCAAGGATATCTTATATGGGCTCAAAAGATGGTGGAGATAATTTAATGATAGGGGGATTTTTCAAATGGAAACCCAGAACAACATTCACATTAAGTGTAGGCCCGCACCTCAGTTTCGGCACGGACAAATCACAGTGGGTCACAAGTATTAAAGATAGCTATATGACAGAGACTTATGGAAAAAGATATATTTTCTCTTCAATAGATACAAAAATCCTTTCCTTTCAGATAAGATTGAGCTGGGTTTTTTCTCCGAAATTAAGCTTTACTATGTTCCTACAGCCATTCATTGCGGTCGGAGACTATTATGGACTTAAAGAGTTAAAGGAACCTAAAACCTATGACTTTAATGTTTATGGAGAAGGAGGCTCCACAATTAAATTTAGCGACAATTTGTATATTATTGATCCCGACGGAGAGGGTCCGGCAGGAGAATTTTCCATTTACAATCCTGATTTTAATTATAAATCCGTAAGAGGGACAGCCGTTTTAAAATGGGAATTTAAAACAGGCTCCAATTTTTATTTAGTGTGGACTCAGAATAGAAGTAGTTATGCAAACACAGGAATCTTTGATATTTCAAATGATTTTAATGATCTTATAAATGCAAAAGGGACAAATATTTTCCTGGCCAAAATAAGCTATAGATGGGGATTTTGACACACCATATTAATTTGTAAACATCAAAAATTGATGATATTATAATTCATAAAAAGAATCATTATGGAATATTCTTTAATTTAGAATGAAAAAGGGTAATAATAATAGAATTTTCAAAATTGCATTGGAAGAGGCTAAAAAAGGTATGGAAAATGGTGAGGGAGGTCCCTTCGGAGCTGTTATTGTCAAAAACGGAGAAATAATCGCCAAAGCTCACAATGAAGTCATTAAAACCAAGGATCCAACGGCTCACGCCGAAATAGTGGCTATCAGAAAAGCTTCTGAAAAACTCAATAGATTTGATTTATCGGATTGCGAGATTTTTTCAACATGTGAGCCATGCCCCATGTGTCTTTCGGCAATCTATTGGTCTAAAATCAAAAAGCTTTACTATATATGCACAAGAGATGATGCAGAGAAAATAGGATTTGATGACAAATTCATATATGATGCTATATCAGGAAAAGCCAAAAGTGATAAATTGGAGAAGATCAAAGTTGAAAACAAAGAATGTCTTGAACTATTTAAAGAGTGGGAGCAGAAGGATGAAAAAATTCAATATTAATCCTCAAAATAAATTTAGAAAATAAGATGTCAAAAAAGTTAGCTTTTGAAAGATTTGTATGGTTTATTGACAGAGTAAAGGAAGATTCTTTTCCCAACACCTCTGATATTCAGGAAAGATTTGAAGTGTCAAGATCCACAGCACAAAGAGATCTGGATTTTATAAGAGATAGGCTTCAAATACCTTTAAAATATGATCATCATAAAAAAGGCTATTATCTGGAAGCTGAATATAAGGATCTTACATTGCCTCTCATTTGGGCTTCAAATGAAGAACTTTTACTTTTTGCTATTTTAAAAGAGCTTATACGGGATGAAAAATTAAAAGACATATTAAAAAAATTTTTAAGGAAGGTGACCCTATTCTCAGATGAAGAGTTTGAAAAGATAAGTAAATCAGTCTCATACAGAGGAATCAGGCTTTACAAAAGCAGAGGAGGAATTCTTGAATCCATTGCAAATGCAATAATTGATGATAAAAAAATTGAAATAAAATACTATTCCGTATTTTCGAAAAACGATGATCTTACCCACAGAAAAATAAGCCCTCTGCATTTGATTTATTATATGGGTAACTGGTACCTTTTAGCAGAAAAAAACAAACAGCTGAGAACCTATGCAGTATCAAGGATTTTTAATGTTAAAATCTGTGAAGAAAAGTCAAGTGATTATTTTAAAGAGGAACAAATCAAAGAAATATTAAACCAATCATTCGGAATCTATCTTACAGATAGAAGGAAAGAATTAATTGATGTGAAACTGAGATTTTCCAAATCAATATCATCACTCATTGAAACCCTGGTGTTTCATCCTGAGCAAAAAGTAAAAAAAATGGAAAACGGAGAAATAGAGATAAGCTTTAAATCAACATTCAATTATGAACTTATAAGGGAAATTTTAAGATTTGGTGACGAGGTAAAAGTTATAAAACCTGAAAAACTTAAAAAAAGGATATATGAAATTTTCAAAAAGGCTCTAAGAATTTACCAAGAAGATTAAACTCACGCTTTTTATAAATTTTCCATATAAAAACAGGTTCATACTTAAAGATAAAAAAACAATATGCAGAGGGGTAGCTTGAAAATTTTGAATTTTTAAATAATAATAGGATATGGACAATTTTAAGCTTCCGGAAAAACTTTTCTTTAAAGAGAGAGAGGTTATTAAGATTACAAAACTTTCCAAGAAAGTTCTTGATTACTGGATAAAAATTTTCCCCTTCTTAAATATTCAAAAAAATTCCAATGGAGAACTCCTTTTCAAAAGAGAAGAGATAATTTTACTTTTAAAAATAAAAGAGTTAGTCTTGAATCAGGAAAAAACTATAGAAGAGGCAAAAAAAACAATAGAAGTGGAAATAAAAGATTCAAAGCCGCAAGATAATTACAAAAAAGAAACCATAGATAATGATATAAACACTTCAGCAGTATACAAATCAAGATTAGAAGAGATAAGGAAAGAAATTGCAAACATCTTGACAATTCTTAAAAAAAATAGTAAAACATAGGGGATATTTATCGGGACGTGGCGCAGCCTGGTAGCGCACACGCTTGGGGTGCGTGGGGCCGGTGGTTCAAATCCACTCGTCCCGATTTTTTTATTTAAGAGGATTTTATGAAAAAAAAGCTTTTAATAACCAATGATGATTCAATTTTCGCCGAGGGAATAAAAATACTTGAGCATGGGTTAAAAGAGTTCGGCTCTGTTTATACCGTGGCTCCCGATAGAGAAAAAAGTGCTGTTTCATTCGGAATAACAACAAATTCTCCGTTGAGAATAAGCAAAGTTGATGAATTTCACTATGCAATTACAGGCACACCGGTTGACTGCGTTTATCTGGCTACCAAAGTTCTTTTGAAAGAAAAACCAGACATTGTTGTTTCCGGAATTAACCATGGAGCCAATATAGGAGAGGATACGATTTACTCCGGCACAGTGGCAGGTGCATTTCAGGCTTCACTTTTAGGGATTCAAGCCATTGCAATTTCAGTAATAGAGGGCAAAACTCACAAATATGATTTTGAGTCCGCAATAAAGGTCTCAAAGAGTATAGTTAAATTTCTGCTTTACAACCCATTACCCGAAGGAACAATCCTTTCAATAAATGTTCCCTTCGAGCCAAAGGGAGTAAAAATAACAAAATTAGGACACAAAAGGTATGACGCGGAAGTCATTGAAAAGATGGATCCAAGAGGCAACAAATATTATTGGATAGGTCCGGGAAAGATAACGGTTTTCGGAGAGGATTCCACGGATGTAAAGGCTGTGGAAAGTGGCTACATCTCCATTACCCCTCTTTCTTTAAACTTTTTCAACGATAAACTCTTCGGATACCTTAAAGAGAAGGAGAATGAAATTTTTAAAGAAATGGTATGACAAGGTTCTAAGCTGGGCAGACTCACCTTACAGTGAATGGGCACTTTTTCTAAACGCTTTTGCGGAATCAAGCTTTTTCCCGATTCCTCCCGATGTTCTAATGATGGCAATGGAAGTCGGACAACCGAAAAAATCATTCAGATTTGCCACAATATCTTCAATCGGTTCAATATTAGGTGGAATAGCAGGTTATGGCATAGGATACTTTCTCTTTGATATCATAGGTAAACCCATCATAAAATTTTATCATTTAACAGAAAAATTCCAGCATCTGGGTGAACTTTACAATACATATTCCGCCTGGATAGTCAGTATTGCAGGATTTACCCCAATCCCTTACAAATTGATAACAATAACATCAGGATTCTGGAAAATAAATTTTTTCATTTTTTTAATAGCCTCCACTCTAAGTCGTTCAGCAAGATTTTTTATCATATCAACTCTTTTTTACTTTTTCGGCGCGAAAATCAAAGATTTTATTGACAGATATTTCAATCTACTTTCAATACTCTTTTTCATCCTTTTAATTGCAGGGTTCGCAATAATCAAAATAATAAAATAATTTATGATAATTTGTTGTTTTTCTTTATATAGTTTATTAGATCCAAGATAAGATCAACCTCTCCTATCGGGATATTAAGCCCTTTGGATATTTCTTCTCTGGAAAGTCCCTGATTGTAAAGAAGTAAAACACTCTTAGTTTTTTCAAGGTCAGGTGACTCCACAATTAGCTTTTTTTCCTCTTCTAACAATTTTTTATGAGCTTCCTCCAACCTCTTTAAGAGCTCACTCCCCTCTCTTTCCTTTAAGTTAAGCTTTCCTATTATTTCATCACCCCATTTTTCAGCTTGGAATAAGAGTTTTTCAAAATCTTTTTTGGATTCTTTTATTAAAGTATTAAGCCTTGCAAGAGATCTTGTTCTAATTAAAAGAAAAATTATAAAAAAGATAAAGATCATATCAAGAATTAACTGAATAATTTCAATCAATCCTTATTTCCCCTTACTATTCTATTGAGTGTAGGAGCTATTTGTTTTATATCCAAAACATAATCTGCAATTCCAGCATCAACAACAGCTTTGG
Organism: Candidatus Aminicenantota bacterium; assembly: GCA_027031485.1. GTDB lineage: Bacteria > Acidobacteriota > Aminicenantia > JAMOAD01 > JAMOAD01 > JALXDT01. The sequence goes on along the minus strand of JALVQI010000050.1, from coordinate 30,449 downwards.
GCATACCATAAACAACACAACTTTCTTCATCCTGCGCAATAATTATAGCCCTGTTCCTCTTTTTCATCTCCACAAATCCATCTTTTCCATCGCTCCCCATCCCTGTAAGCATAACACCTACTGTTCTTTTAGGGTAATTTTCAGCTACGGATTTCGCCATTACAGTAACAGATGGTTTGTAAATTGCTGTTTTGGGTTCTTCGGAAATTATTACTTCGGGAGCGGTAGGTCTATTCTTTACATACATGTGTTTTCCTCCGGGAGTAATCAAAACAACACCGGGCTCAACTCTATCACCTGTCTTTGCCTCCTTAACCTGTACTTTTGAAAATCTATCCATTCTATCTGCAAAAGCTCCTGTAAAAGTAGCAGGCATGTGTTGAGAAATTATCATCCCTGCGGGAAAATCCGCGGGAAGAGAAGTTAACATTGTTTGTAATGCATTTGGTCCTCCTGTTGAGGAACCAACTACAACCAATTTTATTTGTTCTTTGATAGTAAAGTCTCTTTTCGGTTGAACAGTAATAATCTTTTTTTCTTCTTGCCTTTTTCCCACAGTCCGTCTTGGGATTCCCTTCATGGAACTAAAGGGAAAACCGAATAATCTCTTTTTCCTCGCAATATTTTCAATTTTAGGTATTAATTCATCTCTTATGGTTCTAATATTTTCATTAAAATTTTTTGTCTGTTTAGGAAAGAATTCAACAGCACCTTTTTCGAGTGCTTCAAAAGTGACTTCCGCATCTTCGGTCGTGAGAGAACTAACCATTATTATGGGAGTGGGATTCTCTCTCATAATTATTTCAAGAGCTTCCAATCCACTCATAATTGGCATATTAATATCAAGTGTTATAATATCAGGTTTTAACTCTGCCGCCTTTTCTATTGCCTCTTTCCCATTAGCCGCCTCACCCACAACTTCTATCTTCCCGCTTTCCACCATAATTTTTTTCATGATTTTTCTTAAAAAAGAAGAATCATCTACAATTAAAACTTTTATTTTTTCCATTCATCCCTCCATCGACTCTTTTATTAATTCTTCTATTTTGTCCTTCATTTCTCTTATTTGGAATGTAAAAAAAGCTTCATCTATCTCCTTTAATCCGGGATTAGCTTTCATCATCTCATTCCAAAATACATTATTCTTCAAGGTTAATGGTTCAAACTCCCAGGGAAAATTGTAACCTATCTGTTTGGAGAACACATTGGAAAAACCTACAATTGCTACCAATACTTTACAATTAGTTTTATCTGTTAATCCATGATGATCTCTTATTACCTCTTTAATCCCTTCAGGAAGATTCCACTTTTCCGCAATTTTATATCCAAACTCATAATGGGTATAACCGAATACCTCTTTTTCGATTTCAATATAATTACCTTCTCCCTTTAATGTTCTTTTTACGACCGAATCATAATCTTCAGGGAAAAACTGGTTATAAAGAAGCTTTCCGATATCATGTACAAGCCCTGCCGTATAAGCTTCATCAGGAACCCACAGATTGAAATCCTTGGATAATTTACTTGCAATAAAAGCCGCCGCCACTGAGTGATTCCAAAATAGAGTTCTGTCAAGCTCCTTACCTCCCACTTTCATGGGAAACATTCTAATAATTGAAAGAGATAAAACGATACCTTTTATTATATCAGAACCTAAAAATACAACCGCCTGTTTTATTGACCTGATTTCTCTGCCTCTGTTGTAATAAGGGGAATTTGCCAACTTTAATATTTTAGCGGAAAGAGTACTGTCTTTGCTTATATATTCACCTATTTCCGCCAAAGAAGTCTCTTTATTTTTAATTAATTGCAAAAACTCAATTGCAGTCCTTGGGAATACAGGCAAATTATTAATATTATTTAAAAAAACATCTACCTTATTCATCCTTACATAAAAGCTGAGATTTCATTTTCAACTTTTGTTTTAAATTCTTCGTTAAGTTCGACTATCTTTTCTTCGTCAACATTTAATATATTTAAAACACCTTCATTATAACTCACCTTAAAATCCCTGTAAAAACCAAAACCATTAAAATTACTAAGCTGATCTCCGAGATAAATAACCGCCGTTTCCTGAGGAAAATTTTCGGCTAAATCAGGATGATGATGATAAAATATTATGTTTTTCATTCTATCACCAAAATTCCATTCCTGTACAAGTAGCATTCCAACATCACTATGAGTAAAACCCAAAATATCTTTTTCTATTTCCTCAAACATTTTACCCGTGGAGTAAACCTCATCCAATATTTGATCGTATACATGCGCTATTTTCCTTCTTAAAACTGTTTTGCCTATATCATGGAGCAAACCTGCGACAAAAAGCTCATCAGGATTATATACTTTTAACTTTTCTCCCATATACTTTGAAAAAATTCCTGTTGATAGAGAATGTTTCCACAGAATAAGATCTTTTAAATCTCCGCTCTGAATAAATTTTCTGGTATTTATAGCTAACAAAAGGGATTTTAAATTCAAAAATCCCAAATAATTGATTGCCTGCCTTATGGAAACTATCTCTCTTCTTAAACCATAGAACGGAGAGTTTACAATTTTTAAAATATCTGCTGTTAAAGCCTGATCTTTTGAAATAATTTCTGTTAAATCGGAAACCCTGGTATTAGGGTTATTTAACAAACTAATAAGCTTCATGGCAATGTTCGGCAAAGGAGGAAGAGACCCTATTTTTTTAACTATGTCTTCCAGATCAACCGCCATTGTTTACCTCCTTTTTGTAAAGAATAACATTGGGATAGTGAACCATAACGAATTTATTATCAACATTAAAAATAGATTCACTTTTACCCAGAATTAAATATCCATTATCCACCAGAGAATCATAAAACAATTCCACAGCGTTTCTTTTTGATTCCATCCCGAAATATATTAACACATTTCTACTCAGAATTAAATCACTGTTTTTTAAAAGTACTTTTGTTTTCGGGTCAAATATGCTCAAATTATAAAAATCCACGATTGTTTTAACTCGAGAATCCAGAATATATTCTTTATTTTCCTCGACAAAGTATCTTTTTACAAGTTTCTCGTCCATTGACCTTAAAGAATAAAAACCATACACTCCTTTCCTTGCTTTATTTATCATTTGAGAATCTATATCAAGAGCTTTTATCTCTAATTTATTTTTTAAGTAAGGGTATTTCTCATAAACCAATATAACGATACTATACGGTTCTTCCCCTGAAGAGCAACCAACGGAAACAATTTTTATTCTCTCCTTCTTTACACTATCAATTCTCAGTATCTTATCAAGATAAACATCCACAGAATCAATTTCCCTCATAAAATAGGTCTCATTTATCGTAAGTTCATCAATCAACTTTTGCATCTCTTCCCTATCTCTTCTTAAAAAATTCAAATATTCTCTCGGAGAAAATTTTTTTGTTGCCTCCATTCTTATTTCTATTTTTATTTTTAAATAATCAAACCCTCTTTCTTCCCAATAAAGTCCTGTCGCTTTATATAAAAATAATCGCACTTCATTTAAAGTTATATAATCAAGATTAAATTTTATCACTTTCTATCCAAGAGACTTAATCCTCTCCTCCTTACTTACTATTTCAGTAATTCTTAATGCAAAATTTGACTCAACCACTACTACTTCACCTCTTGCTATCAATTTATCGTTAACAAATAATTCTACAGGTTCGTCCACAACTTTGTCAAGCTGAATAATGGAACCTGTTCCCAATTTAAGAATATTTTTCAAATACATTTCTGTTTTTCCGATTCTTATTACCACAGGAAGTTCCACATCAAGCAGCATTTCTATTTTTGAGTTCACACTTACTGAAGAAACTGATGGTTTACTTACCTCAATATATTCATTAACATTTTCCTCTTCGCTCTTACTATCATTTCCTCTTTCAAAATAAGAACTCAACTCATTGGAAAGAGCTAAAATAAGTCTATTAGCTCTACCAGCCACTTTAATCTCAATCTCGGAAAAAACAACATCATCACTCTTAATCCTTTCATATAGCTCCCCCAATTCAATAACAGCAGTCTTAGGTTGTGAGAATCCAAAATTCTTATCAAGTTCATTTTTTAAAGCTATACCAAAATTGCTGACAACCTGGTTACCAACCTCTGTCAATGCGTCTATGTCCTCATCTACAATACTGTCTTTTTCCTCTTCAACGCCCATGATAAAATTGGAAATTAATCCACCGAATTTTTCAGATAAAATAAAATATAGTTCTCCACCGCTCTCCGTATGTTCAAACATTGATACAACTACTTTTTTGTATTCTGCAAATCTGTTCAATATCACATCCTTTGTTGCTTCTTCAAAGTCACCTGCTTTAGCCTGAACATCCTTTCCCAAAAGCATCGAGAGAACCGATGATATTGACTCTTGAACATTCTTTTTTAAGATCTCTTTAATAGCTTCATTCATTTTCAAACCTCTTTATTATTGATTTTATTTTTAAAGCTTTCCTTTCATCCTTAATAAACAATTCACCAACAAACTTCGGCTTATCAGAAATTACCACAAGGGGATTAAGGAAATCTTTTCTTTCCATCATTATCAAATCTCCTACTTCCAGATTCATGATTTCCTCCAAAGTCAGAGGTTTTCCTTTTATTTCCCCTCTTACCTCAAATATTGCATTCTCTAAAATATCTTTAATCCTATATATTTCCTCCTCTGAATACTTTCTTCTACCAGTGTACCAATCCTGAGAAAACTTTTGGGCTATTGGTTCTAAAACTATGGAAGGAATACAGAAATTCACCATACCAGAGGAAGCCCCCATTTTTATTTCGAAAACAATCAAAACTACTACCTCATTGGGAGCCACTATTTGAATTAATTGCGGAGAAGTTTCCTGAGCAGTAACTTTCATATCAAGTTCTATTATCTGCTTCCAGGCATCCTGAAGATCTCTTAACATCAAATTTAAAACACCTGTCATCAGTTTAACTTCTATCTCAGTTATTGCCCTTGAAGGGCCTTCATGGGGAGCTCCTGAGCCTCCAAGGAGCTTGTCAATTATAGGAAAAACAATGGAAGGGCTTATTTCAATTATTCCACCTATTTCAAGAGGGGCCATCGAGATTGCATTAAAAAAAGTGGGATCCGGTAAGGAAAGCACAAATTCAGCATAGGTAAGCTGTTCTACAGAAACAAGATTAACCTCAACAAGTGCTCTCAAATATGCAGATAAAGAAGATGAAAAGTTTCTTGCAAATCTATCATGCAAATAATGAATGGACCTTATTTGATCTTTGGAAATTCTATCAGGTCTTCTAAAATTATATATCGTGCCTTTCTTCTCTTCCCTTTTTTTAGGTCTTGCTTTTACCGGAACTCCTGTCTCTTTTCCTTCCTTTCCCTCTTCAAGAAAAGAATTTAAAAGGGCATCCACTTCCTCTTGGGACAATATTTTTGCCATATCACCCTCCTCTCTTTACTTTAAAAAATTCATTTATTTTTGCTCTTAATCTCATTATAGCCTGACTTCTAAGCTGTGATACACGGGATTCTGTTATGTTCATAACTTTCCCAATTTCCTTTTGATTAAGCTCATCATAATAATAAAGAGAAATTAGAAGTTTTTCTCTTTCCGGTAATTCCGAAATTGCCCTTATAAGAGCTTCCCTGAGTTCATTATAGGTTGTTTTCGTCTCAGGTGAGTCCTCTTTTTTATCCTCCAGATAATAAAGAATAATTTCTTCTCCATTGTCATTTCTTTCACCTGAAGCGAAAAAACTACCTATATTATTTCCTCTATATAAAAATAGAAGTTCTCTTAACTTTTTAGGATTAATCCCAAGATATTCAGCGACTTTTTCTTCAGTGGGAGGGATGCCATCTTTTTTTTCAAGTTCTAAATATGCATTCTCTATTTCTTTCTTTTTTTCCCTCGCTGACCTTGGAAGCCAATCCAGATTTCTCAGTTCATCCAATATTGCCCCTCTAATTCTAATGGAGGCATAACTTTCGAACTTTATACCAAATTTTTCATTGTATTTTTTTATTGCATCCATTAAACCCAATATCCCTGAATTTATTAAATCCTCAAGCTCTATGTTTTTAGGTAATGTATTACGTATCTTTATTGCAATGTTTTTAACCAATGGAAGATGCTGTAATACAGTTTTTTCAAAATCTCTATTTTTCATTCTCACTCAAACTCAACATTTTTTTCCAGCTTTCATTATTCCCTTCATCAGGCGTTACCCACGAAAGTTTGTTTAACAATATTCTTGAAAGATTGGAGAAAGCTCTACTTATCTCACTTTCAGGAAAGGCTTCAACGACTGCTTTTTGTGTTTTCACCGCTTCCAAAACCACTTTGTCATAGGGTAAAAATCCCAACAGGCTAATTTCTCTTCCCAGAAATCTATCAACAGTCGTTCTAAGCTGATTAAATACAGTTTTCCCCTCTTCTTCCGATCTAACACTGTTAACTATAACAGAAATAGGTTTTTCAAGATCATACTTTGAAACAACCTTCACCACAGCATACGCATCAACAATAGAGGTAGGCTCAGAGTTTGTGACAAGAATAATTTCTTCTGAACTTAGAAGAAAGCTTAAAACAAGGTTTGAGATTCCCGCGGCAGTATCTATTAATAATATATCGGTAAACTCAGCAACCTTAGAAAGTTCACTTAATAGTTTCTCTTCCTGGTATGGGTCAAGATTCGTGATTTCCTGAATACCTGAAGAAGCAGGAATGATTTTAATGCCACCAGGGCCTTCAATTAATATCTTTTCAATTGGAAAATCATCTGAAATCAAATTAACTATATTGTATTTGGGCGCCAAACCTAAAAGTATATCAATGTTTGCCAATCCAAGATCTGCGTCAAAAATGGTAATTCTTTTCTTTCTCCTTTGAAGGGCTATAGCGAGATTGATAACCACATTGGTTTTTCCCACTCCACCTTTTCCGGAGGTTATCGCTATTTTTTTCATCAGTCCATTATTTTTTTTCAACCTCTCACTTTTAAGCTTTCTAAGAGTTTCAGCCTGATCCATTTTTCACTCTCCTTAATAAAAGATTGGTTAATTTTTCGGGTGAAGCTACCTCAATATCCTGAGGTACCTTCTGTCCGGTTGTAAAATAAGACAGTGACATATTTTCCTTTATAACAGTTGTATAAACATTACCATAACTTAATGTTTCATCCATTTTCGTAAAGATTACAGAATCAGGAATCATCGTTTTATAGAGTTTAACATTATTTATTAAATCCTCACTCTTCGTGGTCGCCGAAAGGACAAGAATCTTCTTAATATTTTCATTTTTTAAGATTTCCGAATCTTTCTTAACACTTTCCATCGATACTTTTCTTCCAGCAGTGTCTATAAAAATATGCTCATAAGATTTAAACATTTCAAGATACTTTTCCAGCTCTTCCCTATTGTAGGCAAGAGCAAAGGGCACTCCTATCAGAGACGCATAGGTTTTCAACTGCTCCGGAGCTGCGATTCTGAAACTATCCAGGGAGATTAAAGCCACTTTTTTCTGTTCAGCAAGATGATAATATGCTGAAAGTTTGGCAACAGTGGTTGTTTTACCCACACCTGTCGGACCCACGAGCGCAATTATCCTGTCCTTTTCATTAATAAGTCTAACATCAGAAAGGGAGCTATAAATTATTTTCCATAAATACGGCTTCACTTCCCCAATTTTATTTTGCATCTTTAACGGAGTTTGATATTCAAGTATTTTTACCAATTTAGAAGCGATATCCCCGGAAATACCCTCTTCTAAAAGTTTCAGGTAGATATCATAGAAAATTCCCTCAAAATCAATAATCTTTTTTTGAGATTTAAATCTTTCCGTTATCAATCTTTTTATTTCTTCAATTTCCTTTTTTAAAGGAGAAATTTCACTTTCTTTATAACTAAGCTTTTCTATCAATTTCTTTAATTCACCTATTGAATCATTTTCTTTAGCATCTGAAATATTTAAAGCAGACGGTGTTGCTTTAAAACTTGAGGAGACCGAATCTTTCTCCACTGCAGCAATTACCTCTATTAACTTTTCCCCATTTTCTGTAATAGGTCTATCGGATATTATAAAGGCATCATCTCCTAATTCTTCCTTAATCTTTTCCATTGCTTCTCTTATGTTCTTAACCTTAAATTTTTTCAATTGCATTATACAACCCCCAATGACATCACTTTTACATAGGCAGGTATTTCAGCTATGGATAATACCACAAGATTCGGAATATCTCTTTCCGTAATCCTTTTTATATGTGGTCTGACTTCAGGAGAACAGAGTATAATCGGCTGAACATTAAGCCCTGAAGTTTCTATTGCCTTTTTTATTCTATTAATTATCTCCTGTACAGTTTCCGGTGATATAAAAAGTTGAGCAAACCCTTGAGATCTGTCTATACTCTTTTGTACGATTTCCTCAATATCCTGCCCCAAAACCAGAACCGGAAGTTCATTATTTTGAGTCAGATAAGGAGAAATTAGTGATCTCGAAAGAGCCTGTCTTACGAATTCTGTCAATTGATTCAAGTCCCTTATAGTAGGAGCATAATCTGCAAGAGTTTCAAGTATTGTAAGCATATCTCTTACAGACACATTCTCTTTGAGCAGATTTTGTAAGATCTTATGAACCTGCCCCACAGAAAGAATTTTAGGGATTAACTCTTCAACCACTTTCGGATAAGTTTCTCCCACCATATCTATAAGCTTCTGAGTATCCTGTCTTGTTATTATTTCCGCCGCATGCTTTTTAATCACCTCTTTAATATGGGTTGAAATAACCGTTGAAGGATCGACTACTGTATAACCCAAAAATTGAGCCTGTTCCTTATCTTTTTCCTCTATCCAATATGAAGGCAAACCGAAAGCAGGATCCTTCGTTTCAATCCCCTTTATTTTCTCTTTTGCATTACCAGGATTAATAGCTAAAAATAGGGATGGATAAACTTCCCCTTTTGCTATCGGGACATTCTTCAAAAGTATCTGATATTCCCTTGGGCCCAACCTCAGGTTATCCCTGATCCTTATTGAAGGAACAATTATCCCAAGTTCAAGAGCTATCTGTTTCCTCGTAGTCTTTATTCTTTTCAATAAAGGAGCATCATTTGCCTGATCAACAAGGGGAATTAAAGAATAACCCACTTCAATTCCCAGGATATCAACTTTCAAAAGCTGCTCTATTCTTTCCGGTGGAGTAAGTGCTTTCTTTTTTTTCTCCTCCTCTTTTTCGATTATCTCCTCTTTTTCTTTTTTTTCTCTCGATAATCTGTAGGCAAGATATCCGAAAAATCCTGAAATTATGAAAAACGGAACTTTTGGAAGCCCGGGAACCAGCCCTAAAATAAAGAGAGCTATAGCACCAAATGTTATTGGCTTTAAATTAAAGAATACCTGTTTTGTAATATCACTACCAAGGTTTGAATCCGCAGCAGCTCTTGTTGCAACAAGACCTCCGGAAATTGATATCAAAAGAGACGGAAGAGCAGAAACAAGTCCATCACCAATTGTCAGTATTGTATAGGTCTTTACTGCATCAGAAGCACTCATCCCTTTTTGCAATATCCCTATTAATAACCCTCCTATAATATTTATAAATGTAATAACAATGGAGACAAGAGCTTCTCGCGCAGTAAACCTTATGGCTCCATCCATAGCTCCATAAAATTCAGCCTCTTTTCTAATCTCCTCTCTTCTTGCCTTTGCCTCTTCCTCCGTAATTAAACCTGAGTTCAGATCAGCATCAATACTAAGCTGTTTCCCCGGCATTGCATCAAGAACAAATCTTGCTGAAACTTCACTTGCCCTTACAGCTCCGTGTGCAACAACCATGTACTGAATTGCAATTATTACAATAAAAACAACTATGCCGACAACATAGTTTCCGCCGACAACAAACTTACCAAATGCTGCAATAACATGTCCGGCAGCTGTAATTCCCTGATCTCCCCTCAAAAGTATTAACCTTGTGGTTGATATATTGAGCGCTAAACGGTATAGGGTAGCCAAAAGCAAAAGAGAAGGAAAAACGGAAAATGAAACAGGTTTAGTTAAATATGTGGTAATCATTAAAATGGAAACAGCAAGAGTTATGTTTATTGAGAGAAACAGATCAAGAAGAGAAGATGGAAGAGGAACGAGAATTAACAATAAAATTGAAATAACTATTATCGGAGCCACAATATGTGATTTTGTATTCAAAAATTTATCAAGAGTTAAAGTAGTAGCCGTCATTATAAACTCCTATTTTTGAGTTTAAACACATAGGCAAGAACTTCAGCGACGGCTTGATATAATTCCACAGGAATTGGTTCATTTAATTCAACATCCCTGTAAATTCTTCTTGCAAGAGGCGGATTTTCAACAACGGGAACATTATTATCCCTTGCAACACTCTTTATCTTTAATGCGATATAATCAACACCCTTTGCAACAAGCTCAGGAGCTCTCATCTTTTTTTTATCATATTTTAAAGCAACAGCATAATGATCAGGGTTTGTAATTACAACATCAGCTTTCGGAACTTCTTGCATCATTCTTTTCATAGCATAGCTGTATTGAATATTTCTTATTTTCCCCTTAATTTGAGGATTACCTTCATACTGTTTAAACTCCTCTTTTACCTCCTGTTTACTCATTTTAAGATTTTCCATATAATCATATCTTTGATAAAGATAATCAAAAATTGACAAAAACAGAACAAAAATTGCAACTTTAAAAGCTATTGAAAAAGCTATTGTTCCCATATCTTTTAAAATAATATCAAGGGGTCTCCCTGATAAAAAAATAATTTTATCCAGATTTCCTTTCAAAGTTGTATATGCTATCCACCCTATCACTATTATCTTTATAAAATTCTTAATTAACTCAACAAAAGTTCCCCTTGAAACAAGTATTTTTTTGACACCTTTAAAAAAATTTAATCTTTCAAGGTTTAAAGAAAGCTTTTTTAATTTAAACTTGAATCCTCCCTGAGCAATTGTTGTGATAAAACTAACCCCTATGAAAATTATAGTAATCGGGATAAGAATTAAAGCAAAGATACTCAAAGCATTTCCCATTAAATACACAAAATTCTCCTCATTAACCCTCATGTTCGCAGCAAGTGAATAAAAGAAATTAAAAGAATTAATAATCGTTTTACCCAAAAAAGGTAAATAATATATCATTGAAATGGCAAGCATAAGCAGAATAAACCCTTCCGTAATCTCCTTGGAACGGGGAACATTCCCCTCCCTTTTAGCTTTTTGTAGTCTCCAATGTGTAGGCTTTTCTGTCTTATCTCCCTTATCTGCCATTTTATCTCACATATAAAAATATTTTTGATATTACCTCAGGCAATCTATTCACTTCGGATTTCCATATATTAAGAGAAATTGAAAAAATAAAGGAAAGAGCAATCAAACCAAAAACAATTTTCAAAGGGAATCCCACAAAAATTATCTGTACCTTTGGAGAGAGTTTTCCAATAAATCCAAGAGTTATATCGACAAACAAGACTGTTGCAATGGCAGGAGCACCTATTCTTATTGCAATAACAAAAATCTTTTTAACCAATAAAACTATATATTTCAATACAGAAATTTTTAAAAGCGAAAGTCCGGGCTGTATAAAAGCAAAGCTCTCTTTCATTCCCCATATGAAATAGTAGTGACCATTAATCGCAAGAAAAAGAGTTGTAGCCAGGATAAAGGAAAATATGGTTAATATGTTATTGTTCATTGAACTCATAGGATCCACCATTGTTGCCATTGTAAAGCCTATCTGATAACCCAAAAGTTCTCCCATAATTATAATGCTCATAAAAAGCAAATTTACCACAAATCCAATGATCACACCAACCGTAATTTCTTTAAATAACAAGAAAGTTAGTGGAATAACAGAATCCGGAATTATCCAGGTATTGTAAGGAAGTAAAGGGAATACTATAATTGTAAGGAAGAGAGCAAAAATTATTTTAACTCTCATATTTATTGCCGGATTTGAAAGATAAGGCATCACAGAAACGAAAGCCAACATTCTTATTAAAGCCAATAAAAATTGCTTCCAATAAAAAAGATTCAATGCTTTAATCATTATCCTCTTATAAAATACGGGATATTCTTTATCAGATATTGAACAAGGGTAACCAATTTATTAACCATCCACGGCATTGTGAGAAAGAATACCAAAATTGCAGCTAAAACTTTTGGGGCAAAGTTAAGTGTCGCATCGGAGATTGAGGTTGCAGCTTGAAATATACTGATCAAAAGCCCTACAAGAAGAGAAATCAAGAGTATGGGAGCTGCAACCTGAATTGCTGTCCAAATCGCTTCTCTTGCCAAACCTAAAATTAATGCTTCATTCATACTATCCTCCAACAAAACTCTTAATCAGGGCACCCACTAAAAGGGTCCACCCGTCAGCTAAAATAAAAAGTATTATTTTAAAAGGCAAAGAAACCATTACGGGAGGAAGAAATATCATCCCCAGGGATACAAGTATGGAAGCAACCACAACATCAATTATTAAGAATGGTATGTATATTATAAAACCTATCTCAAATCCGGTTTTTATCTCACTCAATATATAAGCCGGGATAAGAACCGTCATGCTAACTTCGTCTCTTTTTCGAGGATATGGTATCCTGGAAAGTTCTATTATATACTTCAAATCCTTTTCTCTCGTTTGATTTAACATAAAGTGTTTTAATGGAATGGAAGCTTGCTTGATTGCCTGTACCTCATTAATCTTTCCATGCTCATACGGAACTATTGCCTGATTGTATATAGAATTAAAGGTCGGCGTCATTATAAAAATTGTTAGAAAAAGAGCAAGCCCCACCAAAACCTGATTTGGGGGCATTTCCCTTGAGCCTAAGGCCTGCTTTAAGAAATAAAAAGTTATCACTATCCTCGTAAAGGATGTGAGTATAATGAAAAGTGTGGGTAAAAGCGAAAGGAATGTAAGAAGAATCATAATCTTCACAGGCAAAGACCAATTGTCCCCTGATTTTACATTTATGGTAAATGATGGATTGTTACTACCCTTAACCTGAGAATAGAGAGAAACAGTGGTAAAGAGTAAAAACAGGAGAAGAATAAAAACAATTTTTTTCCTCATTTTACTTTACCCCTGAGTTTATTTTTCAAAAGTTTTAAAAAAGTTTCCTCTTTTACATGGGATTTTTCATTATTGAAAAAACTTTCTTTATCAACATTTTTTATAAAGTTTATATTCTGAGGAGTAACTCCCAATAAAATCAACTCATTTCCGACTCTTACCAAAAATAAAAATTTTCGTTCTCCCAAAGGAAACCTTGACACAATATCAAAACTCTCCTTTCCCACTACCCTGCTTCCCGTGAAGTTTACTTTTCTCAACAAATATGCGATAAATAGGATTATTGCTATGATAAAAATCAATACAACAAACACTTTGAAAGTGGAATAAGTAAGAGACGGAGTATTCTGCGGCATTATATTTCCTTTCTATCGTATATTTCTGTTATTCTTAACCCAAAAGTATTCTCAATAACAGTTACTTCACCTTTTCCGAAATAGCTTCCGTTCACATATATATCCATACTCTCGCCAGCAGATTTCTTAAGATCCACAATAGAACCAATATCCAATTCTAAAAATTCCCTTACGGTCATTTTCTTTCTTCCCAATTCAACAAAGACATTCACCTTAAGATCAAGAAAATCTTCCCATTCTTTTACCAGCTCTTTAAAAGCCGGCATATCTTCAATCTTTTTTTCCGGAGTGCTTACTTTCATCATTGTATTACAAAATCCGTAAAAAAGCAGTTTGTTACAACATCCTCTCCAAACTTCTTGCTTAATACCTCATTTACCTTAGAAATAATCTCCTGCTTTAATGTCAACTTTCCGGAAACAGTTCTGAGATCATCATAAGTTTTGGAACTAATAATCAAAAAGATAACATCTCTGATCTGTGGAATCAAAATTTCATCAGATCTGATTTTATCCTCATACTCCTTTTTTGCAAGCTCCAACTTCATGTTAACTTTAATATACCTTCTGCCAATAGGATCATTCAAATTTACTATAAACTCATTTAAAGAAAGAACTCCTTTTGATGTATCTCCACCCTCCTCTGCCAGATCAGTGGTTTCTTCGCTGTTTTTATTTTCCTTGGCGGTTTCAGATGTTTTTTCCTCTGTTTTTGCCTTTTCTTCAACTTTCTTTCCCTCTTCCCCTTTAACTTCCGTTTGAGCCGGCGGTTTCGGAGTAAGAACAAACTTTACAACAGCAAAAGTTATCCCCGCTGAAAGTATGGCAACTATCAAAATTAAAAGTATCGGAAAACCTTTTTTACCTCCTCCTTTTTCTTCAAGGTCAATTTTTTCTTCTTCGCCCATTTATATCCTCCTTAAATAAATTGTTATTTCAACCCTTCTGTTTTTTGCTCTACTGATAGGATCAGTCTCGGGATATAGTGGTTTGCTGTCACCATACCCGGCTATCCCCAGATTAGCGGAAGATAAGCCCTTTGAGACCAAATAATTTAAAACAGACAAAGCCCTTTTTATGGATAACTCTTCATTGCTAATCTTTGGTGAAACAGTTGAATCAGTATGTCCCTCTATTATTATTTTGTATTTATACTTTCTCAATTTTAAAGCCACTTCCGAAAGGATTATCTTTGCTTTATTTGTAAGAGACCAGCTATTCAAAGGGAACAAAAGATCATTACCAATAATTAAAGTTAATTTCTCAAAGCCCGAATAAAGTTTCAGATTCCCCTCCCCTTTATAATTCTCGTAAAGTTCGGATAAATCATCAATAAGACTTATTTCTTGTGAATTCAAAGATAATAATGGAACACCCGGGATTGGTGTAAAAATCGCCCCTTCGGAAGGATAACTTTTCCCCACCCCTTTTTGAATTTTTATATTTAATATTTGTTTAAAAAACCTTATCCCTTTAGGTGTAATGTATGATATTCCAAACAATAATACAAAAAAAGTTAACATCAGAGTTGAAATATCGGAAAATGTCAGCATCCATTTTGATTTTATCCCACCTGTTTCAACTCTTTTTCTCATTAATCCTCCTTTTCAAACCTGATCTTAAGATAGGAATCTTCAGCTATATTTTGAAAAAAACCTGCCACTACCATTTTCCTTTTATCAATCCCCATTGATCTGAAAAAATTATAAACCGACAAGGCCCTTTTAGCAGCTATCTCCCACCTATTCCCCTTTATTTGCTCTCCGTTTAAAACAAACCCTTCTATATAAACATAATATGGAAGATATTTTACAAGGTAACCTATCTTTGATAAATAAACATATGACCTTGGATCAATTTTTGTCTGATTTATAAAAAGAACCTTAGTAGGAAGTGTCAAAGTATACCCATCATTACCCTCTCTTACTCCAAGGTTTATTAGATCCGAAGTCTTTAAATATTCATCCATCTTCTCTTTGGAAATACCCTTTTCTCTCAAATCATTTATTATTAATGCTAACCTATCTCCATTACCAAAGTTTGTTATTGATATCTTTCCTCTCGATTTACCCTTTGAAAAGATAAGACTTTCACTATAACTTCTTTGAAAATTTTTCATTTTTTTAAAGGTTCTTATGGAATAAGCGGAAAGGGATATGAAAAAAGTTAAAATAATCAAAATCATAGATATATACAGTGTTAGCCATCTACTATTACCCTTATTTTTCTCTCCCAATCTCTCCTTATACTTAATCACAGAATCCCCTCCCTTAAATATCTCTCTCTGATTTCAGTCGGAAGAAATGAAACAAGCTTTTGTTCCACTATTCGTGGTATATCTCCTTGTTGGATAGATATAAGTCCGTTTAATATCATTACTTTTTTCAAAATTTCAAAGTTGGATCTTTCCTTCAGCTTTCCTGCGATTGGCAAAAAAATAATATTTGCAAAGAGTGCCCCATAGAATGTTGTAACAAGTGCTATTGCCATAGCCGGTCCTATTTTGGAAGGACTATCAAGAGATCTTAACATCAAAATCAGACCGATCAGAGTTCCCAAAAGACCAAAAGCAGGAGCATAATTACCCATAGCTTCGAAAAGTTCATAACCCGATCGATGCCTTTCAGAAAGATAATCTATCTCATTTTCCAGTATCTCCTTAATAGTTATTGGATCAATTCCGTCAACAATCATTCTTAAACCCTCGGCCATAAAAATATCATCCTCATCCTCTATAAATCTTTCAAGAGCAAGCAAACCATCCCTTCTTGCGATTCTTGAAAAATTAACCATTTTGGGAATAATCTCAACAAGATCATCTGACTTATAGAAAAAAGCATTTTTAACAACCTTAAACACACGTAATACATTTTTTATCGGATAATTTACAAGAACAGCTCCGAAGGTACCACCTAAAACAATTAAAAGGGCATTCCAATTAATAAAAACAGAAAGATTTCCCTGAGATGCTATGGCTATAAAAACCAGCCCGAAAGAAGTTGCGATTCCTAACAAAGTTGTCAAATCCACATTAAACCTCCGATAAACTTATTCAAAAACCATGCCACAATAACATATCAAAATATTAAGCGGTTAAAAAAAAAGAAGTCAAAAAATTGACATTTAAAATAATCTTCTTTTTTTCTATTGACACCTATTTTTTTTATATTTATACTTCATTATAATTATATTATTGGAGGTGAAACAGATGTATAAAATCGAAAAAAAGCCATGGGGCTATAAATTAACTTTTGAAGGAGTACTAAGTGCGGAAGAGATGAAAAAATGGGTAGAAGAGTCGAAAAAAGCCTTATTGACAGCTCCTTCTAAATTCGGAGTTATGGTTGATATGAGAAATTTAAAACCTCTTTCCCCCGAAGCAAAAACTGTTATGGAAGAGGGACAGAAACTTTATAAAACAAAGGGAATGGAAAGATCAGCCGTTATTTTAAGCTCAGCTGTATTAACTCTTCAATTCAAAAAAATTGCTCAGGAAAGTGGAATTTATCAATGGGAAAGGTATATAGATGCTGGAAAAGTTCCGAATGCTGAAAAAACAGCTGAGGCCTGGATTACAAACGGAGTTGATCCGGATAGAAAATAATATCCAGAATATTTTACAACAGATTTTTGTCAAGAAATTAAAAATTAAGTTTTAGTGAATTAGTGGTTTGTATTTTGGAGGAAAAGAATACTTTTGTTCAATCAATAAAATTATTGATCTTCTTTCTTGTTTATAGTTTCCCTTTCTTTTTCTATTTCTTCTATTAGCTGTTGATCGATTTCTTTTGTCGGATAATGACCTGTAAAACAGGCATTGCAAAACTCTTTTAATTCGGGATTTCCTCCGGAGACAGCGTTTTCCATATCTTCAATAGTTTGATAAATCACTTCATCTGCAGAAATCATTTTAGCTATGGTTTTTTCATCTCTTCCTCTTGCTATAAATTCATTTCTTGTTTGCATATCTATCCCGTAGAAACAAGGTGAAGTTAACGGAGCAGAATATGAGGCAAAATAAACTTTTTCAGCACCTGCATCCCTCACCATTTTCACAATATTCCTTGAAGTATTACCTCTAACAATACTATCATCCACCAATAAAACTTTTTTTCCTTTTATTTCCGACTCAATCGGGTTAAGTTTTTGAAGAACAGAAATTCTTCTTGTCCCCTCTCCGGGCATTATAAAGGTTCTGCCAATATATCTGTTTTTTACCAGACCTTCCCTATATTTAATATTTAAGACCCTCGCAAGTTCAATTGCAGCATCCCTTGCTGAATCAGGCACAGGTATTATCACATCAATATCCAGATTCCTTTTTTTAACCCGCTCCGCAAGATACCTACCCATAAAAACCCTTGATTTATAAACATTAACCCTGTCTATGACAGAATCAGGTCTTGCAAAATAAACCCATTCAAAAATACAGGGAGTATGAGGACATTTTTCATACTTTTTCACCCTTCCGGCATGAACTTTCCTGCTTCCCTCTTCTATAAAAATCACCTCACCATTTTTCACATCCCTGAATTCCTTATAACCAAGGCTTGAAAGAGTAACACTCTCGGATGCAAAAGCATACTGAGGTAAAAATTCATCCTTTTTCCAGCCAAAAACCAGAGGTCTGATTCCAAGAGGATCCTTAAAAGCAACCATCCCAAAACCTTTTATATATGCCAAAACCGAAAAAGCTCCTTTTACAGTATCATAAACCTTTTCCACTGCTTTTAAAATATCTTTGAAAACAATCTCACTCTTCATCCTTTCTGAAAGGGCCTGAGCAAAAATATTAAGAATAGCTTCAACATCATTATGAGAATAGAGCATTCTTTTATACTCTTTCTCTATCACTCTTCTGACACTGTTATAATTGGGGACATTTCCATTGTGAACTATGGCAATTCCATAGGGATAATTTACAATAAACGGCTGAGCATCCTCGGATTTTCCGCTTCCTATTGTAGGATACCTTACCTGCGCTATTCCAATATTCCCTTTTAAAAGTTGAATATCTTCAAAGGATTTGAAAACATCTTTGACAAGACCTTTGCCTTTTTTAAAATGAAAGCTATCCCCGTCATAGGTCAAGATACCGGCCGCATCCTGTCCTCTGTGTTGAAGAGTTAATAATCCTCTATATAATCTTTCGACTGCACGATTATTTTCTATAAGTCCGACAATACCACACATTACTTTTTACCTAATTTTTGTCTTGTATAATTAACAAGACCGCCAGCCTCGAGGATTTCCAGCATTTTATCAGGGAAAGGAGGAAATTTAAAATTCCCTTTTTTTGTTACAATAATTCCGCTTTTGAAATCTATTTCAATAGTTTCCCCGTTTTCTATTGCATCAACCGCTTCGGAAGATTCAATAGCGGGAATACCCTGATTTATGGCATTCCTGAAATATATTCTTGAAAATGATTTTGCTATGATCGCTGAAATACCTGCATATTTTAAAGAGGTAACAGCCTGTTCCCTTGAGCTTCCCATTCCAAAATTCTTTCCTGCGACAATAATATCCCCTTTTTTAACATTCTTTGCAAATTCAGGATCAAGGTCTTCAAGAGCGTGGCTTGCCATTTCCTCATTTGTTAGATTTTTGTATGTATATTTCCCGGGATAAAGAACATCAGTGTTTACCCCATCCCCATATTTCCAGACTCTTCCTTTTATTGTACCGGGCATCTTTTACCTCCTATAAAAGATATTTTCTTGGATCAGTTATTTCACCTTCCATTACAGAAGCAGCAACAGTCGCCGGAGAAGCAAGGTAAATAAAAGATTCTCTGCTACCCATTCTTCCTTTGAAATTTCTATTTGCTGTTGATATGGCAACTTCTCCCGGAGCAAGCACACCCTCGTGAGCTCCCAAACAGGGTCCACATCCCGGATTCATAATTATACATCCGGACTCTGCCAGAATTTCAAAAATACCTTTTTTAAGTGCTTTGATAAATTCCCGCATAGAAGCAGCAAAAACAAGACATCTAACCCCTTTCTTCACTTTTCTTCCCTTTAATATTTTTGCAGCTACTTCAAGATCTTCCAATCTTCCATTGGTACAGGTTCCTATTAATCCCTGATGTATTTTTGTCCCTAAAACCTCGTTAATCGGGCTAACATTATCAACTGTGTGAGGTTTTGCAATCTGAGGTACTAAAGCAGAAACATCAAATTCAACAATCTTTTCATATTCAGCATCAGGATCAGAGGTCAAAACTTCATAATCGGATTTAGCTATATCTTTCACATACTCCAAAGTTTTTTCATCAGGCAAAAAGTATCCTGCTTTTGCTCCCATTTCAGCAGCCATATTTGAAAGAACCATTCGTGAAGCAATTGTAAAATTCTCAGCTACTTCACCAGTAAATTCAACAGCTTTGTATGTTGCTCCATCAGCACCTATTTTCCCAATAATATGCAAAGCAACATCTTTAGCAAAAACACCCTCAGGAAGTTTACCTTTTATTATAAATTTATGCACCTCAGGTACTTTCATCCACAATTCTCCGGTTGCCCAGATAGAAGCCACTTCAGTTCTTCCAATGCCTGCCGAAAAGGCTCCAAAAGCACCATATGTTGTTGTGTGGGAATCAGAACCCAAAATAATTTTTGAAGGAAGAGCATATCCTTTCTCTGATAAAACCTGATGGCAAATTCCATTGTTTATATCATAAAAATTGGTAATGCCCTGTTTTTTTACAAATTCTCTTATCAATTTATGATTGGAAGCCTCAACCTCTGTTGGCGCAGGAACAGTGTGGTCAAGAATAATAACAATTCTTTCAGGATATTTTACTTTTTCCACTCCAAATTTATCAAATATCTTTGAAATAGGGGCTGCATTATCATGGGACATAACATAATCAGGTTCTAAAACAACAATCTCCCCATGAACAACCTTTTTCCCTACTTTCTTTGAAAATACCTTCTGGACAAAGGTTTCTCCCATTTTTACCCCCAGAGTTTAAATGGTTCATAATTTAGAAAATCAGCATGGTGAATTATGATAGCCTCCACACTTCTTTTTGCAGCATCTCCCTCTTTCGAATGGGAAGCAATCGTATGTACTATTTCAAATGGCATTCCTTCCCCGTAAGCAATAGCAGCTCCTGAAATCGGATGTCTTACAATAGCTCCCAATTCAGATTTAACAAACTTACCATCAACTTTTTTATACTCATAAAGCTTCCCTACATCATGTAAAATAGCACCGGCTGTTAAAATATCAAAATCAATCTTCAGTTTTTCACCATGAAAATCTTTTAGAGCCTCACCAATCTTAATGGCTGTCTGTGTCACACTTCTTGTGTGATTAATTATGTTAATCTCAGTATTTTCAATCAGAAGAGTAAAAGGCATTTTCATAAGATCTTCTTCTTTCCAGTTATTCTCATTGATAGCCTTTTCCCATATTTTCACAGTTTTTTCTTTAAAATTCTTTTTTTTAATCAAATCAATTTCAGGAATTAATTTTAAAACCAAACTCATTATGTCCCCTCCTGCCAACCGGCTAAATATTCTTCCTGTTCTTTCGTAAGTTTATCTATGTTTATTCCCATTGTTTCAAGCTTTAATCTTGCAATTTCTCTGTCTATGTGTTCCGGAACATCTATTACAGTTTTTCCGATTTCCCTATGATTTTTCAAAATATGTACGGCAGAGAGAGCCTGATTGGCAAAACTCATGTCCATAACCATAGCGGGATGCCCTTCGGCAGCAGAAAGGTTAACCAGCCTGCCATCAGCAAGAATATTAATCCTCTTACCATCGTCAAGCTTGTACTCTTTAACAAAAGGTCTTGCTTCTCTCTTCCTAACCGCTATTTTTTCAAGACCTTCAAGATTTATCTCAACATTAAAGTGTCCGGAATTTGCTACAATGGCTCCATCTTTCATTAATTTAAAATGATCAACATCTATAACATTCTTGTTCCCTGTAACAGTAATAAAAATATCCCCTATTTTTGCCGCCTCTTTCATCGGAAGCACCCAGAAGCCATCCATTGAAGCTTCAAGAGCCTTTATTGGATCAACTTCTGTGATAATCACTCTCGCACCCGCTCCCTTTGCTCTCATTGCAACACCTTTCCCACACCAACCATAACCAGCTACAACAAAATTCATCCCCGCGATTAAAACATTAGTCGCTCTTAAAATTCCATCCAGGCTACTCTGCCCTGTTCCATACCTGTTATCAAAAAAATGCTTTGTCATAGCATTGTTTACAGCAATTATAGGATATTCGAGAACTCCCTGATTCGCCATACTCTTCAATCTTATAACTCCGGTTGTAGTCTCTTCTGTTCCTCCCTTAATTTTTGATAAGAGATCTCTTTTTTTAGTATGTAAAGTTGAAACAAGATCAGCTCCATCATCCATAGTTATATCAGGTTCAATTGAAAGAGCTTCATAAATATGTTTATAATAAGTTTCATTATCTTCCCCCTTTATAGCAAAAACAGAAATACCATACTCCTTTACAAGAGCCGCAGCTGTTTCATCCTGAGTTGAAAGAGGGTTTGAGGCTGTTAAAGCCACTTCAGCTCCACCTGCTTTTAATGTTCTCATTAAATTTGCGGTTTCTGTCGTAACATGTAAACATGCGGCAATTTTTACACCTTTCAGAGGTTTTTCTCTTTCAAAATCCTCTCTGATTTTTCTTAGAACAGGCATATTGTTTTCTGCCCATTCTATTTTCTTTTTTCCTTCATCCGCTAAATTAAGGTCCTTTACATCATATTTCATTTTATCTCCTTAAAATAAAGCATTTTTTATATCTTCAACTTTATCTGTCTTTTCCCAGGAAAAACTATCCTCTGTTCTTCCAAAATGTCCGTATGCAGCTGTTTTCTTGTAAATAGGTCTTAAAAGATCAAGCTGATTAATTATACCTCTGGGAGTCAAATCAAAGATGTCTCTTATGGCTTTTACAATTTTTGCCTCATCAACTTTTCCTTTTCCGTGAGTATCTATCATAATTGAAACAGGATCAGCGACTCCTATTGCATAGGCAAGCTGTACTGTAAATTCATCTGAAACACCTGCTGCGACCATATTTTTTGCTATGTATCTTGCCATATATGCAGCTGATCTATCAACCTTTGTGGGATCCTTTCCTGAAAAGGCTCCTCCTCCGTGACTAACAACACCTCCGTATGTGTCCACTATAATCTTTCTTCCTGTCAAGCCAGTGTCCGCCATAGG
This sequence comes from Candidatus Aminicenantota bacterium, assembly GCA_027031485.1. Classification (GTDB taxonomy): domain Bacteria; phylum Acidobacteriota; class Aminicenantia; order JAMOAD01; family JAMOAD01; genus JALXDT01. The sequence goes on along the minus strand of JALVQI010000050.1, from coordinate 7,802 downwards.
ACCACCCATAACAAATTTACCGGTCGGATTTATATAATATTTGGTATTATCATCTATCATCTCCGAAGGAATAACTTCCATAATAACCTTTTCAATTACATCCTCCCTTATTTCAGATTGTTTAACATCTGGAGAATGCTGAGTTGAAATAACTACAGTATCAACTCTTGCAGGCTTTCCATCAATGTACTCTATTGTAACCTGCGATTTTCCATCGGGTCTGAGATAAGGTAAAACATCCTCTTTTCTAACCTTTGAGAGTTGTTTTACTAATTTATGAGCAAACATAATTGGCATTGGCATAAGCTCTTCGGTTTCAGTAGTAGCATAACCAAACATCATCCCCTGGTCACCGGCTCCTCCCGGATTCACTCCCATTGCTATATCAGGAGACTGTTCATGAATGGATGAAATAACTGAACATGTTTCATAATCAAAACCATACTTAGCTCTCGTATAACCTATTTCCTTAACAGTATCTCTTACTACCTGAGGGAAATCAACATAACCTTTTGTTGTAACTTCCCCAGCTATAAAAACAAGACCTGTTGTTGTTATTGTTTCAACTGCCACATGTGAATCTTTATCTTGATCAATTAAAGCATCTAAGATCGCATCCGAAATTTGATCCGCTATTTTATCAGGATGCCCTTCTGTAACTGACTCAGATGTAAATAAAAAATTCCCTTTTTTATACATTTTAACCTCCTAAAATTAGAGATAAGAATAGCAAAATATAGATATATTGTCAATTTGTAAAAACTACATCTTAACTGCTTTTAAAAACAAAATCCACACCAAAAAACCTCTCTTTAGCAATAGGATTGTTCACAACCTCTGAAGGAAGACCTTCAGCAACTATATTTCCTGAATCCAAAACATAAATCTTATCTGATATTTCCAGTGTATCATAAACATTATGATCGGATATGAGAATCCCAATTCCTCTTTTTTTTAATTTTAATAACAAACTCTGCAATTCCAATATAGTTAATGGATCTACTCCTGAAAAAGGTTCATCCAAAAGTAAAAACTTCGGCTCAATCAATAGAGCTCTTGCAACTTCAACTCTCCTTCTTTCTCCCCCTGAAAGATTGTAAGCCATTGAATCTTTTAGGTATTCAATATTAAACTCTTTCATAAGAGAAAAAATTATCTCATCTTTTTTCTTACGATCTTTAATTCTCTCGTCAAGAATAATCATAAAATTATTATAAACTGTTGTTTTCCTGAAAATAGAAGGTTCTTGAGGTAAGTAAGTAATACCCAAAAGCGCTCTTTCGTGAGGAGGAGTTAAAGTTATATCTTCACCATCAAGGAAAATTTTCCCTTTGTTTGGTTTTACAACACCTAAAATCATTTTAAATGAAGTTGTTTTCCCGGCCCCATTCTTACCTAAAAGGGCAATAATTTTACCTTCTTCAATTTTTAAATTCACATTGTCAACAACCTTTCTTCCAGAGTATATCTTTTCAAGATTAATCGCTTCAATCAATCTTTTCTCCTTTAAAAGCAAGAAATGTTTCCAGAAGTTTTTTTGTCTGCTTCACATTATGAACTCTCAATATGGAAGCTCCGTTTAACAAAGATATAAGATTGGCCACACATGTTTGCTCTTCCCTTTCATCCACTTTGTATTTTCCATTCAAAGATAAAAAGGATTTTCTCGACAATCCTACAAGAATTGGAAGATTTAATTTTTTAAAAAAACTCAAATTATTAATTATTTTAAAATTATCTTCCAATTTTTTCCCAAATCCGATTCCTGGATCAATTATTATCTTTTCGTCAAAAACACTGTTCTTATTCAGTTTTTCTTTAATTTTAATAAAATATTCATAAATTTCTCCCAATAAATCCTTATAAACAGGATTTTTTTGCATATTTTCAGGAGTTCCTTTAATATGCATTATTATTATTGGAACATTATAATCTTTTACTACCTCTACCATTTTATTATCAAAGTTAGTTCCGCTTATATCATTTACAATATTTGCTCCTTCATCAATAGCAGCTTTCGCGACTTCTGATTTATAAGTGTCTATTGAGATTAGAATTTTACTTCTTCTCCTGATTTCTTCTATTACAGGAATGACCCTATTTAACTCTTCTCTAAGAGGCACAGGCTCTGCTCCGGGTCTTGTGCTTTCCCCACCAATATCAATTATATCAGCCCCCTCTTCTTCCATCTCAAGAGCTCTTTTTACAGCAAAATTACGGTTTATGTATTTTCCTCCATCCGAAAAAGAGTCAGGGGTTACATTAAGTATACCCATTATAAGATGTTCTTTCTTATCAAAGATATTTTTATTATTATGGAGAAGAATTTTCAATTTACCACTTTAAAAGTATTGCTCCCCAGGTAAAACCTCCTCCAAAAGCATCAAAAACAAGAATATCTCCTTTTTTTACTCTACCTTCGTCAATAGCCATATCCAATGCTATTGGTATAGTCGCAGCGGAGATATTAGCTATTTTATCAATAACTATATATGTTTTTTCAGGTGGTATATTTGCATATTTTCTTGCCTGCTCTATAATTCTTATATTTGCCTGATGAGGAATAAAAAGATCCACATCCTCTCCCTTCATCCCTGCAAGCTTAATAACTTTTAGGGCAGCTTCACTCATATATCTAACAGCCCATCTAAAAACCTTATTTCCTTCCATGTGCACTGTGTGCAGTTTTTTCTCCACAGTTTCCTTTGTGGGAGGCATTTTTGATCCACCTGCAGGTTGGATTAATAAATCTCCAAGATTTCCATTGGCTCCCCAGCATCTACTAATTATTCCTGACTCATCATCACTCTCTTCCACTATTGCAACACCTGCTCCATCTCCAAATAAAACACATGTGCTTCTATCCTCCCAGTTTGTAAATTTACTTAAAGTATCCGCACCTGCAACCAAAACTCTTTTCATTAAGCCAGACTTTATGAGAGACTCAGCCATAATTAAGCCATAAATAAAACCTGTACAGGCAGCTGCAATATCAAAAACAGGAATATTATCAAGTCCGAGTCCCTTTTGAACCCAACAGGCTGTTGACGGATAGGTGTTATCAGGTGTAATTGTCGCCACTATAATTCCATCAAGATCTTCTGGCTTTAAATTTGCTTTTTCCAGAGCTTTTTTCGCAGCTTTTAAAATTAAATCAGATGTAGCTTCATTCTCGGCAGCAATATGTCTTTCTTTAATTCCAGTTCTGGTTGTAATCCATTCATCAGAAGTATCTACCATTTTTTCAAGATCATGATTTGTTAAAACTTTTTCAGGCAAATATGAACCTGTTGATACGATTTTAACTCTTTTCATAAATTAACTCTCCTTTTGAATTATTTTTTGATGGCAAGAGAAATAGTCTTCCAGACTTTTACTTTTTTACCCTCTCTCGTAGGGTTTGAAAATTTCCATTTATAAATTACATCTTTAATCTTGCTTTCCATATTAGGAATGTTTGGGAAAACCCTGATAATTCTAAATTTCTCAACACTTCCATTTTCATTTATCAAAACTTGCATTATAACTCTTACTGTTGTTCCTATTCTCACATCACTATAGGACAACGAAGGGCTTACCCGTTTAAGTATTTTTATACTTTTATCCAGAGTAGAGATAGGGACTATGTCTCCCTCTTTAAAAGTTTGTACAGGTTTCTGCTGAACCGGAGCTTGTTTTTTTTCTTCAACCTTTTTTACAGTAGTTGCCTCTTGATTATTTGTGGTTTGCGGTGAGAGATTATTTTCAGTTGTTGTTCCCGTTTTATTCTCCGGAGTAGTTGTTTTTTGAGTACCATTAGTTTTATTATCCTTAACCGTCTCAGTATTATTTTCGGGAGTTTTTGTCTCATTTTTCTTCACCTGCTCTATGGCCTGTTTTACAGCTTTCTGCTTTTCCAACTGCTGTTGTTTCTTCAATGCTTCTATCCTTCTCCTTCTCTCTTCAAGAAGAGCTTTTTTCTTTTGCTCATCCTTGATTTTAGCAATATCCTGTTTATATTGTTCTTCTATTGCCTTGATTTTTTCCTCATATTTTGCGGAAAGCTTTTCTTCAATTTTCTTTGCCAGTTCCTCAACATTCACCTGCTGTTGAGGTTTTTGAACAACCACAGTTTTCTTTTCTCTTCCTAAAAAAACAAATAGAAAAATAGCAATTATCAAAACTGCTATGCCAATAACAAAATATACTCCTTTGCTTCCACTTTTACTTTCTATCTCTTCTATTGTACTAAATATATCCTTTTCTATCTCTTTTTCCTTTTCCTTTGCCAAAGCTATTTCATCAGGCGGAAGTTCAGCTCTTTCTTCTTTTTTTATCTCTTCCAACTCTTTCTTATTCTCCTCTTTAAACAAAGAATTAATATAAAAAGCAAGGTTAAAGGTTGAAGGAGTTATTTCACCATCCATTATTATCTCTTCAAAATCTTTTTGCATCTCATATAAGTTAACATAATCCCCGCTAAATCCTTTCTCTATCTTGGGAACTATAAACTCGGGAATGGTTTTATATAAATCATATGGAACAGAAAGCTTCGATGAAGCAATATATGCCGTGTCAATATCCTCTGAAATCTCATTTATTCTTTTCCCGGTTAACATAAAATAAAATAGTGAGGTAAAAGCATAAACCTCTTCCGTTGGTGACATCTCTTTCCCTGGAGTAAAGAGGCATGGGAAATATTTACTTATGACATCTTCTATACCTTTCCCTTTTCCCAATAAAAAGTTACAAATAGGATATCTATAAAAAACCGCTCCTTCACTATTAAAACCAATATCATCCGGAATAGGTAAAAAATAAGGCTCTTTACCATTCTCCTGATAATATTGCTTAAAAGCCAAGGCTATATCAAAAATTGACATTAATATATGAACTGCATTGTCCAAGGAAATTCCGTTATTCTTCTTTAAGGAATATTCCAATATTTCAGATAAAGTTCTAAACTCTTTCTTATAGGGAGTTAAAACTACGAGGCGTCCGTTAACAATCTTAGCTTCTTCCCCGGGGATAAGATTCTTCATTCTGGAGTTTTCGAAAAGTTTAAAATATGGTGCCAAATCATCCATCTTAAATTTAAAATCTTTTGAAATGACAGTAGCTAATCTAAGCTTTCTTTCCCCGTTTTCATCAACTTTGTAAGCCCTAAATTCTTCTCCCAGATAAATTTCCCTCAACTTTTTAGCAAAATAAATGTTGCCATATCTTTTACCTTCCATCACACACCTCTAATATTTTATATCAAAATTTATTTATTTTGTCCACTTTAACTATGCTTTTAAATAAAAATGCATTGTATTCATCCAATTTTCTTAAAATCTTTGTGTAATCCTTATTTTGAGATTTTAGAATTATTATGTAATCATATAAAAAATATGGATAATTAAAAAATGTACTCCAGTAACCTAATTTCTCTTTCATTGATACAAGTTCATCCATTGTTTTCAAAGCTTCTCTTTTCCTACCCTTACTGTTTAATACAAATGCTCTTAAAGATAGATAAAACTTTAAAACTGGGAAAAAACGCTTTTCAGTGATTGTATACTTTTTCACAATATTCTCTAAGATAAACAAATTCTTTTCGGCTGTATTAATATCACTTTTTGTTAAAGCTATTCTCCCTTTTAAATAATAAAGCTCCGGTATAATAGTATATATACCTCTGGCGTCATAAGTATTTAAGGCATAGTCAACCTCTTTTTCAGCCTTATCAAGATCGTTCTGGAAAAAATGAAAAAAAGATTTTTGAAATGCCGCTCTCGCTATGTTTTTTTTGGATTTTGATTTCTGTGTATAAAACCTGTTATAAAAAAAGGCGTTTTTTAAATCTCCCTCCATAAAATAGATAAAACCCAATGAATAATAAACCCAATTAAGATCCGGATTAATATTTATAGCGGTTAGCTTATTATTCCTCGCATTCAAATAATCTCCCATATAAAAGAATCCGTCTCCCAGACTATCATATGCATTAGCACCTCTGTTGATTTCTTTATAACGTTCAAGAAAATCAAGGGCTTTTATATGCTCCCCCAAATAAGAAAGACAAAAACCCGCATGGTTTAAAGCAAGAGAAAAATCCTTATCTATTTCAAGAGCTTTTTTATAATATTTAAGAGCTTTTTTAACCTCGCCCAGATGAAAATAAGCTTCGCCCAAATTATAATAGGACATTTTATCTCTTGGTTTTAAACGTATTATTTCTTTTAAATATTTCCTCTCCTTTTCAAACTTTAGGGTAAGTTTTGAATATAGAGCCAATATTATGGCTTTATCATAACCATTCAGATTTTTTCTTTTCTCATAAGCCTTCTTTATAAAATCTTCAGCCCCCTTATAATCTCCATTAAAAATAGAAATCTCCGCAAGATAATAGTAAGGCAAAGCCATCTCCGGATCATGCTTCAATGCTTTTTTAAAAAATCTACCTGCATCCGATATGTAAAGCTCTTTCCACGATTTATATCCATGAAAAAAGCTTATAAAGGCATCCCAATTGGAAGTAAGGAGTTCTGAAATTTTCTTTATCCTTAAATCTTTTTTGACTTTAAGATAATCTTTAATTCTTTCCGTTATTTTATCAACCTGATACCTCAGAATACTGGAAGTACCTTCCCCGTTAACCGTAATTGTTTTCTTTGCTTTTGGTGGGATATAAAGTTCTGTGTCTATGTTTATCATTCTACCTATTTTATTAACTTTAGGTTTTAGGAAAAAAGCAATTCTTTCTTTTTCTATTATCCTTGCTTTTTTTCTCCATTTCTTTAATAAATCTTTATAACCTTCACTGTTCATTATTTCATATTTTGAAAATTGAGATAATGATTTGTTTAAAAGAAACTCTATCTCACGACCCAAAAGCTTGCTCACATTTTTCCCGGTTTCAGGTTTTAAGATAATTATCAGAGGTTTCCTAAAGAGAGGTTTTAAAACAAAAAATGCTATTAAAAAAAGAAAAAATAGAAAAGAAATAATTTTCAATGAAAGAGAAGAAATAAAAGAGCCCTCTTTAAAATTAGATTTTTTTCCTTTCAATTCTTTCAAATCTTTTTTTAATTCTTCTATATCCTGATATCTTTTCTCTCTGTCCTTTTGCAGAGCTTTTTTAATTATTTTGTCAAGTTGTTTTGGTAGTGTTTTTTTTATCTTTGAAGGAAGTAACTCTTCTTTTGAAAGTATATTTGCTAAAATCGAAAGATGTGACTCCCCTTCAAATGGCCTTTTCCCTGTAAACATTTCATAAAGGACAATACCAAAAGAAAAAATATCAGACCTATTGTCCAGCTCTTTTCCCTCTGCCTGTTCCGGAGACATGTAAGAAACAGTTCCCACTATCATACCTGACTGGGTCAAATTTCCTTCTATATCCTCAGTTTCTCCTTTTCCTACGGACTTAGCCAATCCGAAATCAAGAATTTTAACAAGTCCATCCTTTGTGATTATTATATTTGAAGGCTTTATGTCTCTATGGATTATTCCTTTATCGTGTGCAGCTTTTAACCCCCCTGCGATCTGAATCGCAATGTCAATAATACTATCAAAATCAAGTTTGTTTTCTTTCATCAAAGAAGACAGACTTTCACCTTCAATATATTGCATTACAATATACGCATAGTCCTCTTTTTCTACAATATCATAAACATTACATATGTTCGGATGTTCAATCTGGCCTAAAGTAACAGCTTCTCTCACCAATCTTTCTTTAAAAGTTTTATCTGAAATTAAATAAGCAGGCAATGTTTTCAAGGCTACCTTTTTTTTCAATCTATTATCTCTGGCAAGATAAACCATACCCATTCCACCCT
>JALVQI010000049.1 GCA_027031485.1 Candidatus Aminicenantota bacterium | reverse complement strand
GATTTTATTGTTCTTGAATTGGCTAAAACCAACCCCAGAAAGAGGGAAGAAATCGCTCCGTTTCCGCCTAAATATTCGGTGATTATATAAACTAATACAACATAAGCTATCATCATAATATAGTTTTCATCCTCTTTTACAATTGTCCCTTCTATATAAAACCAGAGGATACCGAAAATAATTCCTGTAAAGCCTGCGATTGCAAAAAGGGATGCTATATTGGAAAATATCATTCCTGCTTTGAATTGATGGGCAATCTTAATTTGCATAATTGTGATTGCAAAAACGATGGATAATACATCGGTAATAGAAGATTCAATGGTCATCACGGTAAAAACTTTTTTGTTCACATCAAGCTGCTTTAATATCGGAATAACATAGGCAGAGGTTATACCTCCCAGAGTAAAACCTAAAAGGAGTGCTGATATTAAATCCCTGTCAATATAATACATTATTCCGGTGATTAAAATTGATGATAGAAAAAAATTCCATAAACCTATAATTAAGCCGGACCCTAAACCATCGGCAAATGATTTCAGATCAATATCCAATCCTCCGTCAAACATAAGAAAGAGAAGAGTAAATGTTGTGAAAAGAGGTGCTATTTTACTTAATGATTGTATACTTAAAAGATTTAATACTGAAGGACCGATCAGAAAACCTATTAATAGTAAACTTAAGGTATCCGGTATGGAATATTTTTCAAAAATCCATTCTGCAAAGTATCCGAAAAGTACAATTAATGAAATAAGTAAAAGTGTAGCCTTTATATCCATTTTACAATTATAATTTAAAAAGAAAAAGATGACAACACATCTTTTTTTGCATTTTTGAAGATTATTTGTAGTCAAAATATGTCCTTGAAAATACAGACCTATAATGCTAAACTTTTTAGGATGAATAAGATTTTAATCTTTTTGATGTTTCTTTTTATTTTAGCTTTTTACATTTTTGCAAACTTTTTGGTTTACAGGGTGATTGTATCTGTTTTTAGTGTGGAATCAGTCAGATTAAAAATATTTGTGGGCTCATTTATATTCCTTTCAGCTATTTCCTTTTTTGTATATGAGTTTACAGTTAGTTTTTTAAAGATAGAGTTATTGCATTATTATTCTTATCTATGGATGGGTTTTATAACTTTATCTTTTTTATTTTTTTTGTTGATTCATATTTTAAGTTTAATAAATATTCCTTATCTTAAAACAGTAAGTACTGTTCTGTTAGCTTTTGTTTTCATATTATCAATAGTATCGGTAATAAACGGACTTAAATTTCCAGAGGTTAAAAAAATTGTTCTTGAATATAAAGATTTACCTGAAAATCTTAATGGTTATAAAATTGTTCATCTTTCAGACCTTCATCTCGGCAGTATAAAAAGAAAAAACTGGACAAAGCATCTTGTTTCAATTGTAAATAAACTTAACCCTGATCTTATTCTAATGACAGGAGACTTGATAGATCGCGGTGTTCAGCATATGAAAGAGGATTTTTACACATTAAAGGAGTTGAAGACAAAGGATGGAGTATTTACAGTTACCGGAAACCATGAATTTTATTCAAAGTATAAACTTTTTGTTGAGTTAACGGATAAAACGGGAATAAAAAGAGTGAAAAACGAGTGTGTGAAGATTGCTCCGAATCTTGAAATTATAGGAATGGATGATCCGGAGGTCAGGCAGTTTTTTAATGAGAAGATTACCCTTGAGGAGATAATAAATAATTGCTCAAAAGATAGCTTTAAGATATTTCTTTATCACAGACCGGAATATTTTGACAAAACTGTCAAATATGGGATTAAGCTACAGCTCAGCGGACATACACATAATGGGCAGATTTTCCCTGTTAATATTATTGTTTCCCTTGTCTATAAATACCCATACGGACTTTATAAAAAAAGTGATTCCTATATTTACACAACATCAGGTGCTTCCACATGGGGACCTCCCATGAGACTTTTTTCAAAAAATGAGGTTGTTCTTATTACTTTAAAGAGAAAAAAATGAAGTTCCTATTTTTGAAATCAGAACTGATTAGTGGGGCTTTAAAATTGCCGGAATTGGAAATCTCAGGAAATAATATATATAATCTAATATGAAAATGGAAAAGGATGAGGAATTAAAACTATTAAAAGAGGCTTTTGAAAAATTCGTGAAAGCCTCGGATGAGCTTCAAACCTCTTACAATCAATTAAAAGAGAGAGCAAAAAATCTTGAGCTTGAGCTTAAAGTTGTGAATAAAAAGCTGAAAAAAAGTCTCAGGGAAAAGGAAAAGCTCTCCTCTTATCTAAGTAATATTATAGAAGGGATAAGTGTTGGAATTCTGATCCTTGATAATTCCGGCAAAATCACCCTTTATAATAAAAATATGAAAAAAAAGCTACCTTTTCTTGAAAAGGGAATAAAGCTTTCAGAGATTAAAAAAGTGGGAATAACAGAGGAATTCCTTTCCGCTCTTGAGAGAGGCGAGGAATTTGAAAAAGAGATAAAGGATAATAATTTTATCTACCTTTTATCTTTCGGAAAATTAAAGGGCAAAAGAAAAAAGATCGGTTATTACTTTATCTTAAAAGATATAAGCGATATTAAAAAACTTGAAAGAGAGGTTGCCAGAACAAACCGATTGAGGGCAATGGGAGAGATGGCAGCTGAACTTGCCCATGAGATAAGAAATCCTCTGGGCTCAATAGAGCTTTATGCCTCTATGCTTGAAGAGGATTTGAAAACAGCGAAACTAAATTCTGATTTTATTAAATTTATAAGGGAGGAGATTAAAAAATTAAACTCTCTTGTCACGAATATTTTGCTATTCACAAGGGATATTACCGTATCACCGAAAAAAATTAAGGTGAAAAACTATCTGAAAAATATTTTAAATCTAATAACTCCTCTTGCAAATTCTGAGAATATAAATATAGTTTTGAATATAAAAGAGGACTATGTTGTCTTTGATCCTGAACTTTTTGAAAGGGTGTTTTATAACCTTATTTTAAATTCAATTCATGCTCTTAAAGGAAAGAAAAAAGGCAAAATAGAAATAGGGTTAAGAAAGGAGAAGAGCACACAGATAATCACCGTAAAGGATAATGGAGAGGGAATTGATAGGGAGATTTTAGATAAAATCTTTAACCCCTTTTTCACAACAAAGGCAAAGGGAAGCGGGCTGGGTTTGAGTGTGGTTTACAGAATTGTAAAGGCTCACAATGGAAAGATATTCATAAACAGTGAAAAGGGCAAAGGGACTGAGATAATTATTGAGATTGAGGAGGGAAAAGGTGATTAAGGATATTTTAATTGTTGATGATGAAGTAAGCATGGCAAAGGCAATGGGAGAGGCTCTTAAAAGATTGAAGTATGATATTGATATTGTTCATTCTGCAGCTGAAGCTCTTGAGCTCTTTGAAAAAAATATTTACAAGGTCGTTGTAAGTGATGTCAGAATGGAGAAAATGAGTGGAAAAGAGCTTTTAAAAAAAATAAAAAAGCTTTCGCCTAAAACTTCCGTTATTCTTGTGACTGCTTACGGCACAGTTCAGGATGCTGTTGAGGTTATGAAAGAGGGAGCCTCCGATTATATTCTAAAACCTTTTTCAGCGGAGCAGCTTCAGAATACGGTTAAAAGATATTTTCCTTCGGATTTTTCTCTTCAGAAGTTCAGGGAAATAATATTTAAGAGCAAGAGTATGGAAAAGGTTTTAAAATTGGCTGAAAAGGCTGCTATGGTTAATGCCCCTGTTTTGATTCAGGGAGAGAGTGGAACAGGTAAGGAGATGCTTGCAAGGTATATTCACAAAAATAGTTCAAGAAAGGATAAGCCCTATATAGCCGTAAACTGTGCAGCAATTCCGGAAAATCTTCTTGAATCGGAACTTTTTGGTTATGAAAAGGGGGCTTTCACGGGGGCAACAAGTTCAAAACCGGGGAAATTCGAATTGGCTGACGGAGGTACAATTGTTCTTGATGAAATAGGGGAGCTTCACTCATCTCTTCAATCAAAACTTTTGAGAGTGCTTCAAGAGGGTGAAGTTGATAGATTGGGAGGGGTGAAAACAATTCCCGTTGATGTAAGATTAATATCAATTACAAACAGAGATTTAAATGAGCTTGTTTCAGAGGGAAAGTTCAGGGAGGATCTCTTTTTCAGAATAAATGTGATACCGATAGAGATTCCTCCATTGAGAGAAAGACCGGAGGATATTGAATACCTCACCACATACTTTTTAAATGTTTACAGAGAGGAAAACGGGAAAAAGGAGCTGAAGATCTCAGTAAAAACATTAAAACTTTTGAAAGAGTATAGTTGGCCCGGTAATGTCAGGGAACTTCAAAATATTATTCAAAGAGCTGTGATTTTTGCTGAGGGAAAGGAGATCAATCCTGAGGATCTCTTTTTGGATAAAAACAGAAAGAAGATAAAACTCTCGGATGAACTGGTAAGGCTTGATGAGATGGAAAGAAGAATGATAATCATGGCTCTCAAAAAGACTCTGGGCAACAGAAAAAAAGCTGCGGAAATATTGGGAATTTCCGAAAGAACTTTAAGGAACAAAGTTAAAGAGTATGAACTTAATATTGAGGAGATATTAAGGAGTTAAGGAGGAATAAAGTGAAGAAGATAATCATTAAAAAAGAGATTTTTGATATGTTTCCGGATTTTAAAAGAGGTGTTTTAATCTCTGAAAATATAAATAATGCTGAACCAAATGATAAAATTAAGGAACTTTTAGATAAAGAGATTAAAAGTAAAGAGGGGTTTTCATCTCATCCTTATATAGAAGCATGGGAGGAAGCTCACAGAAAATTCGGCTCAAATCCTAATAAATACCCTCCTTCTGTTAAATCTCTCATAAAAAGGGTTTCAAAGGGAAAGAGTATTCCTTTTATAAACAATCTTGTGGCTCTTTTTAACTACTTATCTTTAAAATATATTATTCCCTGCGGGGGAGATGATCTTGATAAAATTTCAGGTAATCTTGTTTTAGGCTTTTCTTCGGGGGATGAAAAATTTATTCCCTTGGGAGGTAATGAGGTGGAAAATCCTCTGCCCGGCGAGGTTATTTACTTTGATGATAATACAAAGGATGTTATGTGCAGAAAGTGGAATTGGAGAAACGGAGATTTTTCAAAGATGACAGAGAACACAAGGAGGGCTGTTATCAATATTGATGGAATAGGTAAAATTCCTGAAGATACAATAAAAAAAGCCGGCGAAGAGATGAAATCTATTCTTGAAACAGAGTTAAAAGCCAGTGTAAAATTTGTAATTCTTAAAAAAGAGAACCCTGAAGAGGAAATTTAATCTTTTAGCTCTTTTTCCATTGAATATGCGTCAATATCGGGAGGATAGTAGGAAGGGATGATGCCTTCAATCCTATATCCCAATTTTTTATAAAATTCTATTGCCGGTTTATTGTTAACAGCAACCTCTAAAAAGACCTTTATTACTGAGTTTTCTCTCATCCTTTTTTCAGCCTCTTTCATCAAAATTTTTCCGATTCCCATTCTTCTGTATTCAGGCAAAATATCAATGGTAAGAATTTCTCCGAATTCGTAAAATAAATAGACAAGGATAAAACCTATTATCTTATTATCTAATCTGGCTCCTATTTTTATCGTATTATTATCCTCAATATAAAGTGAAAATGTTTCTTTATCAAAGGCAATTTCCGGCGGAAAGCAGATTCTATCTATTTCATAAATTTCTTCAATATCTTTTTTGGAAAGTCCAAATAGTTCAATGTCAGGCATTTACTTTTTATATATTATTTTATCCCCTCGGAAAATGTAGAGAATAAAATTTTTTATCAGCACATAGAATGCTCTTACCCCGTCTTTCCAGTTTATCTTTTTCCCTTCCTCATAGGTTCTTCCATGGTAGGAAATACCTATTTCATAAACTCTTATTCCTTTTACTTTTGATAATTTGAATGTAACTTCAGGCTCAAACCCGAATCTGTTTTCAGTTAGGTTTATTTTTTTTATTATGTTAGCTTTGAAAACTTTATAACAGGTTTCCATATCGGATAAATTAAGGTTTGATAGCATGTTTGAAAAAAGTGTTAAAATTTTATTTCCAAGATAGTGCCAGAAATAGAGAACCCTTCTTGCCTCCGTAGTTATGAACCTTGAACCATAGACAACATCAGCTCTATTCTCAAGTATGGGCTTTATAAGCTTTCCGTATTCATCGGGATCATACTCAAGGTCAGCATCCTGAATGATTATAATATCTCCGCTTGCTTTCTCTATTCCCTTTCTTAAGGAATAGCCTTTGCCCATATTCTTTTCATTTTTAA
>JALVQI010000048.1 GCA_027031485.1 Candidatus Aminicenantota bacterium | reverse complement strand
TTTGATGAGCTAATAGATGATAAAACACTGCTCACAAAATTAAGGAATGTTCCTCAGGGAAGTGATTTTTATGAATTAAAAGAGAGCCTTTCATACAGGCCTCTCATAAAATAAAATTGAGGTAAAAATGAAAAAAAAGTGGAGAAAAGAGCTCGATATTATATTAAAAGACAAAAAATCAGGGAGCACTATTATAGCTAATAAAATTGAAGAACTTTTTAAAATTTTACCAGAAGAAGAGATTAAAACTGTTGCAAAGGAGATCCTTTTCACCCACTCATCAATGGGAGCTGTTATCAATAAGATAAACCTGCTTTGCCTTAAAGCCGAAGGGGAGAAAATTCCTGAGATTGAAGATGACATGGAAAATACATTTATTAAGTTCTGGGATGAAAATTTTTCAAAGAAAAGATGGATTACACTCTCAATGAGTCATTGGGTAACAGAACTTTTAAAACGAGGTGAGGATTTGGAGGTAATTGTGGGAATTTCTTACCCTCAAAAAGAAGGAATTATTACGGCAGACACACTTTCAAACTTACACAATGTAGAGCTCTTAGAGGATTGTACCCTTATTTCAGAGGTTGAAGAAGCTGACGGAATTATACTTGGAGCAGATCTTATTACCAATGAATTTATAATAAACAAGATAGGAAGCTATTCTCTCGCCTTGGCTGCCAACTATTTTCATAAGCCCATTTACATAATATCTTCGGGAGATAAATATCTTACATCTGAGCTTTCAATGTTTTTTAAAATAAAAACATTCAGAAGGGGTATAAGAAAGATAAATATATTCGAAAGCATACCAAGAAGGCTGATATCAGGAATTTATCTTGTTTCTCCCCCCTATACATTTAAAACATCAAAGTGTTTGAAAGAACTTTTAAAAGAAATAAATTAGAGGAGGAAATAGATGAAAAAGAAAGTTTTATCGTTTTTTGTTAATATCTTAATAGCAACTCTTTTAATAAGCGGGACTACAATATCCCTTCCGCGAACACCTTCGGTTTCTCCGGATGGGCAATACGTGGTTTTTTCATACAATGGAGATATCTGGAAAGTTTCAATTAAGGGAGGAAGGGCCTTAAGATTAACCGATAATATAGGAGTGGAAATAAATCCTGTTTACTCACCCGATGGAAAATATATCGCCTTTTCCTCTGACAGAAATGGAAATTTTGATGTTTTTGTAATGGATTCAGAGGGAGGAATACCAAGACAGCTTACATTCAGGGATTCTTCGGACTATGTCACAGGCTGGTCCCCGGATGGTAAATATATTATTTACCACACTCCCGGAAAACTCCATCATTTTTATAGAAACTATAATGTTTACAAAGTGCCTTTTAATGGAGGAACTCCCTTTATGCTGATTCCCGAAGTTTCAAAAAATGGAGCATTTAACCACAAAGGAGATATTGTGGCTTTCAATTTCGGAACAGCTCCAGAGCTGAGAAAAAGGTATAGAGGAACAGCAAATATTGAAATCTATCTTTACAACCTTAAAGATAAAAGTTTCAGAAGATTTACAAATTTCAATGGAAATGACAAATGGCCAAAATTTTCCCCTGATGATAAATATATTTACTTTGTGTCTGACAGATCAAAGGATATGGTATTCAACCTTTATAAAAAGAATTTAAAAACAGGGGATGTTAAACAGATTACATTTTTTAAAAATGGTCAGGTAAGATTTCCAAGTATTGCAAACAATAAAAATATCATAGTTTTTGAATACAAAAACAAACTATACAGAGTTTTAAATGACGGAAAGCCAGAAGAGATTAAAATATATGCACCTTCTGACTACAAGGATCCTGTTATTGTGAAAAAGACTTATACATCCAGAGCAGACACAATGCTCCTCTCTCCTGACAATAAAGAGATAGCATTCATCGTCAGAGGGGAGCTATTCGTAATGAGTGAGGATGGAAAACTTATTAAAAGACTTACTACCACATCTTCAAGAGAGAGGGATATCTGCTGGGCTGAGGATGGAAAATCTCTCTACTTTACATCAGATAGAGATGGAAATTACAATATTTTTAAAATAAGCTCTTCGGACAAAGGAAGAGATAGACTTTCCGAAACCCTGAAATTAAAGGTTGAAAGAATAACAAACACTCCCGAAGATGAAGGAGAGATGAAGCTTTCTCCTGACAAAACAAAGTTAGCCTATATCAGAGGAAATGGTAATCTAATTGTAAGAGATATTAAAACAGGAAAAGAGAAAGCAATTGTTAGAGGCTGGAGTGAACTTACTTTCAACTGGTCTCCCGATTCAAAATGGATTGCTTATTCACAGGATGATAATGATTTTAATACTGATATTTACATAATCCCTGCGGACGGAGGAAAGGCTTACAATATTTCCAAACACCCTGATATTGACACTGATCCTGTGTTTTCTCCTGACGGAAAAAGGCTATACTTTGTATCAAGAAGAGGAGAGATGGGAGAAAGAACTGTTGATAATAATATAGATATTTTCACCGTTTTTCTTGAAAAAAAATATGATCAGATGAATGAGTATGAATATAAGAGAGCTACGGAAAATAATAAAAAATCTAAAAAAATTGATGTTAAGATAGATTTTGATAATATAAACAACAGGGTAAAGAGGCTTACCTCAATCTACGGACATGAATATGGAATAGCCGTATCACCCGACAGTAAATCCATTGCATTTGCTTCAAGAAATGACAAGGGAGGATATCTATTTTTAGGAAAATGGGATGGATTAAAATTCACAGTAAAAAAACTTACAAAATCA
This sequence comes from Candidatus Aminicenantota bacterium, assembly GCA_027031485.1. Lineage (GTDB taxonomy): Bacteria > Acidobacteriota > Aminicenantia > JAMOAD01 > JAMOAD01 > JALXDT01. The sequence continues at coordinate 15,006 of JALVQI010000048.1, read as the reverse complement.
GCTGTAAATCCGTCTGAAATAACCTTTGATAAAAAGGGTAAAACAATCTATTTTAAAAAAGGAAACGGAACATTCGCAAAAATAGGTGTTTCAGGAAGCGGATATAAATCCATTCCTTTCAGAGCAAAGGTAATAATAAACAGAGCTCTGGAAAATGCTCAAAAGTACAATGAGGGCTGGAGAGTACTGTGGAATCACTTTTATGATCCTCACTTTCATGGAATTGACTGGAAAAAGGCAGGGGAATATTATAAACCCTGGGCAATAAAGACAAGGACTCTGAATGATTTCAACTATGTATTCACAATGCTATTGGGAGAGCTTAACTCCTCACATCAGGGAATAAGAGGAGGCTGGAAAAAGAATGAAGTTAGAACAGGCTATATCGGAGTGGAATTTTGTCCTCACTATAAAGGAAAAGGTTTAAGAGTTCACAAAGTATTTAAATACAGTCCGGCAAACAGAGAAATATCAAAACTTTACCCAAAGGATATTATCTTAAAGGTAAATGAAAAAGAGATTGGCTCACATACAAACTTTTACAAACTTATGGAAGATACGATTAACAAAGAGGTCCTTTTAACTGTAAAAAGAGGGAAAGATACAAAAGAGATTATAATAAGGCCTGTAAGCTATTCAACACTTAAAACAATAATCTATAAAAATATAGTGGAAAGCAGAAGAGCAAAGGTTGAAAAACTCTCGAACGGTAAATTGACATATATTCATATAAGAGGAATGGGAACTCAGAATGCAAGGGATTTTGAGAAAGAGCTTTACTCTGTTGCCCATGGAAAAGACGGACTTATAATAGATGTTAGAAACAATGGAGGTGGCTGGATAACAGATCTCCTACTTTCAATGCTTATGACCCGCCAGCATGCGATTACAATACCGAGAGGAGGAGGAAAGGGATATCCTCAGAGCAGACGAGTATTTTACAATTGGCCTAAACCAATAGTTGTCCTTATAAATCCAAACTCTTATTCAAATGCTGAGATTTTCCCATGGTCAATAAGAACATTAAAGAGAGGAAAATTGGTCGGAGAACAAACCTTCGGAGCTGTTATTTCAACGGGAGCTGTATTTCTAATAGATGGGACATATGTTAGAATGCCATTCAGAGGCTGGTATGTAAATGACGGAACATTTACAAATATGGAACATCACGGTTGCCCTCCCGATGTTTATGTCCCATATAAACTTGGAGAGCTTTCAAAAGGTGAAGATAGCCAGCTTATAAAAGCTCTTGAGGTTTTAAGGGATGAAGTGAAAGAGGCAAAAAAACTAAAAACCTGGCCCGATTGGATTGATGTGAAAAGATAGGAATTAGCTTTGAGCTCTGAGCGTTGAGCATTAAGCTAATGACAGGGAATGTGGGTAATTTCTCGTAATTAATTATTTTTTTGATTCCTTTAATTAAAAAAATGGCGAATCATAATAAACATCTGTAGGGGCAATTCATGAATTGCCCTTTGCAATATATTACACCGATTCACAATTCACAATTCACCATTCACGATTTTGCTCAATGCTCAAGGCTATGGGCTCAAAGCTAATAAGAGCCCTGAGCGTTGAGCCATGAGCATTAAGCTAAACATTAAGGAAAATCGCCGATAAATTGTAAGCGGTTATTTTCTTTTAAAATAAATAAATTAATAAAAAAGAATTTATAAATAACAACAAACCAATAACATTCAGTATTAGCTCAAAGCTCAAAGCTCGAAGCTTATAAAGGGCTCAAAGCTTACCTTGTGTCCCCATAGCGAAACACAAATATTCCCAAAACGGTTAGACCCTGTGAAACCGTAAAATCGTTTCACACGGTAAACAGACAGGTTCACCAAATTCTAAATTATTCCTCCGACTCTGGTTTTGGTTTTGTCCCCTCCTTACCCTCTAAAAGATTATTATAGTATCTGTATGTCGGATATGCAAAATCTATATCATCATGTTTTCCAAACTCCTTTAATATTTCCTCCCATAGCTCATTTTCAGAATTTCTTCTCTTTCTAACTTCACATAGATATCTTAATGTGAGTAAAATTCCACTATCAACAACCTTTGTATAAACTGTAGGAGTTAAAACAGAATAATGGATATAATATTTTATGGTTGCCTTTTTAATCTCCTTTTCGGCAATCTTAGCAACCTCTTCTCCTCGCTCTTTAACTATTTCCAACAGAATTTTTTTGGCTTTTTCCCAATTACTTTCAAAGGTAACAAGAACAGGAATCTCATTCCATACAAACCTGAAACCCTTTGTATAGTTGGCGAGGGGCTCGTTAAAAATAAGGGAATTGGGAATATTCACAATTCTCCCAGTGCTCTGTTCAGCATCAACCCACACTCCAATTTCAACAAGAGAAAATTGAAATACTCTTATATCAACAACATCACCTTTAAAATTCCCTATTTGAACCCTATCCCCTATGGAAAAAGGTTTTTTAATTAAAATAAAAATCCATCCCGCTATATCGGTAAAGATATCTTTCAATGCAATTGCCATACCGGCTGAAACAAGCCCAAAGTATGTGGCTAAGGGTTTTAATCCCTGAAACCAGACTTTTATCAATAGCAAAAGAATTACACCCACCTCTATATAGGTAAAAGCTTTGCCCCAGAAATACCTGCTTTCTGCAGATTTTATCTTTTTAAAAGCAAACCATTGAACGATTTTTTTTAGAATATAAAGGGAAAGAATGATTATAATGGAAGTGAAAATCTTATATTGAACAGAATAATCCAATCCTATATGCTGTTTTATAAAATCCATTAATGCCATAAAAAATTATAGCACCACTTTTATATTAATAAAAGAGTCCACTTTTCTTCAAAAACAATCTTTAATGCGGCTGGGGAGATTCGAACTCCCGGCACTAGGATTAGGAATCCTATGCTCTATCCTGCTGAGCTACAGCCGCATATATTAAACTGATTAATTTACTCTGATGTTTCTTGAACTTCCTCAGCCTCTATCTTTTCCATTACTTCACTTGGAATTATCGGGATAACAAGACCTCTGTCAATTTCCTCTTTAGCTATTTTAATAGCATTAAATTCTTTATATGGAATCAGTGGTTTTGCCCCTTTTAAAAGCTGGCGAGCTCTTTTGGATACAGCCAAAACATAGATATAATAATTTATCTTTCTCCTATTCATCTTATGCTCCCTCTTCTTCCTTTACAATTTTCTCAACTACCTCATACTGTTGATACTTCTTAAAACCAGTACCAGCCGGTATCAATCTTCCCATTGTAACATTCTCTTTTATACCTCTGAGCTTGTCAGTTTTAGCAAAGAAAGCAGCATCAGCCAAAACCCTCGTGGTTTGCTGGAAAGAAGCAGCTGATATAAAGGAATCTGTGTTAAGAGCAGCTTTGGAAATTCCTAAAAGTGCCGGATTTGCCTTTGGTGGTTCTCCACCTTCTGCCAATATTCTTGAAAGTTCTTCCTGAAACTTGAATTTATCAACAAGCTGTCCATAATAGAACTTTGAATCTCCAATATCCTCAATCTTAACCCATTTAAGCATCTGCCTTATAATGACTTCTATATGCTTATCATTTATATCAACACCCTGAGATCTGTAGACCTGTTGAATCTCCTTTATTAAGTATTTGGCAAGAGCCTCCTCACCCGATGCTTCAAGAATCTTGTGCGGATCTGAAGGAGCCTCGATCAAAGGTTGACCTGTCTTAATATAGTCATCCTCCTGAACAAGTATATATGCTGAGGTGGGAACATTGTATTCCTTCTTGTCCCCTGTTTCTTCGTTTACAATAATTATCTTTCTGAAACCTCTTGAGACAGGACCAAACTTAACATATCCATCAATTTCACTCAAAATAGCAGGATTTTGAGGTTTTCTTGCCTCAAAAAGGTCCTGAGCTCTCGGAAGACCTCCCGTAATATCCTTTGTCTTTGCTGTTTCTCTCGGCATTCTTGCAATAACCTGCCCTGCTTTGACCTTCTCACCATTTTTAACTTCAAGGAAGGCATCCGCAGGAATATGATATTCCCTGATAACCGCACCTGATTCATCTTTGATTACTATGATAGGCTGTTTTGTTTCATCCTTTGACTTTATTATCTGTTTTTTAACATGACCTGTTCTTTCATCTCTAACTGAAATTAAGGTAACATCCTCTATTATATCTTTAAACTCAACATATCCCGCATACTCTGTAAGAACAACATTTGAATATGGATCCCATGTGGTAAGAATATCACCTTTTTTAACCTTATCTCCATCTTTAACAGCAAGCTTGGCTCCATACACAACCGGATAGGTTTCCATCTCTCTTCCCTTGTGGTCAATAATGGTGATAAGCCCCGTTCTATTAATAACTATGTGCTCGCCCTCTTCATTCTGAACATATCTGACATTTGTCAGTTTTACAACACCCTCGTTTCTTGCTTTTAAAGCAGATACATTAACAAGACCCGATGCTATTCCTCCTATATGAAATGTCCTCATAGTAAGCTGAGTTCCAGGCTCTCCGATTGATTGAGCTGCAATAATCCCCACAGCCTCACCAAGGTTTACTGTTTTTCCCCTGGCCATATCTCTTCCATAACATTTCTGGCAAACACCGTGTTTGGCTTTACAGGTTAAAAGGGTTCTTATCTTAAGGCTATTCTTACCGGTTGCTATTATTTTGGTGGCTTTCTCTTCATCGATTTCCTCATTAACATCAACTATTACTTCTCCAGTTTCAGGTTTAACAACTTTTTCAAGTGATGTCCTTCCAAGGATTCTATCATAAAAGGATTCTATTATTTCTCCGTTTTCAATAATGGCAGAAACCTCCATACCCTGAGTTGTTCCGCAATCTTCTTCAGTTACCACAACATCCTGAGCAACATCAACAAGCCTTCTTGTCAAATAACCTGCTTCCGCGGTTTTAAGTGCTGTATCTGCTGACCCTTTTCTTGCTCCGTGAGTTGAAATAAAGTATTCAAGAGATGTTAAACCTTCTCTGAAATTAGATTTAATCGGGTTTTCAATAACCTCTCCTGAAGGTTTTGCCATAAGACCTCTCATCCCCGCTAATTGCCTGACCTGATCCATCTTACCTCTTGCTCCCGATTGTGCCATTATCAGAAGAGAGTTTAATTCACCTGTCTCTTCCATTTTCTTTTCTATGTTTTTCCTCATCTCCCTGGTAATATTATTTGTTACCCTTTCCCATATATCTGTAATCATATTGTGTTTTTCATCAGGAGAAACAACCCCTTCTTCATATTTTTTTATTATCTTATCAACCTCTTTCTCAGCCTCTTTTATCAATTTCTCCTTTGAAGGAGGAGTAATCATATCAGAGGCTGCGATTGAAAAACCGGCAAGGGTTGCAAACTCAAATCCAATCTCCTTGAGAGAATTTAAGATTTCCACTGTTTGTTCAAGTCCCACTGTCTGATAGGCATAGTATACAAGATTTTGCACACCTTTTTTATTCAAAAGTCCGTTTATAAAAGGGATCTCCTCAGGTAACACATTGTTCAGGATCACTCTTCCGGGAGTTGTCTCAATAATTCCATTTATTTCCTTAACAGGACAATTTGCTATATCCTGATTATCCTCTATGTATTTTTCAATATTCTTTACCTTCCCATTCCATCTCAAAAGTATCGTAGCATGGAGGTCAACATATCCCAAGTCATAGGCAATTCTAACATCATCCGGAGTTGCAAAGATTCTACCTTCACCTCTCGCTTTATCTTTTTTTATCGTAAGATAGTAAATACCAAGAACCATATCCTGAGTGGGAATTGCCAGAGGTTTTCCATTGGCAGGAGAAAGAATATTCAGAGGCGCAAGCATAAGCTCTCTACTCTCAACCTGAGCCTCTATTGAAAGGGGAACATGAACAGCCATCTGATCTCCGTCAAAGTCAGCATTAAAAGCAGGACAGACCATCGGATGAATTTGAATTGCCTTCCCTTCTACAAGAATAGGTTCAAAAGCCTGAATACTGTTCCTGTGAAGAGTCGGAGCTCTGTTTAAAAGCACAGGGTGATACTTTACAGCATCCTCAAGACACTCCCAGACCTCGGGAGTTCTTTCCTCAATCATCTCCTTAGCTCCGGCTATGGAAACAGCATATCTATCCTCCAACAATCTGATCACAAAGGGCTTAAAAAGTTCAAGTGCGACAAGTTTCGGAAGACCGCACTGATTGAGTTTAAGGTTAGGATTGACAACAATAACGGATCTTCCTGAATAATCAACTCTTTTTCCCAAAAGATTCTGTCTGAATCTTCCTGTTTTACCCTTTAAAGAATCAGAAAGAGATTTAAGCGGTCTATTGTTTGAAGCTAAATAGTATTTTCCTCTTGCGCCATTTTCAAAAAGAGCGTCAACAGCCTCCTGAAGCATTCTCTTTTCATTTTTAATAATTATCTCGGGTGCATTCTGATCAATAAGTTTCCTTAATCTATTGTTTCTATTAATTATTCTTCTGTAAAGCTCATTTAGATCAGAAGACGCAAATGTTCCGCTGTCCAATCTTACAAGAGGTCTTAAATCCGGAGGAAGAACCGGAAGCACCTCAAGGATCATCCACTCAGGTCTGTTTCCTGATTCAAGAAAAGCTTCAACTGTTCTTAATCTTTTTGAAAGCTTGAGCTTGTTCTGGACAGACCCCTCTTTTTTAAGTGCCTTTCTCAGAGTTTGAGCCTCTTTTTCAGGATCAATCTTTTTTAAAAGATCTCTTATTGCCTCGGCACCCATTCTGATATCAAAATCATCTTCACTGTATTTTTCAAGGAGTTTCTGATATTCTTTTTCAGTAAGTATGTCTCTTTCATCCAATTCTCCCTCTGCTTCACCCGGGTCAACAACAATATATCTTTCAAAATAAACGACTCTTTCAAGATCTTTCTGATCGAGTCCTAATGTAAGGGCGATTTTACTTCCCGGACCTCTAAGATACCAGATATGAGTAACGGGAGATACAAGCTCAATGTGCCCCATTCTCTCTCTTCTGACCTTCCTTTCTGTGACCTCAACTCCGCACTTTTCACAGATCATACCTTTGTGTTTTTTCCTCTTATACTTTCCACATAAACACTCGTAATCATTTATAGGTCCAAAAATCTTAGCACAGAAAAGCCCATCCTTTTCCGGCTTGTGAGTTCTATAATTAATTGTTTCCGCCTTTTTCACTTCTCCGTAAGACCATCCTATAATTTGCTCCGGGGAAGCAAGGGAAAGCTTCATATAATCAAAATCATTGACACTCATCCCTCGGATGGTTAAACTTTTTTTAGGTATCATTTCCCCTCCTTATTAAAAAATGTTTGTACCGGCATCCTCTTCTTCCTCTTGAGGAACTGTGAGCTTAAAATCATTTACCCTGGCTTTTTTACCAAGCTCAACATTTATTGCAAGACTCATTAATTCTCTAACCAAGACATTAAAGGATTCTGGTAAACTGGGACTATAATCATAAGTACCTTTTACAATGGACTCATATATTTTATTTCTACCTTCCACATCATCAGATTTTGCAGTTAACATCTCCTGTAATGAGTAGGCAGCTCCGTAAGCCTCAAGCGCCCAGACTTCCATTTCTCCGAATCTTTGACCACCAAATTGAGCCTTACCTCCAAGAGGTTGCTGAGTAACAAGAGAATACGGTCCTGTGGACCTTGCATGCATCTTATCCTCTGCCATATGTACAAGTTTCATTATATACATAATTCCCACAGTAGCTTTCTGGTCAAAGGGTTCACCTGTCATTCCGTCGTAAATGGTTATTTTTCCATCTTCAGGAAGGCCGGCCTCTTTCAGAGCATTAACAATATCTTCTTCCCTTGCTCCATCAAAAACAGGGGTTTGAACTTTCCATCCAAGTGCTTTTGCAGCCCAGCCAAGATGAGTTTCTAAAATCTGACCAACATTCATTCTTGAAGGAACTCCAAGTGGATTTAAAACAACATCCACAGGTGTACCATCAGGTAAAAATGGCATATCCTCAGGAGGTAAAATTCTGGAGATAACACCTTTGTTTCCATGTCTTCCAGCTAATTTGTCTCCCTCCTGTATCTTTCTCTTCATAGCTATACTAACCTTCACAACTTTTAGTACTCCCGGGCTGAGATCATCACCTTTTCTTATAGCATCAATTTTGTTGTTTAAACTTGTTTTAATAGAGTCAACCTGCACTTTGGTTTTTCTCTTTATCTCATCTATGACAGCATCCTTATCGGGATCAGGCTGAAGCCTAAGTTTTAGAATCTCATCTATCTCTAATTTATCATAAATTTTAGCTTTTAATTTCTCCTTTTTCTTTATAGTGACTTTTTCATTTTTAAAATCCTTTTCAAGCACCCTTCCCAAATAATAGGGTCTTAATCTTTTTTTAGCTTCAATATTAATAATCTCGATTTCATCCTGAAGGTTCTTTTCGAGCCTTGCTATCTCTTCCTGTTCTATCCTTTTTGCTCTTTCATCCTTCTCAACTCCTCTTCTGGTAAAAACCTTTACATCAACAACCGTACCCTCAACTCCCGGTGGACATTTCAGGGAAGAATCTTTGATTTCAAGTGCCTTATGTCCGAAAATAGCTTTTAAGAGTTTTTCTTCAGGTGTAAGTTGTGAAGGTGCTTTTGGAGAAATTTTACCAACCAGAATATCATCAGGTTTAACATAGGAACCAACCTTAATAATTCCGGATTCATCAAGATTTTTAAGTTTTTCCTCTTTATTATCACCTTTTAAAGGAAGATCCCTTGTTATTTCTTCGGGACCGAATTTTGTCTCTCTTGCTTCTATGGATACCTCTTTTATATGAATAGATGTTAAGGAATCATCTTCAACAAGTCTTCTGGATATAACTATTGCATCCTCATAGTTGTATCCCCTCCACGGTAAAAAGGCAACCAAAAGATTCTGCCCTAAAGCTAATTCTCCTTTATCGGTAGCTGAGCTATCAGCTATGACCTGACCTTTTTTTACTCTTTCACCTTTTTTAACTATTGGTCTTTGATTCACAAAAGTATCCTGATTGGATCTTCTAAATTTTTTCAGGATATAAAGATCAGCTCCGATATCTTTTCCTTCGATATCATCCTCATCTTCAACCTTGATAATAATTCTATTCGCGTCAACCTTCTCAACTATTCCGGATCTTTTTGCTATAACAACACCTTTAGAACCTTTTCCCGCAATATATTCAACCCCTGTTCCAACAATAGGTGAATCAGGTCTGATTAAAGGTACTGCCTGCCTCTGCATGTTAGAACCCATAAGAGCTCTGTTAGCATCATCATGTTCAAGGAATGGTATTAATGATGCTGAGATGGAAACAAGTTGTTGTGGAGATATATCTATATATTCAACTTCATTTCTATCCACATATGTAAAGCTTCCTTCTCTTCTTACAGGAACTCTCTTCTCTAAAATTTTACCATTTTCATCAAGTTCAATAGTTGCTTGAGCTATAATGTGTCTCTCTTCTTCCCATGGAGTTAAGTAAAATGTCTTATATGTGTATTTAGGAAGTTTTAAACCTTTTCCTTTTAATTTTTCAAGTTCTTTAAAAAGATCTTTCCTTTCAACCACATCGCCTACATTAAAATTACTATCTCCTTTGGCAGTGATTTCATAATAGTCTTTTACATAACCGTTTTCAACTTTTCTGTAAGGAGTAACAAGGAATCCGAATTCATTGGTCTTTGCATATGTACTCAAAGAGACAATAAGACCTATGTTCTGACCTTCGGGAGTTTCAATAGGACAAATTCTTCCATAGTGAGATATATGAACATCTCTTACCTCAAAACCAGCCCTTTCTCTTTTAAGACCTCCTGGACCCAATGCAGATATTCTTCTCTTATGAGTAATCTCAGCAAGAGGATTTGTTTGATCAAGAAATTGAGAAAGCTCAGATGTCCCAAAAAACTCTTTTAAGGCGGATGTAATAGGCTTGGAGTTAATAAGATCCTTGGGCAAGATAGACTGAAGTTCCTGAGTTGAAATAAGTTTTTCTTTGACCATTTTTTCCAGTCTCTGCAACCCTGAAACAAATTGGTCTGTTACCAGTTCACCGACAGGTCTCACTCTTCTGTTTCCAAGATGATCTCTATCATCCTCCGTGCCACCCTTGTTCTCTAAAAGCCTGAGATAATATTTTATTGTTGCAATAATATCTCTTTCCGTAAGTGTTGTTTGAGTTATAGGTTCATCAAGATCAAGCTTTAAATTTATCTTATATCTTCCGACAGGAGAAAGATCATACCTTTTGGGGTTAAAAAACAGATTGTGAAAATAGAGTCTTGCCTGATCATGATGAAAAGGTTCACCCGGTCTTAACTGAGTAAAGATAAAATCATAAGCCTCTTCTGTTGTTTTAACTGTATCCTTTTTCAGAGTATTAAGAACATAGGTCCCTATATCCTCTTTCTCTGGGAAGAAAATTTCAAATTCCTTTCCGCTTGCAATAAGAAAATCAAGGCTATTATCATCAATAGGATCACCGGGGTTAAGTTCAACACCTTCCACTTTATGAACAAGATAGGCTCCCTTTAACTCTTCCTTTGAAAGAGAGATATACTTAATCCCTATCTTTTCAAGCTTTGAATAAACAGTTTTGTTTATCTTTGTTCCTTTCTTAACTAAAACTTCACCGGTTTCAGGGTGAAGAATATCCTGAGAAACTTCCTTTTCCTCTTTGCTTTTTTTATTATAAAGTTTAGGACCAAACTCCCATAGGATCTTTTCTCCTTCCGGTTTCACTTTATATACAGTATAGAGTTTTCTAATTATATCTGCATCATCCTCAATCTTGAGAGCTCTCAAAAAAGTCGTTATAGGAATTTTCTTTTTCTCATTAATTTTGGCAAATAAAAGTCTCTTTTTATCTATTACAAACTCAAGTTTAGCTCCTCTGTGAGCCATTATAACCGCTTTTAAGTCACTTCTATACGGGCTTTTACTCTCTTTTCCTTTCTTTTCTCTATGAAAAATCACACCCGGAGCCTGATGAAGCTGATTAACAATAACTCTCTCTGTTCCATTAATAATAAAGGAACCGGTTTCTGTCATGAGGGGAACTTCACCAAAGAAAATGTCCCCCTGTTCTTTTATTTCTTTGTGTTCACTTACTGAAATCTGATTATCTTCCTGCTTTTCCTCTTCACCGACAATTAATCTTAATTTAACAAAAAGAGGTATTGAATATGTATATCCTTTGTCAAGACACTCTTCCGGAGTATGTGGAATCTTAAGTTCCACTTTTGTTCCACACTTTTCACATGTAGGATATTCAAAATCCCCCTCATTTCCGCAATAGGGGCAAACTGTCTCTTTATCGGGTTCAATACCGACGGGTAAAGGTTTACCACAATGTTTGCATACAGCTCTTGCATTTTCCACACCTTGAAGTTTTCCGCACTTACAACTCCATTTCCCCAACTTATACTCAACAAACTCCAATACAGCCGTTTCCTTAAAGTTTGAAATAGGAAAGACCTTTTCAAATGCTGCCTGTATACCGACCTTTTCTCTTTCCTCCGGAAAATGCTTCATCTGCAAGAATTTTTCATAACTTTCCTTTTGAACCTTTATCAAATCATCCACAGAGGGATTAAATTTAGTTCTTTGAAAAGACTTTCTTTCTAAATATGGATTTTTCTCCATTTTTCCTCTTTAAATTTTTTAAAATTACAAAAAAATGATATAGACAATTAGGTTGAATGTTAATTTCTTTTCCTTATTTAATTTCTACAGTAGCTCCCACCTCTTCAAATTTGGCTTTAATCTTTTCTGCATCTTCTTTTGAAACTCCCTCTGCTATTTTGCTACCGGGTGCTTCATCAACAACCGCCTTTGCCTCTTTAAGACCCAGGCTTGTTACCTCTCTAACCACCTTAATAACATTGATCTTCTTGGGTCCAACTTCCTTCAGAATAACATCAAATTCGGTCTTTTCCTCTGCTTCCTGAGCACCCTGAGCTGCTCCAGCAGCAGGCATAACTCCTACCGGCATCGCGGCAGCAGCCTCAATCCCGTATCTCTCTTCAAACTCCTTAATGTACTCAACCAATTCCAGAACTGTTAATTTGTCAAGGTGATTAAAAAAATCTTCTTTGGTTATTTCTGCCATTTTTATTTTTCCTCCTTTTTATTTTTTAATTGATGTAATAAATTATCAAAATTTTGCAATGGAGCTCTCATTGTCATAAGGAATTTTCTCAACGGAGCAACCATTAGTCCAGCAAATTGTGCCATCAAAGCCTCTCTTGAAGGTATCTTTGATAATGCCTCTGCTTCTTCAGGGGATAGCTTTTTCCCCTCAACCAAACCTGCTTTTACATTAATTTTGCTCGTCTCTTTCTTATATTCAAAGAGAACTTTGGCAACCTCAATAAACTTGTCATTTGAATAAGCCATAGCCGTAGGACCCTGCAGAACTTCAACAGGAAATTCCGGAAAATCTTCTCCTATAGCTTTTTTCACAAGAGTGTTTTTCACAACCCTGAATCCTGAATTCTCATTAGACTTGATCCTTTTTCTCAAATCAGAAATTTCAGCAACAGAAATATTGTTAAATTCTACAAGAAAAACCCCATTGTTTTTCTCAATTATATCCCTTATCTCTTCTGCAATCTTAAATTTTTGCTCTTTCCTCATTTTTCCCTTCCTTTATTCCAAAGATGATAAATCTATTTCAACTGATGGGGTCATTGTGGCAGATAGATAAACTCTTTGAATGTATTTACCTTTTGCCCCAGAAGGTTTAGCCTTTTGAACAGCTTCAATAAAAGCATTAAAATTCTCAACTAACTTGTCATTAGGGAAAGAGGCCTTTCCTATACCTGAATGTAAATTACCTGCTTTATCAACCTTAAACTGCACTTTTCCGGCTTTGATCTCTTTAATAGCATTTGCTATATCAAAGGTGACTGTTCCGGATTTAGGACTTGGCATTAAACCTCTTGCTCCCAAAAGTTTTCCAAGTTTACCAACCTTCCTCATCACATCAGGAGTTGCTACCACTGCATCAAAATCAAGCCAGCCTTCACTAATCTTTTGAATAATATCATCCTCTCCAACATAATCCGCACCAGCTTCTTCAGCCTCTTTAATCTTTTCACCTGTTGCGATTACAACAACCTTAACCTGCTTTCCTGTTCCATTGGGTAAAACAGTGTATCCTCTAACCATCTGATCAGAATACTTGGGATCAACACCCAACCTCATAGCAACCTCGATTGTCTGGTCGAACTTTGCAGTCTCATAGGCTACCTCTTTTATGATTTTAACAGCTTCTTCTATATCATATCTCCTGTCTTCTATTTTAGCCTTTGCATTCAGATATTTTTTACCTCTTTTCCTAACACCAACAACTGAACTTGCTTTCTTTGCATTAACTGTAGTTTCACTCATTTTCTATCTCCACTCCCATTGATTTTGCTGTTCCCATAATAATTCTTTTAGCCATTTCAAGATCATCGGTATTAAGGTCTGGCATTTTATACTTTGCGATTTCCTCAATATCTTTCATACTAACCTTACCAACCTTGTTTTTATTGGGCTCACCCGAACCCTTGGCTATTTTAGCAGCCTTCTTTAAAAGAACAGCAGCAGGGGTTGTCTTTATGACAAAATCAAAACTTCTATCCTTATAAATATTAACAATCACAGGTACAGTTATTCCGGGTTCCAATTTCGAAGTTTTATCATTAAACTGTTTTACAAAATCCATCAAACTAATTCCATGGGGTCCCAAAGCCGAACCTACCGGAGGCGCCGGACTTGCCTGACCCGCAGGAATTTGCATCCTAACCTGCGCCATTATTTCTTTTTTCTTTTTCGGTGGCATATCTATTCTCCTTTTTTAAATCTTCTCAACCTGTAAAAAGTCAAGCTCCACAGGGGTAGCTCGACCAAATATTGTGACAGTAACCTTTAAAACCTGTCTCTTCTCATCTACCTCTTCTATAACTCCATTAAAATTAAGGAATGGGCCATCTATTATTCTAACAGCTTCTCCTCTTTCAAACTTATATTTAGGCATCGGTTTCTTTTCAGTGGTTTCAATATGAGATATTATTCTTTTCACCTCTTTCTCAGTTAAGGGCACGGGTTTGCCTTCAGCTCCCACAAAACCTGTTACTTTAGGAACATTTTTAACTATATTCTGATTTCTATCATTCAAAACCATTTGAATAATAATATAACCGGGGAAGGACCTTTTTGTAACAATCTTTTTTTCTCCACCTTTAACTTCAACAACTTTTTCAGTGGGAACAAGAATCTCACCTATTTCGTCTGCAATACCCTCTTTTTCTGCTCTTTCCCTTATTGCCTTGGCAACAAACTCCTCCGAGCCTGTCATAGTATGGACCACGTACCATTTCATATCTTCATTTCCCATTTTCATCACCTAAAAAAGTTCTTCAAACTCTGAACCAACCATCCAAATACCACATCCATTGACCAGAGATAGAAGCCAAAGAAAATAACTGCAATTATTACCATAATAGTTGTTGCATAAACCTCTTGCATAGATGGCCAAGTTACCTTCTTAATCTCTGACTTAATCTCACTCAGGAATTTTTTTGTTTTAGTTAACAACTTCTCACTCCTTATTTTATAAAAGCAGGCCAGGGAGGACTTGAACCCCCAGCCCTCGGTTTTGGAGACCGACGCTCTACCAATTGAGCTACTGGCCTACTTAGATTCTTTATGAATCGTATGCTTTCTACAGGTAGGGCAATACTTTTTCAATTCAAGTTTGCCCTTCTGGTTTTTTCTATTTCTTACTGTTGTATAGTTCTTATTCTTGCACACAGTACATTTAAGATGAACTATGATTCGGTTATCTGCCATTCTCTAAAACCTCTATTCAATAATCTCAGTAACAGATCCGGCTCCTATCGTCCTTCCGCCTTCTCTGATAGCAAATCTCAACCCCTTCTCCATCGCTATCGGCTTTATCAACTCTATCGTCATCTCAGTGTTATCTCCAGGCAATACCATCTTCACTCCCTCCG
>JALVQI010000047.1 GCA_027031485.1 Candidatus Aminicenantota bacterium | reverse complement strand
GCTATCTTGCCATATCTTAAAAAAATGCTATAATAATATTGGAGGGAAAAAAATGAAAGAAACAAAGAAATTTTCTGATCTTGTGGAAGAAATTAAATTATTGGACAAAGAGGAGAAAGAGGAGCTTAAAAATTTACTTGAAAAATATATTATAGAAGAAAGGAGAGAAAAAATTCTTGAAAACTATAAGGATAGTTTAAAAGAGGTGGAGAAGGGAGAGTTGAAATTTAGCAAGGATATCAGCAGCTTGAAAAAAGAATTGGCAATAGATTAATGATTGAGATTTCTTTTAGCTCATCTTTTAAGAGGGCTTTTAAAAAGAAAATTAAAGGGAATAAATATTTGGAAAATAAGTTTTTTGAAAGGATAGGAAAGTTTATAAATGATCCCTATGATAAAAGTTTAAAAACTCACAAACTTTCAGGAAAGTTAAAGGATTTATGGAGCTTTAGTGTAGATTATGATATTAGGGTGATTTTTTTCTTTCTTGATGAAAAAAGAGTTGTTTTCGTGGATATAGGAACTCATGAAGAAGTCTATTAATAGTTTAAGAGAGTTATAAGAATAATTAGAAAATTTTGAGAAAAAAGTTAAATAATTATTTTCAGTATGATTTTTTTGACTAAATTATCCGTTTCGGTAAGATTATTTTTGACGCAGAGGGCTATCTTGCCATATCTTAAAAAAATGCTATAATAATATTGGAGGGAGAAGATGGAAAAATTAATTGATTTAAAATATTTGAGTGTGGATGAAAAAATCATGTTAATGGAGAGATTGTGGAATGACCTTATAAACAATGAGAATTATAAATCCCCTCAATGGCATGAAGATATATTAGAGAAACGAGTAAAAAGATTAAAAGATGGTAAAGAAAAAATATATGATTGGGAAAAAGTTAAAGAAAGCTTAAAAGATTTTTATGAAAATTAAGATACTTGAAAGTGCTTTGGAAGATATAAGAAAGGGGTGGTATTTTTATGAAAGTCAGAAAGAAGGATTAGGAAATTATTTTATGGAGAATATAATATCGGATATTGATTCTTTGAAAATTTTTGCAGGAATCCATGAAAAAGTTTTTTCAGAATATTATAGGCTTCTTTCCCGAAGATTTCCTTTTGCTATTTATTATAAGATTGTAAAGAAAAGTGTAATCATCTATGCTGTTTTGGATTGCAGGCAAAATCCTGAAAAGACGAAGAAAAGATTTGAGAATAAGTAAAATCATTACTTTCGGTGAGATTATTTTTAACGCAAACAGCTATCTTGCCAAATCTTTAAAAATTGCTATAATAATATTGGAGGGAGAAAATGGAGCATAATGAAATAATTACTTTTAATGAAAAAAAACTAAAAAAAATAATAAGAGATGTTCTTGATGAATATTTTGATCCGGATTATGGGAATGAATTAAGACCTGAGTTTATTAAACTTTTAAAAGAGAGCAAAGAAGAAGAGAAAAACGGAAACTTATTTGATTTGGAAGAAATTAAAAAAGAGTTAAAATAATTGACATATAGCGTAAAATTTACAAAAACAGCAAAAGAAAGTTTGTTAAAACTTGAAAAAGAAATAGGGCGGAGAATTTTACATAAAATTGAATGGTTATCTGAAAATTTTGATATGATAAAACCTATTTCTTTAAAGGGTGAATTATCTGACTTTTACAAATTAAGAGTGGGAGATTATAGAGTTTTGTATACTGTGGATAAGGAGTTACTTAAAATAATAGTTCATTTTATAGGACATAGGAAATATATCTATAAATAAAAAATCAAATAAACGGGGGTTAAAATTATTTCCGTACGAAGATAATATCTGTAGGGGCAATTCACGAATGCCCGCACGATAAATTTTAATTAATAAAAAAAATAACAAACAATAATGAACAAAACACTAACAACTCCAATTCACGATTCCCGATTCACTATTTAGCTAAATGCTCAATGCTCAAGGCTAATAAAAAGATAGTGCGGGATCATTAGCAATTCCTCAACTAATAAATTATAATATTAAACATTTTTGCTATTAAATCGTTTAAACTATATTAAAAAAATGAATATAGAGGTGAAATATGAAAAGAAAGTTTTTGGTTTTAGTTGTTCTTTTTCTTGTATTTAATCTTTATTCGGCAACCAACAGGGTTGACAAAAGCCTGGTGGAAAAAATCAAAAATGCAGGTGATTCAAAGATATATAAGAATTCGGATGCTCTTATTATTGATGATATTGCTTCAACTCAGGTCGAAAAAGACGGATCTTTTGTGTCGGATAATTATATGCTTGTAAAAATACTTACAGATAGAGGAAAAAAGGATTTTTCATCGCAAAGATTCCCCTATCATAAAAGATACAATAAGGTGGAGGTATTATTCGCAAGGGTTATTCACAGTGATGGGACTTTTGAAAATGTTGAAAAGAAGAACATAAAGGATCAAACAATGGCAGAGACACAAAAGATGAATATTTTTGAAGATAATTTCAGGGAGGTAAGGGTTGAATTTCCTGCTCTCAAAGTGGGAGATGCCATTGAAATGAAGATTAAGATGCATTCAAAACCTTTGCTTAAAAATAATTATTCTGATATATCATTACTTCAGTCTTTTACTCCTGTGAAAAATGTTAAAATAGAATTGAAAATAGACAAAAAACTTCCATTAAACTATGTGGTAAAAAACGGAAAACTAAAGCTGGAAAAAACGGAAGATGGTAAATACATTGTTTATCAATGGACAGGTTCCGATATAAAGCCATTTAAAAAAGAGATGGGGATGATCTCCCCCTATGATATGGGTTTGAAATTAATTGTATCCACATTTAGAAACTGGAAGGAGTTATCAAGGTATGGAGCAGAATTAAACAGAGGTAAAATAGATAAAACTCCGGAGATGGTTAAAATTGTTAAAGAGTTGATTAAAGGTAAAAAAACCGAAAAAGAGAAAATTTTAGCAATATTCAGGTATATTTCTCAAAAAATCAGGTATATGGGCTCATCTATGGATGTGGGAGCATTTGTAGAGCCCCATAAGGCAAGCTATACTTTCACGAAGCAGTATGGTGTTTGCAGAGATAAATCCATTTTGATGATAGCAATGTTAAAGATAGCCGGAATTGAAGCTGATGATGTACTCATTAATGTTTCTCATAAAACGGACATTGAGGTCCCTACTATATTTTTTGAGCACGCAATTGTAGGAGTGAAACTGAAAAACGGAAAATATGTCTATATGGATCCAACTCTTGAGCTTAGTTCAGACTTCGGAGAAGCATATATGAGCGGTAAATATGTATTGCACCTGGTGGAAAAGGGTAAAGATATTAGAAAAATTCAAATCTTTCCTCCGGAAAAGAGTATGGGATACATAAAAGCAGAGAGTAAAGTAAATGAAAAGGGGGAACTTGAATCGGATTTTTCCATTGAGGGTAAGGGCACCTATGACCTTATTATGAGACAGATTGGGAAAAGGTTTCCCGGAAAGATGCAAACCTTTATCTGGAATAAAATACTTCAATCCCTGCAACAGGGAACAGTGGTTGAAAAAGCAGAGTATGGGAATCCTGAGGATCTGGCAAAACCTTATAAGATAAAAATCAAAATAAAAGCCCCTAACTTTTTTGAAAAGTTGGGAAATTATTATTTAATGAAAATACCCGAAGGAAAATCCACCGCGGATATTTACTTCTCATTGGTTGTCTATAATCTTACAAGACTAAATAAAAGAATGTATCCGGTAAATATGACATCTCCCCTCGGTTCAAAAATTGAGGAAACAATAACAATTCCTCCTTTCTATGAAATTAAGGCTTTTCCGGATAGCTTTGAGTTTAGAAAAACACCTGTTTATCTGAGTGTAAAAATCACAAAAATTGATAAAAATAAAATTAAGTTTGTAAGAGTGTATAAGCAGTATAAATCAATCTTTTCTCCGGAGGATTACAGTGTATTAAAAGAAGCACTCTTAAAAATGGATAAATTCAACAAAAGCTTTATTATACTTGAAAGAGAGGTGAAAAAATGAAAAGAAAAGGAATAGTTTTTTTATTATTTATCATAATATTTTTTAGTTTTCTTTTATCCGATAACAAGGCTCCGATAGATCAAAATCTGATTAAAATTTATAAAGATTCAAATGGGCCTATTTTTTACCCCGATTCTTATATTTACACACTCTTAGGAAAGTATTCCATTTCATTTGACAATAAAACAAAGAAAGTTGAAAAACATTATATTGATTTTTATCAGATTCTCAATGCCGCAGGTAGGGATAAATATAGTGATTATAAGATAAGGTTTATAAAAGGGAAGGAAAAACTTGAGGTTTTGAAAGCTTTTATATTAAATAAGGATTTGACTTTTGTAAATGTGGAGAAGGGAGCAATAAATACTGTAACTCCGCTTGGTCTGGAAAAAGCCTCTCTTTACTCAAATATTCTTGATAGAGTGTACTCATTTCAAAGTGTGGATCCGGAAGATGCGATATATATTGAGTACAATAAGACAAAGGAATCCAGAAAAGGTTTTATTGGCTCAATCTTTGTTTTTCAGGAGGAAAATCCGATAAGGGAAAAGATTCTCGAGATAAAATTGCCCAAAAATATGAAGCTTTATACAAAGATAAAGAATGAAACAAAAGAGAAAAAGATTGAGAAAAAGGTTATGGAAAATGGTGATTTTAGAATATACGCTTTTAAGATGAAGGATATCCCTAAGATAAAACCTGAGGAGTACAGAGCTTCGGATTTTTATATTTCTCCCAATATCACTTTTTCAACATCAAAGAATTGGGAAAAGACAGAAAGTCAGCTTTATAATGATTATGAAGAAAACTCTAAAATAACCGACAATATAAAAGAGAAAGTCAAAAAGTTAACCGAAGGTTTGAAAACAAAGGAGGATAAATTAACCGAAATTTACAAATTTATAAGTTCGGAAATCAAATATATTCCTCTTCCTCTTGGACTGGATGGCTATTCTCCCCATAAAGCTTCTGTGGTTTTGGAAAACGGATATGGTGATTTAAGGGATAAGACAGTGCTTTTTATGGCAATGTTAAAGGCAATAGGTCTAAGGGCACATCCAGTTTTTGTCGGTACATGGGCTGACGCTGAAAAGGAGCTTGTTGTTTTATCTCAATTCAATTATATTCTTATTAAGGTTAATTTGAAAGGTAAAACACTATTTTTGGATCCAAATGGAGAAAACAGTGTTCTGGGTTATACGGGGATTGCGGATGGAACAGATGCCTTGATGTTTGCCAAAAAGTCCCAATGGGTAAAAATCAAAAATTCGGTACCCAATAGTGTTATAGCAGAGTTTAATATCAATATTAATGATAAAAATGAGTTTAAAGCGGATATTAACATAAAAACGAGCGGTTATTTTGATTCAATCATTAAGAGATTGTTTAAATTATCATCCGAAGATGAAAAGTCAAAGGAATTTTCTCAATATGCCAATATATTTAACGAGGGAGCGGAGAGTATAAATTACAAACTTAAAAATCTGAAATCATTTATTCATGGAGCAGAAGTAAATCAAACAATTGAAGGTAAGGATCTTTATGTTAAACAGGGCAATATTATAGTTCTTAATCTTCCGGATAATCCGTATCCTTTTGCATCTTTTCCTTTTAATATCAGTCTTAAAGAGAGAAATTATCCCTTTAATTTCGGGAAAAAGATATTAATAAAGGAGATTTGGAAAATAAAAGGAGAAAATGATTTAAAACCTCTATATTTGCCTGAAAAAATGGAAATTAATACCGATAAGTACTCTTTTATACTTTATTCTATTAAGAAAGGTAGAGAAATTACTATTGTAAGGGAGATAAGAATAAAAACAAAAATGTTAAATACTTCAGAATATTTAAAATTTAAGAAGATTTATGATAAATTTAATAATTGGAAGTTGAGAACACTTCTGCTTGAGAAATCAGAATGAATAAAACAGAACAAAAGATAAAAGAAAAAGCAAAAAAAGTAAAAATGGTTTTAATGGATGTTGACGGGACATTGACAGATGGAAAGATATATATTCTTCCTTCAGGAGATGAAATAAAAGCCTATGATGTGAAAGACGGAGCAGCCATTGTTCTGGCACAGCTTTTAGGATTAAGGGTTGGAATAATCACAGGTAAAAAATCAAATAATGTTCTTGAAAGAGCCAGAAGATTAAAGATTGAGGATGTTTATGTGGGAGCCATAAATAAGCTTCCTGTTTTGGAAAGTATTTTGAAAAAGTATGATTATAAGCCTGAAAACATATGTTTTATTGGAGATGACATAGGTGATTATTCGGTTATGAAAAGAGTCGGATTTTCAGTGGCTGTTGCGGATGCACA
>JALVQI010000046.1 GCA_027031485.1 Candidatus Aminicenantota bacterium | reverse complement strand
AGGGATTACTGAAATTCCGAATTTCAGGTTCTTTTTATCAGAGCTTTTTTTTGTAAACATCCCTCTTTATCCCGAAATACTCGTCAACAATTTTCAAAGCACAAAAATCTCCGCACATAGAACATGCATCCGAAGCTGTTTTATACTTATTTCTAATCTCATCAAACTTTTCGGGATCAAGAGAGAATTCTCTCTGTTTTTTCCAGTCGAGGGCTCTTCTTGCAACAGACATCCTATAATCCCATTCAGCAGCCCTTCCTACTCCTTTCATTATGTCCGCCGAATGAGCGGCTATTTTTGAAGCTATCACACCTTCCTTAACCTCTTCAGGTCCGGGAAGCCCCAGGTGTTCTGCCGGTGTTACATAGCAAAGATAATCCGCTCCAACTGAGGCAGCAATAGCTCCTCCGATTGCTCCTACTATGTGATCATAGCCGGGAGCCACATCTGTTACCAGAGGCCCCAATACATAAAAGGGCGCTCCCCTTGTGATTCTCTTTTCTAATTTTACATTTGCCACGATTTGATCAAGAGGTACATGTCCTGGTCCTTCAACCATAACCTGAACTCCTCTTTCTCTGCATCTGTCTACAAGTTCCCCTAAAATTATAAGTTCATCCACCTGAGGTCTGTCCGTTGCGTCATAGATAGCCCCGGGTCTTAAAGCATCACCCAGACTTATTGTAATATCATACTCTTCAGCAATATCAAGAATTTTATCGAAATGCTCGTAAAGAGGGTTTTCCTTTTTATTGTGAAGTATCCATGCGAAAAGAAAAGAGCCTCCCCTTGAAACAACTCCCATAACTCTGTTTTGATTTTTTATTCTTTCAACAGCATGGGAGGTAAGGCCTGCATGAATTGTCATAAAATCAACACCATCATTCCCCTGTTTTCTTATAACTTCAAGCATATCCTCTATTTTCATGTCAACTATTGAGCCTCTCTTTTTTATTGCTTCTATTGCAGCCTGATAGATAGGAACAGTACCAATGGGGACTTTGGAATTTTCTATGATTTCTTTTCTTATTATATCGATCTTTCCTCCGGTGGATAGGTCCATAACTGTGTCAGCTCCATACTTGATAGCTACTTTTAATTTTTCAAGCTCTCTCTCCTTTTTGGGAAAATCCATTGAAGTGCCAATATTAGCATTAATTTTAGTCGTAAGGCCTTCTCCGATTCCTATCGGATCAAGATTTTTGTGGTTTTTATTGGCGGGGATAACAACTCTTCCCGCTTCAATAAGTTCTCTTAACTCTATGGTAAGGATACTTTCTTTTTCAGCAACTATTTCCATCTCCTTAGTTATATTTTTCTTCTTTGCTTCCTGTAATTGTGTCATATTTTTCTCCTTACAATCTTTATTAATTAACACATAATTTACTAATAATATCTTCTATTGTCAAGCTTATTTTACCTGAACCAGTAGTGTCCGGAAAAACACTGATTTTGAATATATTTGACTGAAGATTGTGTATATGATTTTAAATATGAGCTATGGTTCCAATGTTATCAATTACTTAACCGGAGAAACCGAGCAAAAAAGAGTGTAGAAAAAAGAGTTTTCAAATCTGATTTATTTTAATATTAAAATAATTTAATTGAATTTGGTAAATTTTAGGGAATAGTTAAATAGTGGACAGATAAAGGATTTTATATTATTATATGCTGTTCATTTTATAATATTTAGGAGGACTTATATGTATAAAATAATTGAAAAGAATACCATTGCGGAAAATGAGTATTCTATGAAAGTCATTGCTCCGAGAATTGCGAAAAAGAGAAGAGCAGGGCAGTTTATTATTCTTATTCCTTCCCAAGGAGATGAAAGAATACCTCTTACCATTGTTGATTCTTCTCCTGATGAAGGCTGGATTGAAATCATATTTCAGGTTATAGGGGCTACTACTTTTAAGTTGTCTTTGAAAAATGTAGGTGATGAGATTTATTCTTTGGTGGGACCTTTAGGAAGACCTACACACATTGAAAATTGGGGTACAGTGGTAAGTGTAGGAGGAGGTGTCGGTATTGCTCCTCTTCTTCCAATTACTGCTGCAATGAAAAAAGCTGGAAATAGAATTATCACGATTTTAGGAGCAAGAACAAAGGAATTGCTTATTCTTGAAGACAGAATGGCTAAGTACTCTGATAGGGTTATAATAATGACTGATGATGGAAGCTACGGTGAAAAAGGACTTGTTACCGATGCAATCAAAAAGCTTATAAAGGAAGGAGAAAAGCTTGATATGGTTCTTGCAGTCGGACCTGCGATAATGATGAAGTTTGTTTCACTTTTGACTAAGGAATACAATATTCCAACTCTAGTAAGTTTGAATACGATTATGGTTGACGGAACAGGTATGTGCGGAAGCTGCAGGGTTACTGTTGGTAATGAAACAAAATTTGTTTGTGTTGACGGTCCCGAATTTGACGGACATCTTGTTGATTGGGATAATATGTTAAAAAGGCAAACTGTGTACAGAGAGCAGGAGAAAATTGCTTATGAAAAGGTACTCTCCCAGTATGGGAAGAAAAATTAAGAGGAGGTAGGAAAATGTCAAAAGAAAATATCCAGAAAATAATTGATGAAATAAATATTGAAAGAAAAGAAGAGTGGAGAGCCGATTTAAGAAGAAGTATGAAGGCAAAGGAAAGAGGAGGAATAGAGAGGGTTCATATGATTGAAAGGGAGCCTGATGTCAGAAACAAGATATTTGAAGAGGTTAATTTAGGTTTCACGGAAGAAATGGCGATGTTGGAAGCTAAGAGGTGCCTTGATTGTCCTTCTCCTACCTGTGTTATGGGCTGCCCGGTAGCAGTTAAAATACCGAGTTTCATTAAATTGGTGGAAGAGGGAAAATTTTTAGATGCTGCAAAAAAAATCAAGGAGACAAACTCTTTACCGGCTGTATGTGGAAGAGTCTGTCCTCAGGAAGAGCAGTGTGAAGGAAACTGCATATATATAAAAATGGGTAAGCCTCCTATTGCGATAGGGCACCTTGAAAGATTTGTGGCGGATTATGAAAGAAAAATAAATGCTGCGAAAATTGAAAAATTCGGAGAGAGAAAGGGAAAGAAAGTTGCTATAATAGGTTCAGGCCCTGCCGGGCTTGCGGCTGCCGGAGATCTTGCAAAAATGGGATATGATGTAACAATATTTGAAGCTCTCCATGAACCGGGCGGAGTTCTTATTTACGGTATTCCTGAATTCAGATTACCAAAAGAGATAGTCAGGCATGAAATTGATAATCTTAAAAAGATGGGAGTTGAAATTATTACTGATTTTGTTGTCGGAAGAACCGCTACAATAGATGAATTAAGAGAAGAGGGATATGAGGCATTTTTCATAGGTGCAGGAGCAGGATTACCATGGATGCTCAACATTCCCGGAGAAAATTTGAATGGTGTTTATTCGGCAAACGAATATCTTACAAGGGTAAACCTTATGAAAGCATATAAGTTCCCCGAATATGAAACTCCAATTGCCAGAGGTAAGAGGGTAGCGGTGATTGGAGCGGGAAATACTGCTATGGATGCAGTTAGAACATCAAAGAGATTGGGAGCTGAACACTCTATGATTATTTACAGAAGAACAAGAAAAGAGATGCCTGCGAGAATAGAGGAAATTAAGCATGCTGAGGAGGAGGGTATAGAGTTTATTTATCTTACTCAACCTATTGAATTTATTGGAGATGAAAACGGATGGTTAAAAGGGATAAAATGTATCAAAATGGAGCTTGGAGAACCTGATGATTCTGGAAGAAGAAGACCTATTCCGATAGAAGGTACTGAACATATTATTGAAGTTGATGTGGCAATTGTTGCTTTGGGAACAAAACCTAATCCTTTGATTCCAGATACAACCAAAGGCTTAAAGATAAAGAGAAGAGGAGAAATAGAGGTTGATGATTCCTTGCAAACATCAATACCCGGGGTTTTTGCAGGCGGAGATGTTATGAGAGGAGGAGCAACCGTTATTCTCGCAATGGGCGACGGAAGAGATGCGGCAATTGCCATAGATAAGTATCTTTCGGAGAAAAAATAGTTGAACGAAGAAAATAAAACTACAGATGCGGATAAAATAGAAAAAATTCTCACTCTGATTGAAAAAGAGGTTGAAGGTTCTCTTCCCTTTGGAGAAAGAGTGGAAGAGGAAACAAAGGACCCTTTTTTGGTCCTTGTTTCAGTTATATTAAGCGCAAGAACAAAGGATGAAACAACAGAGGTTGTCTGCAAAAAACTCTTTAAAAGGGTGAAAAAACCTCAGGACCTTAAAAGAATCGGGCAGACAAAACTTGAAACCATTTTAAAACCCATAGGATTTTATAGGCAGAAAGCAAATTATCTTAAGAAGACGGCTAAAATCTTATTAGAAAAATATGATGGAAAGGTTCCCGATACTTTTGAAGAATTGATTAAACTACCGGGGGTAGGGAGAAAAACAGCAAATCTTGTTTTGAGCTTAAGCTTTGGTAAAAATACAATATGTGTAGATACCCATGTTCACAGGATTTCCAATCGTCTTGGTCTTGTTAAAACAAAATCACCTGTAGAAACAGAGATGGAGCTTATGAAGGTCTTACCGGAAAAATGGTGGAGTAGAGTTAATACCATATTTGTCCTTTACGGAAAGAGTGTTTGTACCCCTTTAAGACCAAAGTGTGATATCTGCGTGGTTAGAAGTTATTGTAAATTTTCAAAGAATAGAAAAAATTAGGAGTTTTTATGTCAAAAAAAGAAATTAAAACGGAAAAAGCTCCGGAGGCTATAGGACCCTATTCTCAGGCAATTTCATACAATAATCTTGTTTTCGCTTCGGGTCAAATTCCATTAACTGCGGATGGCGTTCTAATAGAAGGGAATTTTGAAAAAGAGGTAAGACAGATATTTTCCAACCTGAAAGCGGTTCTTAAAGAGGAAGGTCTTGATTTTTCAAATGTATTGATGGTCAACGTCTATCTTACGGATATGAATCTATTTTCAGAGCTAAATAAAATATATGATGAATATTTTACTCCTCCCTATCCAGCAAGAGCTGTGGTTGAGGTAGCAAAACTGCCTAAGAATGTAAGGGTTGAGATCAGTCTTATAGCTGGAAAATAATTATAAGTTTATAGTTTGCTCCAGGGTTTCGGAACAAACAGTTTTTCATAAAGGTTAATTGCAAATCTGTCTGTCATTCCGGCAATAAAATCTATTACTCTCCTTTTTACACTATCCCCCTCGGGAAATTTTTCTATGTATTCATCCGGGGATTCCATAATATAATAGAATAGATCTTTTAAAATTTTCATTATTTTATTTTTCTCAGCTTCGTGTTCCTCTTCCTTATAGACATATTTTTTTAGAAACTCCCTTAATTCAACAGTTGCTTCATAAATGGGTTCACTCATTCTTATATAATCATAATCATATTTTTTTGTTGTGAAAATAATATCTCTTACCATTGTATTAATTCTCTCTCTTCTTGTTTCTCCTAAAATCTTATTAAGCCTTTTGGGGATATCATCCGGTTTTATCAAACCGGCTCTTATGGCATCATCCAGATCATGATTTACATATGCCACTATGTCTGAAAATCTTATAATCTGGCCTTCAAGTGTTTCAGGCATCTTCTCAGGAGCGAATATATCTCCGAAACCTTTTGAATGCTTTAAAATCCCGTCTCTGACTTCAAAAGTGAGATTTAAACCTTTTCCTTCGTTTTCAAGTTTATCCACAACCCTTAAACTGTGTTCATAATGTCTGAACCCTTCATCGGAAAGCTCGTTTAAAACCTCCTCTCCGAAATGCCCGAAGGGAGTATGTCCCAAATCATGCCCCAAAGCGATTGCCTCGGTAAGACTTTCATTCAGATGCAAAGCCATGGCAATTGTCCTTCCTATCTGGGATACTTCAAGAGTATGTGTTAGCCTTGTCCTATAATGATCTCCTGTGGGGGATATGAAAACCTGTGTCTTATGCTTTAGTCTTCTGAAAGATTTTGAGTGTATTATTCTATCCCTATCCCTTTGAAAAGGTGGCCTTATATCCTCCTTTTCTTCAAAAACAGGCCTTCCCTTGCTTTCACTGTTTTTTGTTGCTCTCCGATGCAAATAACTGTTTTCTATCTCCTCTATCTCTTCTCTTATATTCATTCTTCTTCAAATGCTTTTAAAACATTAATGGAAATTCTCTGGTTAATTTTTCTTGCCTCTTCAAGGAAATTTCCGGCTTTTGAAATAATCTCCTTTCTAAAGTTTTCATCGGAGATTGACGGAAGATTTATTTTCACATTAAGATATGCTCCCTCTGCCGCTGCTCTCCCCATCCAACCAGCAACACCTGCATCCGATATTGAGTTTTTATTTCCTATTTCTGAAACTCTTTCTGCAATTTGAAGCGCAAGGACCGATGTTTCAAGAACTTTCAAAGGGATCTCAGCAGCATATTTGGCTGCTTCTTCCAGAGCTCTCTCTCTTTCGGCTTTTTCCTCGTCCGTTTTCTTTGGTAATCTTCTTGCTGCCATAAACTTATTAAAAGCATTCGTATCTTCATCAACTAATTTTAAGAATTCATCTTTAACCTTTTGTGCCCTTTCGCCTAAATTAATAAACTCATTTCTATAATCTTCATAACCTTTTTTATTATAAGAAAGAGCTGATACCATTGCCGATAGGGCAGAGGATAAAGCCCCTCCCAAAGCTGCAACACTTCCTCCTCCTGGAGCAGGAGAGTCAACGGAAACCTCATCAGTAAAATCATTTATTGTAAGATTTGTAAGAAGATTAATGGAATTATCTTTTGCAATAATATACTCTATTATCTTTTCGTCAGGGTTAAAAGGTGAAACAGAGTTAAGGCCAAGTGATTTGACAGCGATGTCAATTATTTCTTTTTCGGGGACTCCTGTTGTTTTATTCTGTTTTTTAAGATAATATTTTCCGGCTTCATATATTGCCTCTTTTGGAACAAGACCGACAATTTCACTTCCTGTGACTAATAATCCCAATTTTTCAGCCTGCTCTCTTACCTCCTCATAAACTTTCCACAGAGGAGTAATTTTATAGTTTAATAGATTTATTGAAATCTGAGCTATTCCGTATTCATCTATATACCAACCGATAGCTCTTACAGCCTTTAAGGTGCCGGGAACTCTCAAGGATTTTCCGTTTTGATCTTTTACTACCTTTCCATTACTATCTCTTTTTAATCTTCCGTTTTCTCTTATATTGAGAGCAATTTCATTGGCAAGTTTTTTATCTTTTGTGTTCAGGTTAACATTGTATGCAATTAAAAATTCCCTTGCACCTATTATGGTTGCTCCTGTTCTTGCAATATCTTCATTGTATTCATCGGGTCCGAAATCCGGTTTTAATTCTTTTAATTTATCTGGGAGAGCTTCATACTCACCTTTTCTTACATAGGATAAACTCTTTCTCTCAGGCGTTGTAGCAGCCTCTTCATAAAGGTAAACAGGTATTTTAAGCTCTCTCCCTACTCTCTCACCCAATTCCTTGGCTATTGCAACACAATCTTCCATAGTGACGCCTTCAAGAGGAACAAAAGGAACAACATCCGTTGCACCTAACCTCGGATGGGCACCTTTGTGCTCTCTCATATCTATTATCTCGGATGCTCTTTTAATAGCTCTGAACGCGGCTTCTTTTATGCTCTCAGGATCGCCGACAAAGGTAAAGACAGTTCTGTTTGTTGCTTCTCCTGGATCAACATCTAAAAGTTTAACTCCAGCAACAGATTCAATTGCCTTTTTTATTTCCTCTAATTTTGATTTATCCCTTCCTTCTGAAAAATTGGGAACACATTCTACAAGCTTTGCCATAATACCCTCCTATTTTTTTAAATTTTAAGGTTAAATATACAATATTAAAAGATTTTGTTCAAGTTATCAAAACAGACCCTTGTACATACCACCATCTATGAGAATTGTTTCACCGTTTATATATCCTGCCAATTCCGAAGAAAGAAAAGCGACTAAAGCTCCGAACTCCTCAGGCTTTCCTATTCTATTTAAAGGAGTGTTTTTTGCCAATTCTTTTAAAAGTTCATCAAAACTTTTACCCTCTTTTTTTTCTCTGTCCTTTAATAATTCCATAACTCTGTCTGTCATAATATAGCCGGGTGCAACTATATTTGCTGTGATATTGTCTCTGGAAATTTCCTGAATCAAACTTTTTATAAAGGCTATTATACCAACCCTTGAAACATTTGAAAGTGCAATTGTGGGGATTGGTTGTTTTACGGAAATTGAAGTAGAGGCAATAATTCTTCCCCATTTTTGTTCTCTCATATGGGGTAAAAAAGCATAGATAAGATTTATTGTGCTTAAAAGATTTAATTTAATAGCCTCTTCATAATCTTCGGGAGTAAAATCAAGGGCTTTTCCCGAAGGAGGTCCTCCGGCATTTGTAAATAAGATATGAACCGTTCCGAATTCTTTTATGACATCCTCTTTTAATTTTTCAATATCATCTTTTGATCTGACATCACACACAAGAGGTAAAACCTTTGTTTTGTATTTTTCTGAAATTTCCTTGGCCGTTTGTTTTATTCTGCTTTCATTTCGTGAGCAAATGGCAAGTTTAACTCCCTCTTTTGCGAGAGACTCTGCAGCTGCTTTACCAAGACCTTTGCTTGCAGCTGTTATAACTCCGATCTTTCCTTCTATGCCTAACTCCATTTTTCCCCCTGAAATAAAAAAAGGGGGAGATTTCTCTCCCCCTTCTATTTTAGTTTTCAGCTATTAAACGATTCCGTATGCTAACATTGCTTTGGCAACTTTGAGAAAACCGGCAATGTTTGCTCCGTAAAGATAGTTGCCGGGTTTGCCATAGGCTTCCGCTGCAGCAAGGGAGTTTTTATGAATACTCTTCATAATTTCATGAAGTTTATTATCTACCTCTTCTCTTGTCCATTGTAATCTTAAGCTATTCTGACTCATTTCAAGACCTGATACTGCAACACCACCGGCATTTGCAGCCTTTGCAGGTCCATAGAGAACATTATTTTCAAGATAAATATTTATAGCATCCAGTGTTGAAGGCATATTTGCTCCTTCGGACACACATATTACACCATTATTGACGAGAGCCTGTGCATGCTCACCATTGATTTCATTTTGTGTTGCTGAAGGAAGTGCCACATCTGCTTTAATTCCCTGCTCTTTTACCACATCCCAGACGCTCTTTCCATCATAATAATCAACTCCGAACTTCTCGGCATACTCTTTTACTCTTCCTCTCTTTACATTCTTTAATTCCATGAGGAAATCCCATTTTTCACCCTTTACTCCATCCATGTCAACTACTGTTCCTGAAGAATCTGATATTGTGATAACCTTTCCACCAAGCTGGTTGATTTTCTGGATTGTGTACTGAGCAACATTACCTGAACCACTTACCAATACTGTTTTGCCTGAGAATGTTTCTCCCCTTGTTGCTAACATTTCAGCTGCAAAATAAACATTACCATAACCTGTTGCTTCTGGTCTGATTAAACTTCCACCCCATTCATAGGCTTTTCCGGTTAAAACACCACCTGAGTGTTCATTGGTGAGTTTTTTATACATTCCCAAGAGATATCCGATCTCTCTTCCGCCTACACCAATATCTCCTGCGGGAACATCTGTGTTAGGACCAATATGTCTGAAAAGCTCTCTCATGAATGAATAGCAGAATCTCATAACCTCTGCATCTGATTTTCCTTTGGGATCAAAATCAGATCCTCCCTTTGCTCCTCCCATTGGAAGAGTTGTCAAAGAGTTTTTGAAAATCTGTTCAAAACCAAGGAACTTAATAATTCCTTCATAAACTGTTGGATGAAATCTGAGTCCTCCCTTATAGGGACCAAGTGCATTGTTAAACTCAATTCTCATACCTCTGTTTACATGAACATTACCCTCATCATCTTCCCATGGTACTCTGAAAATGATCTGTCTGTCAGGCTCTACTATTCTTTCGTAGATTTTAGCCTTAACAAACTCAGGGTGCTTATCAACTGTGGGTTCCAAAGTTGTTAGAACCTCTTCCACTGCCTGATGGAATTCAGGCTGTGCAGGATTTTTTTCCTTAACTTTTGCGATTACCTCTTTAATAAGAGACATATTATACCTCCTCCTAAGATATTATTTGATTTTTTACTAAATCTCTCTTTTTTGATGTTCATTATGAATTATAACAAATTAAAATTTAAAGTCAATCTTTTAACAAAAAAATTTTTTATTAGATACTTTTTGTGAGAATATAAAAGATTGGAAAATTTAGTTTTTTAAAGGGTTAGCTTAAGTTTTGGTTTCTGAAATTCTGAATA
Source organism: Candidatus Aminicenantota bacterium (assembly GCA_027031485.1). Taxonomy (GTDB): domain Bacteria; phylum Acidobacteriota; class Aminicenantia; order JAMOAD01; family JAMOAD01; genus JALXDT01. Next base: position 7,641 of record JALVQI010000046.1, on the reverse strand, counting down.
TATTGATCTATGGCACTTATGCTACTATTAGTATTTACCCCCTGTAAAAATGTATTTAATAAGGATTCATTTTCCTCTGTATTTTTTGAAGAGTTAACAATGTCTTTAACTGTATTAAGATAAGAAAACATAGTTTTATCAGAATTGAGTCTATCTTCACTACCCAATTTTTCTGACAATTTTTGAGTTTTTTCAAGGAAAGAGTTTAGCCCCTCTGTTCCGAATTTATCGGAAATAGTATTAATAGCATCAATAAAAGAATTTATTGTGGATGTTTGATTGTTTTTATTCAAACTATTCACTGTTGAAAAAAGGTTTGAAAATGTTTCTGCATTTGTGTATGTAAGGTTTTCAGCTGTTTTGAAAAAATTAATTGCTCTTGATGAGCTCATCTGGGAGTTAAGAATAAACATAGCTGTTTTAAAGCCCTCTATTGTATCTTCATCTTTTGTTGATTTTGCAAAACTGTAAATTTTATTTATCTGCTCTCCCATTTTAGAAATTGTGCTGATGGAACTCTCTTTCTCTAAAATTTGTGAAATATTTTCCGATAATAAATTGTTAGAGGAGTTAGAAGTTAAATTATTGATTAGAGGTGAGAAATTATTAGAATTGATTGATGAGACTGTGCTCATATCCACCACCTCCTATATTTATATCGGATAAACTATATAATACTTTATACCTTTTTTCTTAAAAATGCAAGTTTTTTTTCTAATTTTTAAATTTTATTAAATTTCTTATCATATCTTCTGTTTTGAAGGGGGGCTTTCCTCCGCCTAAATATTTGTGGAACCACTCAAGGTGAGCATTGTAATAAACGGGCATTGATTTTATATAGTTGGGCCAATGTCCGTCATTCTTGAATATGATCAGCGCAGAAGGAACATTCATTGATTGAAGGTCAGTGAAAAATTGCAAACTCTGTGTATAGGGGACTCTATAATCCCTTTCCCCTGTAATCACAAGGCATGGGGTTTTAAAGTTTTTAACATAGCTTGAAGGCGAAAACCTTTTGTAGAGTTCAGGGTTTTGCCACGGGGTTCCTTTCATCTCCCATTCTGGAAACCATAACTCTTCTGTTGCTCCGTGCATTGATCTAAGGTCATAAACTCCCATCATAGCAACCATTGCTTTAAATCTATCACTATGTCCTTCAAGCCACATAATCGCATAACCGCCCCAGGACCAGCCCATAGCACCCATTCTGTTTTTGTCAACATAGGGTAAGTTTGAAAGATAATCTGTAACCTTTTCAAGATCCACCATTACCTTTCCTCCCCAATCTCCTGATATAGCTTCCACAAACTTTTGGCCATAACCGGGAGAGCCATGGGGATTGGCGTAGGCTACAATATAACCGGCTCCGGGATAGATCTGCCAGTCTCCTCTGAAAGAGTCAGCCCACATCTGCTGCGGTCCTCCGTGGATATTTAAAATCAATGGATATTTTTTATTTTTATCAAAATTGTGGGGTTTGATAATAAAAACATGAATATTTGCTCCGTCTGCTCCCTTCACCCAATGTTCCTCGACAGGCCTGATATCATAATTTTTAACTATTTCATCATTAAAAGATGTGAGCTTAACAAGGTTTTTCCCGATTCTATATTTGTAAATTTCGACCGGTTCATTGACAGATGTTCTTGTGAGAATAAAACTTTTTCCATCAGGGGTTATTTCAAACCCTCTAATAGCCTTTGCATCCAATATCTTTTTAATTTTATTGTTTTTTAAATTAACTCTGTAAATAGGGTAGTGTCCTTTTTCTTCAACCTTGAAATATATATATCTTGAATCCGGAGACCAAACAAAATCATCTATCCAATTATCAATCCCCTTTGAAAGAATTTTCTTTTTTCCTGTCTTTTTATCATATATTGCAAGCCTGAAAAGATCAGATTCATATCCGGGAGTTTTCTGCATTAAATAGGCAATATATCTTCCATCGGGAGAATATTTCGGATGACCGTCAAAAGCTTTGTTATCACAGGTTATGCATTTTAACTTTTTTGTTTTGAGGTTTAAAAGGAATAGATCATTGTTTGTTGATCTTGAAAGGTCCTTATCAAAATTACTTACCAAACATAGTTCCTTTTTATCAGGAGAAATAGCATAGCCTTTATCCCCTGAAAGAGAAAACGGAGGAAAATCATGCTTTCCAGGGGTTAAATCCTCAAACTTGTTGCCTTTGAAATTATAGGCTATTATGTGGGTATATTTCCAATCCCTGTAAAATGTCCAGTGCCTGTAAAGTAATGATGTTGCATAATGAGCCTGAACAGGTCCTTTGGATAATTTATCAGAGAGTTTTTTATTGCATTTTATATTTGCCTTGCATTCAGGGAAAACCGAGGATGTGAAGACTAAAAGATTATTGTTTATAAATTCAGGCTTTTCCATCCCCTGCGGAAAAGACAAAACCTTTTGCGCTTCCCCTCCGAAAATATTTATTTTGTAGAGTTTTACATCTTTGTCTCTTGAGCTGAGAAAGTATAAATAATTGCCATCAGGGGCCCAAAAAGGAGAAAAATCACTTTTTTTGTTATAGGTTAATCTTTTTATTTTTGAATTTCTAAGATTTAATACGTAAATATCACTGTTTTTTTCCGCTTTTTTAAGATTATACTTTGTTACTGTAAAAGCTAAAAAATTTCCGTCCGGGGAAAGAGTAATGTTTCCCACTGATTTTAGTTTATAAAGTTCAAAAAGAGTAAATGGCTTTTTTAAGCTTGTTGAAAAAAGTGATAAGCTTAAAATAAATATGATAGAAAAAATAATACAAATTTTTTTAAACATTTTTTCCTCCATATTTGGATTGATAGTCTTTATTTTGTTTTAAAAATTAATTAACTCCCTGTTTCTCTATGTTTGCTTCCACACTTACTTCTGTGTTTTTTCCCTCTTTTTCCTGCTTTTTTTTCCTCTTTCTACTTCTATCCTTTTTCTGAATGGGTTTACCCGTATAATAGTTGAGAAAATCCTTTATAGCATCAATCTTTGCTGATTGTTTGAGCTTTCTTAAAGCCTTTGCCTCTATCTGCCTTATTCTTTCTCTTGTGACATTGAGGTCTCTTCCCACTTCTTCAAGAGTATGCTCTTTCGCATCTCCAAGTCCGAATCTCATTTTTAAAACATTTGCTTCTCTGTCTGTTAAAATTTTTAATAGTTCATCTATTTTTTCACTTAAACTGCTGTGAACAACTGTTTCGGACGGAGGTGCATCATTTTCATCCGATATAAAATCTCCGAGGTGCGAATTTTCCTCTTCTCCAATAGGAGTTTCAAGTGAGACAGGGTCCTGAGATATTTTCATAATCTTTCTAACCTTTTCAACGGGGATTTCCATTTCTCTTGCGATTTCTTCGGGTTTTGGTTCTCTTCCCTCTTTCTGGAGTAATCTTCTTGCAGTTCTATTCATTCTGTTTATAGTTTCAATCATATGAACAGGAATTCTTATGGTTCTTGCCTGATCCGCTATGGCTCTTGTGATGGACTGTCTTATCCACCAGGTGGCATATGTGGAAAATTTGTATCCCTTTTTGTATTCAAATTTTTTAACAGCTTTCATTAATCCGATATTTCCTTCCTGAATTAAATCAAGAAATTGCAGTCCCTGATTTGTGTATTTTTTTGCAATGGAAACAACCAACCTTAAATTTGATTCAACCAATTTTCTCTTGGCCGCTTCAAGGTCCCTCTGGGCGGTTCTGACGATTTCAAGGGATTTTTTTGTTTGATTTAAAGTTGTTCCCTCTTCTATTTCAAAATCTTTGAGCTGCTTTTTCAAATCTTTTTTCTCCAGCTCAAGTCTCTTTTTCTCTTTGGGATCTTTTGTGTTTTTTATCTTTTCATCTATCTCTTTAATCTCTTTTTCAAGCCTTTCAAGTTCTCTGGCTTTTTTCTTTAGGATTTTAACCAGCCTGTTTATAGTATTCATGTTTAAATTAAGATCACTGAATATTTTTGATACTTTCAGGAAGATTCTTTCTATCTCTTTTTTGTTTTCTCCTTTGTTTCCTTCTCTTAAGAGTTTTTCAAGCTTTTCTCTCAGATTGTCTATTTCATAGGTTTTGTCTAAAAAAGCTCTTTGCTGTTCCTCTATCTTGCTGCCTTCTTCATCATCCTCATCAATAAATTCGATTACCTTTGAAAAGGTAGTTTCTCCATTAAGGATTTCATCCCTTATTTTAGAGAGTTCTTTCATAACGATTAAGGATCTTGAAAGTCCCCTTATTATTTTATTCCTTGATTTTTCAATTCTTTTGGCAATAACGACTTCACCCTCTCGTGTTAAAAGGGGAGTATCTCCCATCTCTTTCAAATAAAGTTTGACGGGATCAACTTCACCTTCACTTACCATTATTTTTTCACCTTTAACGGTTTTTCCGTCAAGATCAATATCTCCCTCACTCTTTTCAAGGGATTCAAAACCCTCTATATCAACTCCATTATCATTAAATACATTCTCTATGGCTTTATATTCATTTTCCTGTGTGGGGTCAACAATCTCCGAAAGTTCATCATAAAAAATATAACCCCTTAGTTTTCCCTTTTTAAGAAGTTTTTCCAATTCCTTTAACTTTTCTTTTGATTTTATTATTTTTTTTACTTCATCTGATATGAACACTTTATCTTCCATTTATGACCTCCTCTATGTTTAATTTATCTAAAATTGCCACTAATTTTATTTTTTCTTTTAAGAGCTTTTTAAGCTCATCTGAATTTCCTTTTTTTTCTTCCTCTTTTAATGTTTTGTTTAAATGCTCTATTCTTGTTTGTATATACTTAGCTTTTAACAAATTTAAGGCTGCTGAAAAATCCTGCTCCGAGTAAATTTCTTCTTTATTGAAAACTATTGAATAAAGGATTTTAAGCTCATCTTCGTTTAAAAACTTATTGAGGCTTTCTTCAAATGATTCACTATTAATATCTTTACTTTTTATTATTGATCTTACCAAGGAGGGATATTGGAAAAAATCAAAGTATTCTTCTTTAAGGTCGACGAGATAAGGTTTTACCAATTCAAAAGATGTGTTGTAGAGGAAGTTTATAATTATTTTTTCAAAAAGATCTATATCAATTTCAGCTTTCTTTGCAGGCTCCTCTATCCTTTTATTTTTATACTTTTTTTTGTTTATAATGTCTCTTAAATATTGACTTGAAACATTTAGCAGATCCGATGCTTCGTTTATATATTCATCAAGAAAGATAGCATCATCAACTTTTATTAAGATATTAGCAATACTCTCTATGGCTTTCTTTTTTTTGACAGGGTCGGAAATTTTCTTTTCTCCGATGTAGAAATGAATGGGAGTAAAAGGTTTTTTCAATCTGTTGAAAAACTCTTCCTTCCCATGTTTTTTTATAAAATCATCCGGATCAAAACCCTTTTCTCCCCTGAATATTTCAATATATATTCCCGCTTCAAACAGGATAGGAAAGGCTCTTTTTATGGCATTTATACCTGCTGTATCAAAATCATAAAATATTACCACTTTATCCGTAAACTTTTTCAGAAGATAGGCTTGCTCATTTGTTAAGGATGTTCCGAGGGAGGCAACTACATTTTTTATTCCATGATGATAAAGTGAAATCAGATCAAAGTATCCCTCAACTAAAATTGCAAACTCTTCCTCTCTTATGAATTTTTTTGTTATATTAAGCCCGAAGAGAGAATTTCTCTTTTTATAAACAGGAGTATCAGGAGAGTTTTTGTATTTAGGCATATCTTCTCCTATGCTTCTTCCACCGAAAGCCAGGACTCTGTCAGAAATACTCATAATCGGAATAATTATTCTGTTTTTCATGAAAGGAATTAGTCTATTATTCTGTTTTACAAAATTTCCGCTTCTTACGAGAATATTTATGGGATAATTTTTTATTTTTTCCGGATATAAGTTGATATTTTCGGGAGCAAAACCCAGCTTAAACTCTTTTATGGTTCCATCGGAAAAGCCTCTGCCTTCTTTTAAATATCTGTAAGCATCTTTACCTGAATCTGAATAAAGAGCCTTTTGATAAAATTCAAGGATAAATTGATTGAAATTATAAATATCATTTTCCATTTTTGAGCCTTTGTATTTTTTCTTTGGCAAATCTATATTATATTCTTTTGCAAGATACTCTATTGCTTCTCCGAAGGACAGTTTTTCTATTTCCATAATAAAGGTTATTATATCTCCCCCTTTACCACATCCGAAACAGTGAAAAAGTTTTTGATCCGGGTCCACACTGAAGGATGGTGTTTTTTCATTGTGAAATGGGCATAGTCCGATAAAGGATCTGCCACTTTTCTTTAAATTAGTATATTTACTGACTAATTCCACAAAATCAATTTTCTCTTTTATTAAATCAACAGAATTCATTTCTCTCCGTTAAAAAAGACAATACAATATAGGCTTTTTTTAAATTTTGTCAATACTTAATATTAAATCACCTAAAAAAAGAAAAAGCCTCCCTGCTTTCTTTTACATTCATCCCATCTTTCAATTAAATAGTATTTTTCCTTTTCAAAAATTCTTGTGATATTTTCAAGGTATTCTTCGGAATCTTTCGTATCCATATTTATTGTTTTGTTAACATAGGTTAGAACTCTTGAATGGTAGAAAGGAATCAAAGATTCCATTAATTTCTGTCTGTCAATCACATCATTTCTATATGCAACAGCATAGTTGAATATTATTCTTGACCATAACCAGGAAGGATAATAAAATTTGTTAGGCTTCTCAACTCCCATCAGCTTTTCCACTTCCTGCTTTTCCGCTATGGGTAAAATTTCATGCCATATGTCTTTGTATTTTTTATATCCATCCTTGAAACTTTTAAAGAGTGCACCAATATCAACCTTTATTTCCGGAGGTTCTCCGTTAATCCCCAGACCAAATCCATATATACTGCTCGGTTTGCTCTCGAATGTATCTTTCCAGAAATATTCAAAATCAATCATAAGATCAAAGAGTGTTGATACAACCTCAATGAACATTTTTGAAAGATGCTTTGAAGGGTCTTTTACCCTATGAATCTTGGGACTTCCCAGAAAAGCCTGAGATACATTAAATCTGCGGGCAATTGCAATTGTAGTCATCCAGATATCAATCCCGAAATTTGCTGTTTTTTCATTCCAGAGTTTTTCGGAAAGAAAAGCTCTTGCCAATTTACCGGAAAAACCGAAATCTCCTCCTATTGGTTGTCTGACCCTTAAGCCGAAAAGGGTTCTTAGCATAGGGTAGGAGATATGATTTGTTATAGTTCCATCATATTTGTGTCTGACATAAATGGGGGTAATATAATCAACTCCTGCAAAGAGGGGCTCTCCCAAGTATCTTACCCACTGTGGGGTGATACTCTTTAGATCAGCATCAACCACTATGACAGCTTTCGCGTTTAGCTCAACTGCAGCTCTGAAAAGATTCATTAAATTGTTTCCCTTTCCTTTTACTCCTTCGGGAGTTGAAATATAAACTTTCGGTATTCTTGTCGGAGTGTTTAGAAAAGCGTCTTTTGTGTTGTCGGGGGAATTGTTGTCAACATTGATTATTACGGATTTTTTGTCAGGGAAATACTCCTCAAGTCCTCTGCTTACAATATCAGTGGGAAAAGCAATATTATCAGCTTCATTGTAGGATGGGATTCCTACAA
>JALVQI010000045.1 GCA_027031485.1 Candidatus Aminicenantota bacterium | reverse complement strand
TGATTTTGAATTAATTAATAAACATTTAAATAAAAAAAATAACTCTGATTCTGAGGTGCGCTAAATATGATTATAATAAATTATAATAATTTTATTTCGGTAAGATTTAATTTTGATGAAAAACGTTCACTGAGATCCTTTTTCCTATCTTTTTTACAATTCTTTTTAAAAAAGTTGGCTTTGAGCGATGATGTCCAATCCCCGATCAAATTTTGAAGGTTGAAAGAGGAAGAATATTCGGAATTTTTTTTGATCAAAAAAGGTCAAATGAAAATTTTTTGCGGAGGCCTTTAGATAATAAAATATTTATTTTATCTTTTTTAATAATTAATTGTATTGCTCCGTCTGTATCTGTTCTGAAGACTTTGTTCACTTTGTTTTTTAATTTTTTTAAGACATATTTTGAAGGAAAACGGTATCTGTTTCCTTCCCCCACTGAAATTATTGCTATTTCAGGGGACACAGATCTTAAAAATTCTAAAGTGGTTGAAGTTCTGCTTCCATGGTGAGCAACCTTCAAGACATTTGACTTTATGTCTTCACCCCTATCAACAATGTCTCCTTCAGCTTCCCTTTCTATATCTCCTGTGTAGAGTATTCTATAACCTTTGTACTCATAAACCAATACCATGGAATCATTGTTTGTAATCCTTTCAATAATCTTTTTTTCAGGATGAACTACTCTAAATTGAGAGTCTCCTATTCTGACATTCTCTCCATAGCTTAATTTCACTATCTGAGTATTGTTTTCCTTTGCCACCTCCAATAATTCATTAATATTTCTCCCTTTAATAGTATTATAGTAATAAACCTTTTTTACCTTGAAATTTTTTATTACCCTTAAACAACCATAATAGTGGTCAGGGTGAAAGTGAGAGATAAAGATAGCCTCTATAGTCCTCACCCTTCTTTTAAACAAAAAATCCGATACCACATACTCTCCCATAAAATTATCCTTTTTATAACTACCACCACAATCTATTAAAATGTTTTTACTTTTAGGAATTTCCATGTAAGATGAATCTCCCTCTCCGACATCAAGAAAAAAGACGGAAGGAGCTTTAACAACTCTTTCAGGATAAAAAACCATTAAAAAAAATGTAATAAAGAATAGAATTATTGCTATAAACCTTCTCTTTTTAACAAACACTATTGAAAGCAGAAAAATCGTATACAAAATAACAAGCCAGAATGGAGGGGTCAAAAGCCTTAAAGATAGAGGAGCTCCGATTTTTCTTCCCAATGTATTCATTATACTAATAAGAGAAACAGATACTTTTAAGAAAAAAGCTGCAACGGAAGGTACGATTGTAAATAACAAAAGTGAAAGAATAGAAAAGAATAAAACAGGCGGTATTATGAAAAGTGCCGCAAAGTTTAAAATCAGAGAGCCAAAGGGAAGATAATTGAAAAAATAGAGGTTCAGAGGAAGGGAAACGAAAAAAGCAATAAGAATTATGTAAAAGGCTTGTTCAAGCTTGGTTGAAATTGAAAAAACATTTTTCATTTTCCTCAGTATAAGAATTAATAATATTGTAATGTAATAGGTCAGGATAAATCCTATGTTTACCACCATAAGAGGATTAAAGAGAAGATAAATAATTCCTGATATGGAAATAATGTGAAGCATATCAGTATCCTTCCAGAAAAGTTTTGCAAAGAAAAACAAAATAATCATAAAGGATGCTCTCACAACAGGGGGATTATTGCCGATAAAGAGCATAAACAGTAGCATTAATACTATCTGAAAAACATAGATAATTCTATTTCTAATTCTTAAGAAACGAAGAATATAAAAAATCAAAAAGCTAATTATTCCTATATGAGCTCCTGAAATTGCAAGAAGATGATAGATCCCGGACTCTTTCCATAAAAACTTTAACTTTTCAGGGATGGATTTTCTCTCACCTATTGAAACAGCTTTGACAATGGAGATATCCGAACTATTTTTTTCAATCTTGGAAGCAAACCCTGAAAAATTAACTTTATATTTTGAAAGATAGTAGTGAATATAATTTTTTATCCTCTCTCTCAAGATAAGCTTATCCGACTTTACATAGGAGCTTCCTATTATCTTTTTTGAAAGATTATAATAGTTAAGAAAATTATTATAAAAATTTGAATATTTTTTTATCGGGTAAAATCTTCCGTAAAACGAAATTTTCTCCCCTCTGTAAAAATCAGGATAATTTTTCGTATTAACATAAACTTTTAAAATATAACCATTGGCAAATCTAAAATCCTTTTTATCCTGAATCATGAGCTCAAATTGGACTCTGTTTTCCCTATATTTTTCTGGGTCAGAAGAAATTATTCCGCTAATAATTCCGTATTTACTTTTTATGATATGTTTTTTGTAATTTTTCTTTACAGTTAAATAAGAGTCATACTCATTGATATAAAAATAATTAAAAATTAAACTAAAAATCAGTATGAAAAGAGCCCACTTTCCCACTGGAACTCTTTTTTTAAACAAAAATATCGAAACTATAATAATAGCAGTAAGAAAAAACAGTCCTGTTTTGTTAAAACTAATGGAATAAAGAGAGGAAATTAATGATGAAAAAAATAATGTTATAAATAAACAAAAAGCCCAATATGTGTAGTTTTTCTCTTCCACAAAAGAAAAAAAATATTTACTTTTTACCCTCTGAAATAGCTTTGTTTACCTGCATGGTAAGTCTTGATTTGTATCTGTTGCCGGTATTTTCTTTGATTACCCCCTTCTTAACACTCCTATCTATAATCGCAACAGTGGTTTTAAGGAGTTCTTTAAGCTCATCCCCCTCGGCTTTAGCTTCTATCTTTTTTCTTAATTTTTTTATGTAAGTTCTCATCATAGAGAGATTTCTTTTGTTATACATTCTTCTTCTCTGAGACTGCCTCAAAGCCTTTTCTGCATTTTTGTAATTAGCCATTATTTTTCCTCCTTAATAAGTCCGATATTATAGCATATTTTTTTTATAATTCAAATTTGCCGTGATGCTTCTTTTTGTAAAACCATAAAATTTTAAATATTTACAGAAGGGGACAATTGAATTAAAGGAAGATATCTGTATTTTCTGTTAATTCAGATAAAAAAAGGTTCCAAGACTCTTTCAAGAACTCCCTGAAGTTTTGAGATAGCTATTCCATAGTTTGTTATAGGAACATTTCTTCTGAGACTTTCATTTAATCTTCTCATCATCTCCATTCTATTCAGCATACAGGCTCCGCAGTGAATTATAAGAGAGTATTTTTCAAGGTCTTCCGGAAAATCGCTTCCTGAGACAACATCAATATCAAGCTCTTTTCCCGTATACTGTAAAAGCCATCTCGGTATTTTAACCCTCCCTATGTCATCGGATTGAACATGGTGGGAGCATGCTTCGGATATTAAAATATTATCACCATCTTTAAGCTCATCTATCCTCTTTGCACCTCTGACAAATTCGGAAAGCTCCCCCTTATACCTTGAAAAAAGAATTGAAAATGTCGTAAGCTTTATATCCTCGGGAACATCGGCGGAAACCTTTAAAATAGCCTGAGAATCAGTGATAACAAGGGCAGGCTTTTTTTTCAGATTTCTCAAGGCATCCTCAAGCTCCCTCTCCTTTACGACCACAGCCGTTGCATCATTGTCAAGGATCTCCCTTATTGTCTGAACCTGAGGTAAAATCAACCTGCCCTTGGGAGCCGCAAGGTCAATCGGAACAACAAGAACAATAATATCTCCGCCTTTGATAAGATCCCCGACAAGAACCCTTTCCTCCTTTAAATATGTTGGAGCCATCTTTATTATAAGATTTTTCAAATCATCAATATTTTTCCCTGTTTTTGCCGATACACAGATATGATTCGCCCCTATTTTATCCGCAAAATTTATGTCCTTCTCATCAGGCTCCTTTATATCGGTTTTGTTAAAAACAAGAATATAGGGAATTTTCAGCTCCTTTATCTCATATATTATTTTTTCGGTTCTTTCATCCATACCCTGCTCATCTATTACAATAAGTGCAAGATCTGATTTTAACAATACCTTTTTTGTGGCTTTTATCCTCTTTTCCCCCAACTCTCCTTTATCATCTATTCCCGCAGTATCATAAAAGGTAACAGGCCCCAATGGTAAAAGTTCATAGTGCTTTGCAACAGGGTCCGTTGTGGTTCCTGCGGTATCAGAAACTATTGCAATCTCCTGACCTACAATCGCATTAATAAGAGATGATTTACCTGCATTCCTTTTACCTATAAGGGAAATAATAAGTCTTTCTCCTCGCGGAGCTTTTGCCATCAGTTTCCTCCTTTGTAATTTCCGATTGATTCCGAAGGAATAAATCCGGACGAGCTTATAAGATTTTTTATTTTTTCAACATCTTCAAGAGCAGAGCTATCACTCTCATTCTTCCCCGGATAAATATTGTAAAGTTTTCTAACCCTCAATGGAGTAAGAGAGGGCATAATAACATTTGCGCCCACAATAAGCCCCCGGATTCTTGCATCTTTAGACAGAGAAGCCATCGCACTTGTTGATGGAATATTTGAATATTTGTTTAAAATTCTCAAAAGCGCAATTGCCCTCAAAGATCTTTTTAGGTCGCCCGAAGGATATTCATAAAGAGGGGTTTTATTGTGGGGAATAAATGGACCTGAGGCTATCATATGCAATCCGAGAGAAGATAGTTCAAGGAGATCATTTGCCAGAATCTCATCTGTCATCTCAGGTAAATCAACTATAATTCCCGAACCCACCTCATAACCAAGTTTCATAAGGTATTCTATGAGCTTTAATCTTTCGCTGAGCTTTCTTCCTGGTCTCATCTTTTCATAGAGCTTCTTATCAAAGGTTTCAACCTTTAAAAGATATCTGTCGGCTCCCGCGTCTCTCCATCTCTTTAACTCATCATAATCTCTCTCCCCTAAAGAAAGGGTTATTGCAATGGAGTTTCCGTATCTTTTCTTTATCTCCCTGATAATACTTTCAATAAATTCAGTTGTATAAGAGGGATCATTTCCCGATTGAAGAACAACTGTTCCCAACCTGCTTTTTCTTACAAGCTCCACAGCTTCCAATATTTCATCAAAGGTAAGTCTGTATCTTTTAAGTTCCCTGTTTGAGCATCTTAATCCGCAGTACAAACACTTTTCTTTGCAAACATTTGAAAATTCAACTATGCCTCTTAAATAAACCTCTTTGCCAAAATACTTTTCCCTGATACTCTCACCCTGAGAAAAGAGAAGTTTATCATCAGCACCCTTTAAAAATTCTTTAATCTCTTTTAAGTTCATCCTTTGTATATCCCAATTTGTGCATCCTCTTCGGATTCAGCAAATTTTTTATTTCCTCTTCCGAAAGAATATTTTCTTTTTTTAATATTTCCTCTATTGAAAAATTTCCCCTTTCAGCTTTTTTTATAATTTCCTCAACCTTTTCATAGCCTAAAAGAGGGACAAGAACAGTGGCAATTGTTTTGCTTTTGCCAAGATTATTCAATATTTTCTCTTTGTTTGCTTTTATACCTTTAACACACTTTTCTCTGAAAATCACCGTAATGTTCAGGAGAAGTTTTAAGGATTCCAGAAAGGTAAAGGCAAGTAGCGGATAAAATTGATTTAATTCAAGATTTCCAGAAGATGCTATATTTGAAACGATTGTCTCATTTCCCATTATTTTTAATGCAATCTGTCCAACTGCCTCCGGTATGACAGGATTTATTTTACCCGGCATAATTGAAGAGCCTGACTGAACTGGAGGCAAAATTATCTCTCCTATTCCTCCCTCAGGTCCCGAGGAGAGTAGTCTCAGATCATTGGATATTTTAAAAAGATTTACAGCATAGGCTTTGAGCATTCCGAATACTTCCACATAGGAGTCAAGATTCTGAGTTGCATCAACAAGATTTTCAGCTCTTGCAAGATTCAAACCCGTTATCTTTCTTAAATTTTCCGTTACCTTTAAAATATAGTCCTTTGCCGCTCCCAAACCTGTTCCTATTGCTGTTCCTCCGAGGTTTACAACCTTAATCCTCTCCCTTGATTTAAAGATTCTCCATCTATCCCTTGCTATTGCCTCGGCATAGGCTCCGAACTCCATACCCAGAGTCATGGGAACAGCATCCTGAAGTTCTGTTCTTCCCAATTTCACTATATCCTTAAATTCAAATTCATTTTTTTGAAAAGCATCCTGAAGTAAAGTCACCTCGGATTCGAGCCTTTTAAGCTCCCTCAAAATCGCAAGTTTTACAGCTGTGGGATAAACATCATTTGTTGATTGATGCATATTAACATGATGAAGTGGATGTATGAACCCATAATCCCCCTTTTTTCTTCCCGCTTTTTCAAGAGCAATATTTGCAATTACCTCATTAAAATTCATATTTGTTGATGTTCCCGCTCCTCCCTGAAAGGGATCAACAACAATACATTGATGAAAATTCCCTGAAATAAGCTCTTCGCACGCTTTTATAATAGGCTCAGCCTTTTCCGAAGGAAGATAACCCAACTCACTGTTTGTTTTAGCAGCGGCTAACTTAACCTCTGCAAATGCAACTATAAATTCCGCAGGTATTTTATACTCGCTCAGAGGAAAATTTTCAACAGCCCTCAACGTATGAATCCCATAATAAATATTGTCAGGTAGCTGTCTTTCACCAAGAGAATCTCTTTCAACTCTCATCTAAAGCCTCTCTCAATTTTTTTAATATATTTTCAATGATATTTTCTAATCTATCAGGCTTTTCGCATAAAAGCAAATACCTTTCATTGATTTTGAATATTTCAGGAGGTTCAAAATCCGATGGCCTAACTCCGCAGACAAAGGAGATTCTCCTGCCCATCCTTTCGGAAATCCAGATACCTCCGCACTCCGTTTTCTTCGATATCTCCTTAAGATAATTTTCAATTCTGTTAAAAGTAGAGATCTCTTTCGCCATTTTCTATCCTGTCAAGATACTCCTTAAGTTTTGGATATGCCCTCGGCATCTTCTTTTTAACATCATTAAGCTCCCTTTCAATAAGGGCATTTCCTATTTTAGCGGTATCCTCAGAGGCAAAATCCAAAAGCCACTCTTTGAATGTTGTGATTGCATTTAATTTACAGTATTTGCCCTCTGTGCCCGCTCTTAAAAGGTCCATTATGCACTTTCCTGTTCTTCCGCATCTGTACCCTGCTGTGCAGAAAGAGGTTATGTATCCCATCTTTGCAAGGTCTCTGATAAGCTCATCAAGTGAACGGGGATCTCCGATTAAAAACTGCTGCCTTTCAAGCTCCTGTTCAGTATATCTGTCACTGTAAGCCCCTATGCCTATTCTTGTGGAAGCATCTGTCTGGGTTATTCCCAGAGACATAACACGATCTCTTATCTCTCTGGGCTCTCTTGCCGTAAGGATCATACCCGTATATGGTATTGCAAGTCTCAGGACTAAAATTAGTCTTTCAAAATCCTCATCACTCACGGCATATTTTGTCTTATCCACATAGGGAGTGTTTGCAGCGGGCTCAAGCCTTGGGAATGAAACTGTATGGGGACCAATACCGAATTTTCTTTCAAGCTCTCTTGCATGATACAAAAGCCCCATAACTTCAAATCTCCAGTCATAAAGGCCGAACAGAGCGCCTATCCCTACATCATCGACACCCGCTTCAAGAGCTCTGTGCATACAGTAAAGTCTCCACTTATAGTTTCCCTTTAATGTGTTTTCAGGATGGACCATTCTGTATGTCTCATGATGATATGTTTCCTGAAACACCTGAAAGGTTCCTATTCCGACCTCTTTTAATCTTTTTAGTTCTTCTATCTGAAGCGGAGCCGCATTAACATTTGCTCTTCTAATCTGACCGTATCCCTTTCTCACCTTGACTTTGACATCATAAATTGTCCTGAGGCTGTTCTCTATATAGTTAACATCTGTTTTCGGGTGTTCTCCGTACACCACAATCAGTCTCTTATGGCCAATCTCTCCCGCCAAAACCTCAGTTTCCCTTCTTATCTCTTCATCAGTTAAAACCTTCCTTTTCATAACTCTGTTTTCAGATCTGAATCCACAATAGAGACAATTGTTCACACAGAAGTCTCCCATATAAAGGGGAGCAAAGGTAACAATTCTGTTATCATAAACCTTTAATTTAATTTTTAAAGCAACCTCTTTCATCTCCTCATAAAGTTCGGGGTCCTTAAGATTTATAAGCATGGCGGTTTCATCGGGAGTGAGAGTTTCAATTCTTAAAGCTTTATCAAAGATCTCTCTTATTCTCTCTGGATCAGGGTTTTTATTTGATTCTATCTTTTCCCAGATCTCCTCATCATTGATAAAATCAGAATCACTATCCATATACTTTGTTATCTCCTCCTCCTTAATTCTGTTTGCAATCCATGAATTTAAACTTCCGTTCATTTTAACACCTCCTTTGATAATAATGTTTTAACCTCAACTCCCTCGATCTGACCCAATTTCCCGGATAAGGAACCCAGATCATCGGTCGTTCCTTCAAAAATTATGGAGATTACCCTCAACCTCTCCTTATTGAAAGGCAGACCCAATCGTCCCTTTATCAGGGATGAGTAGTTTGAAAGAGTTAAATTGATTTTTTGATAGTTTTCAGGATTATAGACAAATATTCCTATAATCCCGAATCTTTTTTTGTTTTTCATTTTCACCTCCTCAGGTCAGGCTTCAGCCCTTCCTTCAGATAAATTTTTATTAAATTTTGCAGTACCCTACTCTTATATCAGAAATATTTTCTATTTCTTTTATTAAATTTCCAAAAGCTTCTTCTTCTCCGTTGAAAACAAAACTAAGGATAAAACCCGTGCTTTTCGGTTTCGGAAGTCCCATTCTCCCCAGGATATTCTCCGCATTTTTATGGAGTATTTCATTAATTTCAAAAGCCTTTTTATTATTCTTCATAATAACAGTTATTGTTCCTATCATTTTAATGCTTATGGGTTAATTCCTTCACACAGGTCCCCTTCTCAAGGTCTCTTTCAAAATAGCAGGTATGCAGCAATCTATGGGCAATATCCGAACCCGGAGATTCAAGAAATCGTTCATACACTCTCTTTACCGCCGGATTTTCATGGGAGCATCTCATCGGAAGATCTTTATCCTCTTTATACAAGCCTTCTCCCCTTCTTGCTCTTCTTGCAAGATCACTTCCATATGGTTGTCCGCCACCACCGACACATCCTCCGGGGCAAGCCATAATTTCAATAAATGCATATTCACTCTTCCCTGTCTCCTCAATCTGTTTTCTAACCTTTGTAAGAAGTTTTCTTGCATTTCCAAGTCCGTGGGCGACAGCAACCTTGAGATTCATTCCGGCAATTTCAAGTTCAGCCTCTTTTATTCCTTTCATTCCTCTGACAGCCTCTATGTCAAGGTTTTTAAGATTTTCACCTGTTAAAAGAAAGTATGCAGATCTTACCGCTGCCTCCATAACTCCGCCGGTTGCCCCGAAAATCGTGGCAGCTCCCGTATATGCACCCATTAAATCATCAGCCTTCTCTTCGGGAAGATTCTTAAAGTCAATCCCTGACTCTTTTATCATTCTGACAAATTCCCTTGTGGTCAACACATAGTCAACATCCTGATAGCCTGAATCTCTCATCTCAGGCCTTCTCGCCTCAAACTTTTTGGCTGTACAGGGCATTATTGATACACTTACTATCTTTGACGGATCAAGATTATACTCCTTTGCAAAATATGTTTTTGTCAGAGTTCCGAACATCTGTTGAGGTGATTTGCAGGTGGAGGTGTATTTTGCAAAATCAGGAAAATATGTTTCCATAAACTTTATCCAGCCCGGAGAACAGGAGGTTATGAGTGGAATAGGCCCTCCCTCTTTTATTCTGTTAACAAGTTCTGTTCCCTCCTCCATTATTGTTAAATCCGCGGAAAAGTTTGTATCAAAAACATAATCAAAGCCCAATCTCTTTAAGGCAGCATACATTTTACCAACAGTAACTGTTCCGGGTTCCATTCCGAACTCCTCTCCGAGAGTGACTCTGAGAGCAGGAGCTTCCTGAACAACGACTATTTTATCCGGATCAAGGAGAGCTTCCCAGACATAATCTATCTCCGATCTCTCTTTTAAAGCTCCTGTGGGGCAGAAAACAGTACACTGTCCGCAGTTAACGCATACACTGTTTCCCAGGCCCTCTTTGAAAAATGTATTAACATTAACTTCAAAACCTCTGTCCGCAAATGTAATTGCATGTACAGTCTGGACTTCACTGCAAACTATTATACATCTACCGCATGCAATACACTTGTTAGGGTCCCTTATAATCGCTATACTTGTTTCATCAAGAGGTTTATAATCAAGGATTTTGTATAGCGCATCAACATCAACCCCCATATTATTCGCAAGATCTTGAAGTTCACACTTTCCGTTCGCAACACAGCTCGGGCATTCAACATCATGGTTTGATAAGATCATCTCTATCACTGTTTTCCTCATCTGTCTTAATTTCACAGAATTTGTCCTAACCTTCATTCCTTCAGCCACGGGAGTACAGCAGGACCTTTTCGGAATTGGTGAGCCTTCAATCTCAACAACACAAACACCGCAAGCCCCCGTGGGTTTTAAATCCGGATGATAGCAAAGGGTTGGTACTGTTGCTCCCGCTTTTTTGGCTGCATCAAGTATTGTTGTCCCTGCCGGAACTTCAATCTCTTTTCCGTCAATATATAATTTTACTTTATCAGGCATATGAGACCTCCTTCATATTATTTTTATTATTAATTTTTTCAATAAAATCCTCTTTAAAATTATTTATAGCGCTTGCGACCGGCATAATAACCGATTGTCCTAACGGACAGAGTGAGAGATTTCTCATGGTTTCCGCAATGTGTAGCATTTTATCCAGATCCTCGGGCTCACCTTCCCCGGTCTTTATTTTATAAATAAGCTCAAGAAGATGTCTTGTACCTATTCTGCAGGGAGAACACTGTCCGCAGGATTCATGGGCAAAGAATTTCAGTATTGAAAAGAGCATCTCCACTATTGAGGCATCCTCATTCATCACAAGGATTGCTCCCGAACCCAAAACCGCTGTGTGCTCCTTTAAATTTTCAAAATCCATTCTAACATTGAGAAGTTTTTCAGGGAGAAAAACTCCGGCAGCACCTCCTACAAGAGCCGCCTTAAACTTTTTGCCATTTTTAACCCCCCCGCCATAGGCATTTATTATTTCTCTTAAAGGTGTCCCCATTTCAACCTCTATTAATCCCGGATATTCAACATCTCCCAATACAGTGAAAACCTTTGTGCCGGGAGATTTATTCGTCCCCAGGCTTCTGTACCAATCGGCACCTCTCAGTATTATTGCAGGAACATTTGCAAGGGTTTCAACATTATTTACAACAGTTGGCTTTTGCCATAATCCGTTTGTAACAGGATAGGGAGGTTTTATTCTCGGCTGACCTCTCTTACCTTCAAGAGATTCTATTAAAGCTGTTTCCTCTCCGCATACATATGCTCCGGCTCCTTTTTTTACCTCTAAATCAAAATTTAGCCCGGTTTCAAGGATGTTTTCTCCCAAAAGATTCATGTTCTTTGCATCCTCAATGGCTTTGCTTAATCTTTTTATTGAAAGTTCATACTCTCCTCTTACATAGATATATCCTTTCTCAGCACCAACAGCATAGCCGGCTATAATCATTGCCTCTATGAGTTTGTGGGGATCCCCTTCAAGAATCAATCTGTCCTTATAAGTTCCGGGTTCTCCCTCATCCGCATTGCAAATCACAAATTTTTCATCACCTGATGCTTTTCTCGTAAATTCCCACTTTAACCCCGTAGGAAACCCGGCACCTCCTCTTCCTCTTAAACCTGACTTTTTTATCTCTTCAATAACAGCTTCAGGCGAAATTTTTTCTTCCAATATTTTTTCAAGAGCAGCATATCCACCCCTTGCAATAACCTCCACAATATTAAAAGTATTAACAAGACAACATTTATCAAGAACAACCCTTGGCTGTTTTCTCGTAAGTCCTATGTTTTCATAATCAATAACCTTTTTCTTTCTTTCAATATCGGTGCTGTTTTCAACCTCAGTGCAAACCTTACCTTTTAAAATGTGCTCTTCAACTATACATTTTATATCATTAGGCTTTACATTATAATAGTAAACTCGGTCAGGATACACTATTAAAACCACACCTTTTCCTGAAATTCCGATAGGCCCTGTTTCAAGAACTTTAACCTCTTCCTCCACTCTATGTTTGAATAATTCTTTGTTAAGTCTTCTTTTAACTTCAAGAGCTCCGTTTTGAATAGCTTCTTCATCAATCGGAATTAATACATGCATTCTTTGAAGACTCATTTTTTCCTCCTCTTTTCTTCTATAATTGATTTTAATCTTTCGGGAGTAAGATTACCGTAGACCTTGTTGTTAATCATTATTGCAGGTGCAACACCGCATACTCCCAGACATGAGCTCATTTCAAGTGTAAACAATTTATCCTTTGTGGTTTCTCCGAATTTAATCCCTAAAATTTTCATCAGCTCCCTTGAAATAGTTGTCGAGCCCATCAAATGACATGGGGGAGATTGACAGACTCTTATAATATATTTTCCCCTCGGTTTAAAGGCATACATTGAATAAAATGTGGCAACCCCATGTACCATGCTCAGAGGAAGATTCAGGTACTCTGAAACAGCTTTTAAATCCTCTCTGGAAAGATAGTGTTCATCTTTTGAATCCTGAAGCTCATGGAGTATTGCCAAAAGATTATCACTTTTTCTTTCATATTTTTCTAATATTTCTCTCATTTTTCACCTCACAGCATTTCTTCAAGAGATTTATGTTTTCTTTCAACTTTTTTCTTTAAAAGTGATTTTCCCCTATCACAGTGGAGACATCTTCTCGCTTCTTCAATTGCATCTTCAAGACTCATCCCTTTGTTCACCTCAAGCGCCATTGATCTGATTCTTTCTCTGACATCTGAGTATTCGGGTTTTTTCCTTAAAATTGTTTTAAGATAGGCATCCTCATCATAATCCGGGGCATAATCTCCTCTCTCATCTTCAAAAAGTTTCCCTTCATAGCCAAAATATTTATCTATAGCAATCGCAGCTTTTCTTCCCTGAGCAACCGATTCGATTACAGTAGAAGGATAAATGGCATCACCTCCCGCAAAGACCCCATTTTTTGATGTCATCATTGTTTCAGGATCCACTTTTATATGACCATTGGGATAAAGTTCGAGTCCCTCCTCCAAACCGCTCTTTGTTAACTTCTGTCCTATACATGGAATTACAAAATCAGCTTTTACGGTAAATTCCGTTCCCTCAACCGGAATCGGTCTTCTTCTTCCACTATTATCAAAGTCTCCAAGCTCTGTTCTTATAAAATTAACAGCTGTTACCTTTTCTGTGGCATCCTTTAATATTTCAATCGGGCTTGTAAGAAATTCAAACTCAATACCCTCTTCTTCACTTTCAAGAATCTCTTCCGGAAGAGCGGGCATTTCAGCTTTTGTTCTTCTATAGAATATCTTTACACTTTTAGCACCCAGCCTCAAGGCAGTTCTTGCTGCATCGGTCGCCGTAGAACCTCCTCCTATTATAACTACATTATCGCCAACTTTGATATCTTCTCCCAGATTTATCCTTCTTAAAAAATCTATACCGCTTATAACTCCCTCCGCATCCTCTCCGGGAATATTCAGTCTTCTTGAAGTATGAGCTCCTGTACCAATAAAGATTGCATCAAAGCCCTCTTCTTTAAGCTTCTCAAGGGATTCCACTCTGCTATTTAATTTTATTTCAACCCCCGCTCTCTCAATATTCTCTATCTCTCTCAAAGTTACCTTCTTAGGTAACCTGTACTCAGGAATTCCGACTGTCATCATTCCTCCGGGGATTGGGAGAGCCTCAAAAACCACCGGCCTGTATCCAAGTCTTGTCAGATAAAAACCGCATGCAAGGCCTGCAGGACCAGCCCCAATAATAGCCACCTTCTCCTTTTTAGGCTTTTCAGGTGGCATAAATTTGGGAGGCTCCTTCAATGCCCAATCCGCAAAGAGCCTTTTAACTTCCCTTATTGCAATCGGCTCGTCAAATTTCCCTCTCTCACACCTTTTTTCACAGAAGGCGGGGCAAACTCTGGCGCAAACCGAAGGAAAAGGATTGTTTTTCATATGTGTGTAGTATGCAAGCTCAAGTTTACCCTCCGCCATATATGAGATATACCTTGCAGCATCTACATTGGACGGACAATTGTTTTCACAGGGAGCATAAAAAAGCGAAGCGCAGACACCCGCCTCACACTCTTTATCTACAATATGTTTTATATATTCATCTTTAAAATACTTTAATGTGGATAGTACAGGGTTAGGAGCTGACTGACCAAGACCACACAAAGAGGTGGCCTTTATTGTTTCCCCCAATTCCTGCAATCTGTCCAGATCTTCAAGTTTTCCCTCTCCCTTTGTTATTCTATCAAGGATTTCATACATCTGTCTTAAACCGATTCTGCAGGGAGAACACTGGCCGCAGGATTCTTCAATTGAAAATTCAAGAAAAAACTTTGCCATGTTTACCATACAGGTATCTTCATCAAGAACAATTAAGCCTCCCGAACCCATTATTGAGCCGAGAGATTTTAAGGATTCATAGTCTATGGGAGAATTTAAAAACTGCTTCGGGATACAGCCTCCCGAAGGTCCCCCTGTTTGAACAGCTTTGAATTTTTTTCCATTGGGAATTCCACCGCCAATATCATAAACAAGTTCGCCGAGAGTAATTCCCATAGGAACTTCAACAAGCCCTGTGTTTCTAACATTGCCGGAAAAAGCGAAAACTTTTGTCCCTTTGCTTTTTTCGGTTCCTATTGAAGAAAACCAGCCTGCACCGTTTAAAATTATATGTCTGATATTGGCAAGTGTTTCAACATTGTTTATAAGGGTGGGCTTTCCCCATAGACCCTTTTGTGCCGGGTATGGAGGTTTGGGACGGGGTTGCCCCCTTTGTCCCTCTATTGAAGCTATGAGAGCTGTTTCCTCTCCGCAAACAAAAGCTCCGGCTCCCATTCTTAATTCTATGTCAAAGGAAAAATCTGTTTCAAAAATGTTTTTTCCTAAAACTCCTAATTCCTTTGCCTGTTTTATGGCAATTTCGAGCCTTTGAATCGCAAGAGGATATTCAGCTCTGACATAAATATAACCCATTCTCGCCCCTATGGCATAACCTGCTATGGCCATACCCTCCAAAACCGCATGGGGATCTCCTTCAAGAACCGCTCTGTCCATAAAGGCACCCGGATCACCTTCATCGGCATTGCAAACAACATATTTTTCATCACCTTTTGAGGCCCTTGTGAATTTCCACTTTAATCCTGTGGGAAAACCCGCCCCTCCTCTTCCTCTTAATCCGGAATTTATTATCTCATCTATCACCTCATCGGGTTTCATTTCAGTAAGGACTTTACCTAAAGCTTCATAACCTCTCTGAGCAATATACTCATTTATATTCTCAGGATCAATCTTCCCGCAGTTTGAAAGAACTATCTTTTTCTGTTTTTCAAAAAACGGAACCTGCTTTTTTTCTTCCACGATCTTTCTTGCTTCCGGCGTTTCCCACAAAAGTCTTTTAACAGGCCTTCCTTTCAAAAAGTGTTCCTCAACCAGTTCGTCTACATCATCCTCTTTTAATTTTATGTAGAAAGAACCATCGGGATAGACTACCATAACAGGACCCAATTCACAGGGTCCCATACAGCCGGTCTCAACAACATTTATCTCATCCGAAAGCCCTTTCTCCTCCAACACGGCAACAAGTTTATCCTTTATCTCATGGCTGTGGGATGAGATACAGGCTCCTCCGCCACACACCAACACATCAAGCCTTTTTGCGGGCATTTATTCCTCCTTCTCTTTAACTTCAAGAATATAATCTGATACAGGATTTCCGTTTACTATATGTTCGGCGATTATCTTTCTCGCTACCTTATCTGAAACATCTCCGTAAACTATCATAGGCTTTCCGGTCTCAATAACGGTTATAACAGGTTCATGGGAGGACAAACCTCTTTCTCCGCTTTGAGTCACAAGGACATCTGTAAGACCTCTCTTTTCTATTTCATCAAGAAGAGCTTTTAAGGTTTCTCTCGCACCCGAAGCAATCCCGCTGGTTCCCATACTGACAACTATTTTTATTCTTGCCTTTCCCTCCCTCAATTTCATATCCTTTGAATATTTCTCTCTAATCTTTTTAAGATCCGATAATTTCATATTAACCTCCTTTAATTTTCTTCAGCTTTCTTAAAATCCCTGATTATATTTATCGCCTTTTGAGGACTTAATCTTCCGAAGACCTCTTCATCAATAACCATAACAGGAGCAAGTCCGCAGGCACCGAAGCATCTTGCGGTGGAAACAGTGTAAAATTTATCCTCTGTGGTTCCACCAACACCTACACCCAACTCCCTTGTGAGAGCATCAAGAACAACCTTTGAACCTTTTACATGGCAGGCTGTTCCTGTGCATACATTAACAACATGTTTTCCGATAGGTTCTGTCCTGAAAAAATTATAAAAGGTGACAACTCCGTAAATCTCCGAAAGGGGAACATTTAATTCCACTGAAACAAATTTTTGAACCTCCGAAGGGAGATAACCGAAAATACTTTGAGCTTTGTGCAAAACCTGAATAAGAGGACCGGGAGTTTTTTTATGCTCTGAAATAAATTTTTTTAATTCCCGATACTGTTCATTATCGGGGATATGAAGCCTCTCGTTCTCCATAAAAACCTCCTATAAATCCTGATTTTTTATTAATAAGTTATATAATTTCCCGGATAGTTCAAAAGCTCCTTCTTCAGAGCCAAGAATTGAAATTCCTTCATCTTCTGCTCTCTTTATAACATCTTCCGAAGGATTTCCTCCACCTGCAATTAAAATTGCGGGGATCTTTTTTAACTGGGCAACCGCAATAATGTTCATATGTTTCTGAACTGTTATCCAGATGTCGCCCTCTTTTGCATTTGCCATCACATTGGAAAGAAGGTCAGAGGAGTATCCTCCCCTGATTTCATTATCCTCACCTATGTTTAAAACCTTTAAATCCATCCGATTTATAATATCTTTTAACTTCATCACCTCTCCTATTTGTTAAGATTTTAACAATAAGGTATAATAATATAATCCATTTTTTTAAAAATGTCAATACTTTCGTTAAGAATTTCACAATTAAAATTTAAAAGTAGAGATTAGCTCTTCTATTACCTTTTCCCCGCCTTGTTTATATACTTTTTTCTGTAATGAGAAATAAATTTTTTCTTTGCTTTTTCTATAAATTTATCAAGTTTATATTTAGGCCTGAACTTACTCTTGAGGCTCATTAAAAATTCCCCTTTCTCTTTTCATTTCTTTGAGCTGTTGTAATCTAAGATCATACCTCATTTTAAAAGGGAAAAGAGTCATCATAACAAGAATTGAGATTATGATTAATAACATAGAACGAAAATAGGACGCACCTAAAAGAAATGCAAGTAAACCTATCATACCTATTGAACTGCCTATGCTCATCAATATAATATCCATTGTCATCCAATATGAAGTTGCTTCATCAATTGTTTTATAAACTATCTTTGAAGGAAAATATATGAATTTTTTTAGAGCTATCACAAGAAGAATTAAAAAAGCTGAAGCATAAAACGAATATTTTTCAACATTCGTTGGATTGTTTTGAAAAATTCTGGTAAGGTGCATTACCCTGTCAAATACAAAAAGAGCCGGAATGTAGATTAGAACAGATCCTATAAATGAAAAACTTATGATTTGAAGTTTTTTTAATTTTTTCTCATCCATTAGTCTTCTCCCATTTGCTTATTTAACTGAGATATAATCCCAGGAGAATCTCTCCATTTTTCCTTAACTTTTACAATTAACTCCAAAAAAATTTTAGTATTGGTCAAAAACTCGAGTTCTTTTCTCGCACTTTTACCAATTCTTGAAATCATCTGACCTTTCTTACCGATCAAAATTGCCTTTTGTGAATCCTTTTCAACAAAGATTTCAGCATAAATATAGAGAACACCATTTTCCCTTCTTTCCACTTTATCAACCAGAACAGCTACAGAATATGGAATTTCATCTTTTGTCATATTTAATATTTTTTCTCTTATAATCTCGGAAATCAAAAATTTTCTTCTTACCACAGTAACACTGTCTTCAGGATATAAAAGTTCTCCCTCCGGCAAATATTCAAAAATCTTCTGATTTAAAACATCAAAATTTTCCCTTGTGAGAGCTGAAATCGGTATTATTTCATCAAATACCTTCATATCCTTAAATTTCTCAATTATGGGTAAAGCGTTTGACTTTTTAACAAGATCTATTTTGTTTATTAATAAGAATTTTGGCTTTTTATATTTCTTCAGAAGCTCCAGGGAAAACTCATCTCCTTTTCCCCACTTTTTAGTAATATCTATAAGAAAAAGAATTATATCGCACTCTTCAAGAGCTGAGTATACCTCTTCCATCATTTTTTTGTTTAATGTGTGTAGAGGTTTGTGGATTCCAGGATTATCAAGAAAAATTATCTGACCTTTTTCCTCCGTATAAATCCCGACTATCTTATTTCTTGTGGTCTGCGGTTTATCTGATACTATTGAAACCTTACTTCCTAAAAACGAATTAAGAAGAGTTGATTTTCCCACATTGGGCCTTCCTACCAAAGATACAAAACCTGACTTCATAAATGCTTCTCCTTTTTTTATAATATTGTATTATAACTCTTTTTTGTAATTAAGAACAATAGGATGAGGATGTTATTAAAGAGGCTTGATGGTGCTTACAGTAATAAGTTTTCCGGAAGGTCAGGGTTAAATATGATTATAATAAATTATAATAATTTTATTTCGGTAAGATTTAATTTTGATGAAAAACGTAGGAACAAACAATAAGTAAAAGATAGAATCCAAACTTGTAGAATTTTATGCACACTAAACACTTTCCAATTCATCCTATCATGATTATCTTTCAGGTTTTCCCATATTATTTTTTATTATTTTTTATTATTTTTCACAAAAATAAAGAGAAAAAAGGCTTAAATAATTAATAAAAAGTAATTAAAAAATTCCCAAAATACCAAAAGGTGATTTTAATGTAAGATTATGGCAATTTTACGATGCATTCCTTTATGGGAAAACAATGGAAATTGTCTCAGATAAAAAGGAGGCGATAAAAGGATACAGAGAGTGCATTAAAGCCAATCCCTTTTCAGATCTTGCAACCAGAGCACGAAAAAGACTAAAAATTATTAACTTTTAATTTTAGCTAACCGCCTCTATTGCTTTTTTCAAAGCCTCTTCCAACAGTGAAATATCCGGTTCTTTTATATAGCCTTTTTCCATTAAAAGAGAGTGCTCTTCTCTCGCTATTTTTATATCTTCAAGCGTTTTATTGTAAACCTCTTCCCATGTTAATTCAGCTCTTGCAACGCCATCTTTGATCGCCTGCATTGCAACATCCGCAGCTTCCTCTGCAAAAACCTCGGTTTCATCCATAGTAGGCATAATATAATCAGGATGTATTCCCTTTTTCTGAGCAAACTTAGCCATAGAGTGGGCAGCTGCAATCGCCATATTGTCGGTAATCTTTCTTGCCCTGACAAGCAAAGCTCCCTTAAGAATACCGGGGAAACCGAGTGAATTGTTCACCTGATTGGGGAAATCTCCTCTTCCTGTCGCAACAATATAGGCACCTGCTTCCTTTGCAGCATAGGGATAAATCTCGGGGACAGGATTAGCACAGGCAAAAACAATCGGTTTGTCAGCCATCTTTTTAATCCATTCTGGTTTTACAGTATCCGGACCAGGTTTACTTAAAGCAATTAGCACATCCGCTCCTTCAAAAGCCTCTTCTATGTCAGTAATTCTTTCGGGATTAGTTTTTTCGCAAAGTTCCCACTTTCTGTAAAACTCAGGTCTGGACTTTATATCCTCTCTCCCAGAGTGTAAAGAACCTTTACTATCAAACATTATCATCTTTTTGGGGTCTCCACCGGCTGCTATTATAAGTCTTGCTATTGTTGTATTGGAAGCTCCTGCACCAAGAAAAACAATTTTCACATCACCAATGTTTTTTTCAACTATTTTCAGAGCATTTATAAGACCTGCAAGGGTAACAGAGCCAGTGCCCTGAGCATCATCATGCCATACAGGGATATCCGCTTCTTCCCTTAATGTGTCAAGAACCTTATAGCAGTTAGGCTGAGAAATATCCTCAAGATTTACAGCACCCACACTCGGTTCTAACATTTTAACAAAATCAATAATCTTTTGGGGGTCATGCTCCCCATTTTCATTATAACTGTTTACACATAGAGCAATGGCATCAATTCCTCCCAGATATTTCATCAAAAAAGCCTTTCCTTCCATTACTCCCAATCCACCGGAAGGAGTAACATCACCATCTCCCAAAACCCTTGTTGAATCTGAGACAACGGCAACAAGATTCCCTCTGTTTGAAAGTTCAAAAGAGCATTCATGCTTATCTCTTATTGATGTTGATACCTTTGAAACACCCGGAGTATACCAGACATTAAACCAGTTAAAACCATAAATACCGGCTTTGGGCATTGTCATAATTTTCCCGCCATAAAATTTGTGGGCTAATAATGCCAATTCTTTTAAAAACACGGTTTTTGCTCTGGCAAGCTGTTCCTCGGTAAAATCCGAGGGAAAAAGCTCATCAAGGTTTGATAAAGATAAATCCATTTTTTTCATATGAACCTCCTATTAATCCATAAAACAAAACAATTTTATACCTTTCATATTATTTGTCAAGTATATGACAATTTTCAAACTTAATCTGAGTTATTTGTCTCCACAAGATAGATGGAAACAAACACAAGAATCATTCCGACAATAAAGTTTAAAGACAAAGTTTCCTTAAGAAAAACATATGAAAAAATAATACTAAAAAATATCTGAAAAGATGTGATAATGGATGCAGTGGTTGCTTGAATATATTTTAATCCTTTTAAGAAGAAAAAATAGGGTATGACAGTACAGAAGATTGAAAGATAGAGGGAAAGGGAAACACTTAAAATTGAATAATCAACACCTTCAAGAAGAGAAAAAGGAAATACGAAAAGAAATGTGTAAAAATATATTGGAAAAAGGTGTTTTGTAAAACTTTCTCCCTGAGAAATGTCTTTGGAGAGAATAACAAAAAAAGCCCACATAAAAGGAGACAGAAGCATTATTAAAATTCCCATATTTGCTGAAAAAGAGCTAAAGGAAAGGTTTGAAATAATAATCAATCCTAAAAATGAGAGAAAAACTCCGATTGATTTTCTAAAATTCATATTTTCCTTTAAAAAAACAAATGATAAGATTGCCACAAAAATAACTATAAGATTTGAAATAATCGCAGCACTGTTCGAGCTAATAAATTTCTGACCAAAATATTGAAACAAAAACCCTCCCGCATTTGTAAGACCCAACAAGACCATCTTTTTATTCCGTAATTCTTTAACACTAATCTCCCGGTAAATAAAAGGAATGATTATTATAGTCGCAAGAAAAAGTCTTACCCCTAAAAAGCCTATCGGGGAAAGTCCTCTGTTTAAACCTAACTTTATGACTGGGTACGAACTTCCCCACAACACCGCTGAGAGAAAAAGAAGAAAATATGCTTTAATCTTATGACTCATATTAAATCTAATCTTTTACGGCAAGGGAATTTTCCTGATAATATTGGAAATAATATTTTCAGGTGTGATATTATCAGCTTCCGCATTATAGGTTAAAATTATTCTATGTCGCAATATATCATAAATAATTTCCTTAATATCCTCAGGTATGACAAAGCCCCTTTCCTCTAAAAATGCATTGGCTTTTGCCCCTAAAAGGAGATATATTGATGCCCTTGGGGATGCACCGAATTCTATGTAAGGTTTCATTTCTGGTATTCCATAATTTTCCGGCTCTCTTGTTGCCCTTACTATATCTACAAGATATTCTCTCAATCTTGAATCAAGATAAATCTCACCAATTAAAGATCTGTATTCTTCTATTTTAGCGGCATTAACAATTTTTGATAGAGGAGGGATGGAATCTTCGGTAAATCTTTTTACTATGGCAATCTCCTCATTTCTCAGAGGATAGGTAACTTTTATTTTCATCATAAAACGATCAAGTTCAGCTTCAGGTAAAGGGTAAGTACCTTCATATTCAAGAGGATTTTGAGTTGCCATAACCATAAAGGGAAAAGGGAGTTTAAAGGTGTATTCATCCAAAGTTACCTGCCTCTCCTCCATGGCTTCAAGTAAGGCACTCTGAACCTTCGCAGGAGCTCTGTTTATCTCGTCTGCTAAAAGAAGATTAGTAAATATCGGTCCCTTTTTTGGTGAAAAGCTCACCTCTTTCGGGTTAAAAACAACCGTACCCGTTAAATCCGCGGGCAAAAGATCGGGAGTAAATTGAATTCTTTTAAAACCAAGGTCAAATATTTCCCCTACAGTTTTTATTGCAAGTGTTTTAGCCAGACCAGGAACACCCTCCACTAAAAGGTGCCCTCCTGAGAATAAAGTAATTAGTATTCTTCTTATAAAATAATCCTGCCCTACAATAACCTTTTTAATTTCTTCGATGATAGAATCAATTTCTCCACTCTTCTCTTTAACTTTTTTATCAACCTCCTCAAAAGGTAAATCCATTTTCTTCTCCTCTAAACCTGGATTATATTTTTTATGTATTTTTTCCTGAAATCATCTCCCTCTATTTTTATTAATTTTGCCATTTCATATATTCTTGACCTTAAATTATATCCTATTCTACTCTCAAGAGTCTCCTCATTGACTTCATAAGGGTCATCATAAAACTCCTTTGAATCAACATAGTTGGAAGTAAAAATCGTAATCCTGCTCGCATTGTATCTCTTGTTTATTATTTTGGAAATAATATCCTCAGTATAGCTGCTAATTCTATGAGCTCCCAAATCATCCAAAACAAGAAGTTCAATCTCATAAGCCTCATTTAAAATCCTAACCCCTTTCTCATTGTCAATTCCTATGGTTGCCTGGATACTTGAAATTAAATCTCTGACATCATAAAATTTTGCTCTTACTCCCTTTTTCTCTATTAAATACTTTATGATAGCCACACTCAGATGGGTTTTCCCAACGCCAACAGGACCTTGAAAAAAAAGACCTGCATTAACAGAGGGATAGTGTTCAACAAACTTTTTTGAAATTACAAGAGCTTCCCTTTGAGACTCATTTAAAGGATTGTAATTGTCAAACTCGCAGTTCGAATATCTTTCAGGGATTCCTGATAATTCCATATATTTTTTTATTATTTGCTTGGTTACACATTCACATCTTTCCGCAAAACTATTCCCATTATCATCTAACTTAATTATAAATCCTGTTCCTTTACAAATAGGGCAATTGGGATCCCCGCTCAATTCAAATCCCTCCCATGAATTTTCTTTTTAAAATGTTCTCTAATCTTCTCCATCGCTCTTTTTTCAAGCTGTCTTACCCTTTCTCTGGAAATTGACATAATTTTACCCACTTCGCTTAATGATTTTGCCCCCGAGCCATCAAATCCGTATCTGAGCATCAAAACCTCTCTTTCCCTATCCTTTAAGGTATCAATAATCTCTCTTATCTCATGAAGTAATATTCTGGTAATTATCGAATCCCCTGTAATAGAATCATCCTTTTCCCTAACGGTATCTCCGATAACAAGAGAACCATCCGAATTTAATTTGGCACTCAGGGAAACCTGTCCATTTAAAAGATTTTGAATTTTAGAAAGAGTCTTCTTACTGATATTCATCTTCTCCATTAACTCTTTATCGGAGAGCTGTCTTTTATTTTTTTCAAGCGACTCCTTTTGAAGCTCTGTCATTTTAATCAACAATCTTACCATTTTCGGAGGAAGTTTAAAAACTTTTGATTCGTTTGCGAGTGCATTAATAATGGACTGCTTAATCCACCAGACTGCATATGAAATAAACTTAATATCCCTTTTCGTATCAAATCTTTTGGCTGCCTCTATTAAACCTAAAATGCCCTCATGTAATAAATCTTCAACCGGAATACCCTGTCTCTTAAATTTATTTATAATATTTAAGACAAATCTTAAGTTCGCAAGAACAAGTTTTTCAAGAGCTTTATTGTCTCCCTCTTTCTGAAATTTTTCTATTAACTGATGCTCTTCCTCTTTTGAAAGGGGCTCTGTTTTCTCCGCCAAAATTGTTAGAAGATTGTTTACATGGAAATAATCGTTATTTGACAATATTTTCTTCCTTTTTAATAATCTTTGCAGAAACCGATCTCACAATAGCATCCTTTTTCTTTTTGAATTCATCTTCTCTTCCTTCAAAAAATTCCTTTTGAATATACTCAAGCAGTAGATTTACCTCCTCTTGAATTTTTTCCATTTTTTCCCTCATATTTAAAATAATCTCAATTCCCGCTAAATTAACCCCCATCTCCCGTGAAAGATTTAGAATCAGTTCGAGTTTTTTTAAATCCTCTTCAGTATAAATTCTTGTATTCCCCTCAGTTCTCGAAGGTTTTAATAATCCTTCTCTTTCATAGAGTCTCAATGTTTGAGGATGAATATTATACATTGATGAGACAGCCGAAATCATATAAAATTTTTTATTTGACTTTTTTCTTTCATTTGTACTTTTTTTCCTCTTCATTTCCCCTCCTAAAGATTAAGCTCACTTCTCGGGTTATAGTTTGCTTCCTTCTCTATTTCTTTTAAAAGTTCTCTTACTCTTAAATTCTCAATCGGTGGAGGGACTATTTCAACTGTTACATATTGGTCACCTCTGACTTTTGTAACAGAGTTGTAGACACCTTTACCCTTTAATCGGAATTTTTGACCGGATTTCGTTCCGGGAGGAATTTTCATAATCGCAGTTCCGTCTACAGTGGGGACTTTTATTTTAGCTCCCAGAGAAGCCTCAGTGATAGTTATGGGAACTTTTATAAAAATGTTATCCCCCTCTCTTTTGAACAATCTATGGGGAAGAACATTGATTGTAATGTAAAGATCTCCGGCTTTTCCTCCTCTTATGCCCGCATTCCCCTTTCCGGCAAGTCTTAACCTTGCTCCATTCTTTACCCCGGCAGGAATTTTTACTCTTATTCTTTCAGTGCCATCCACCCTTCCGGTGCCTCCGCAATACTTACAAATAGGCCCCGGGAGATAACCCGTTCCTCCACAGGTTGTACATGTGGCTGAAAATTTCAAATGGAATTTCTGCTTATATACCTTACCCGTTCCATTACAGGTAGGACAAACCGTTCTTCCGGATGCTTCATATCCTGTCCCTCCGCAATGGGAACATTTTTTCTTTCTCTGAATCAAAATCTCTGTATTCAAACCTCTTATCGAATCTTCAAAGCTTATATTTATATTATAGTAGAGATCTTCACCCCTTTGTGCTGTTTTCTTTTTAGACCTTGAACTTCTACTATTAAAAATTGTTTCAAAAATATCAGCAAAACTTGAATCTCCGAAACCTCCGAAATCAAAACCCTCAAAACCACCCCAATCTGTTTGAGCTCCCTGATAGGGATTCTGAAAATCTCCGACAGTGCCAAACCTGTCATATTGTTCTCTTTTCTTTGGATCTGATAGAACCTCGTAGGCTTCCTGTATTTCTTTAAATTTTTTCTCCGCCTCTTTATCTCCGGGATTAAGATCCGGGTGGTATTTTCTTGCAAGCTTTCTATAGGCTTTTTTAATCTCATTTTGACTTGCACTCTTTGAAACACCCAGAATCTTATAATAATCCTTTTTCATTCCAACCTCCCGAAGTATTATATAATATTAGCGAGGTTTTGTCAAGTAGTTTATATTAACTTACTCAAATTTATGCTCTAAAAACCTTCGGAGAATTCTTGTAAACCCCTCTCGTATCAAGAATTAGATTTGCATTCTCAAGAATTTCATCATACTTAAACTCAGAGTGATCAGTAATTAGCATAATAAGATCATACTCTCTTAATTTTTCAGAAGAATATTTTATTGAAACTTTGTTTAAATCAGGGAAGTGCCTTAAATAAGAAAGTTCCGCAACATATGGATCATAATAATCAACTACGGCTCCTCTCTTTTCTAAAATATCCATAATTTTAAGAGCCGGGCTTTCTCTTGTATCATCCACATCTTTTTTATAAGCAACTCCTAAAATTAAAATCTTTGAATCCTTTAAAGTTTTTGAAACACTGTTTAATACTTCCATTGCCTTTTCAACCACATAGTAAGGTTGATATGTATTAACCTCCCCGGCTAATTCAATAAACCTTGTGGTATAATCATACTCTTTTGCTTTGTAGGTAAGATAAAAGGGATCTATAGGTATACAGTGTCCCCCCAAACCCGGGCCCGGATAAAATGGAGTAAAACCAAATGGCTTCGTCTTTGCTGCTTCTATCACTTCCCATATATTAATTCCCATCTTATCGAAAATTATTTTAAGCTCATTAACGAGAGCAATGTTAACCGCCCTGTATGTATTTTCAAGAATTTTGGATGCTTCGGCAACTTTCGTGGAAGAGACAGGAACAGTTTTGACAATGATTTTGGAATATAGGGCATCTATTATCTCAAGAGAATCATTAGAAATCCCACTGACAACTTTTGGTATGGTTTTGGTAGTAAATTTTTTACTTCCGGGATCCTCTCTTTCGGGAGAATATCCTAAAAAAAAATCTTTTCCCTCTTTCAAACCGCTCTTTTGAAGAATTTTTAAAAGAATCTCATCTGTTGTTCCGGGGTATGTCGTACTCTCAAGTATTATCACATGTCCCTTTCTAAGATTTTTCTTTATTGTCTCTGTGGTTCGAATAACATATTTCAAATCAGGATTTTTATGCCTATCAAGGGGAGTTGGCACACAAATTATAATAAAATCAACCTCCTTTAATCTTGTAAAATCGCTGGTCGCATCAAACTTTTTTTTGTGAAAAACATATTCTTTTATAAACTTTGATTCTATATGTTTTATATATGATTTTCCCGTTTTTAAAAGAGAAACTTTAGATTCATCAATATCAAAGCCCAAAACCGTATAACCACTATTTAAAAACTCTCTTGCCAAAGGAAGCCCCACATAGCCTAATCCCACAATTCCTATCAAAGTTTCTTTATTATTTATTTTTTTTAGCAATATTTCTTTCATTTTTTTAACTACTATCTTGCAAATTCAACGATTCTCTTTTCTCTAACCACCGTTACTTTTATTTGGCCGGGATATTCAAGGTCTTCCTCTATTTTCTTTGCAATCTTTCTGGCCAAAATAATAGCTTCTTCATCGTAAACCTTATCGGCATTAACAATAATTCTAACCTCTCTTCCCGCCTGAAGGGCATAAGCTTTAACGACACCTTCAAAATTTGATGCAATATTTTCAAGTTTTTCAAGCCTTTTAAGGTATACTTCAAGTATCTCTCTTCTAACCCCGGGCCTTGCGGCTGAAAGAGTATCAGCTGCCTGAACAAGCATCGCCTCAATAGATGGAAAGTTCATATCCTGATGGTGAGAAGCAATTGCCTGAATTACTTCTTCACTCTCACCATACTTTCTTGCAAGTTTAACCCCCAACTCAAGATGGGTCCCTTCAACCTCTCTATCTATGGCTTTTCCGATATCATGGAGCAAACCGGCTCTTGTGGCCACTTCAACATTTGCTCCAATCTCAGCAGCCATTCTCCCGGCATAAGCTGCAACTTCTTTGGAATGTTCGAGCACATTTTGACCGTAAGATGTTCTATATCTGAGCTTTCCGAGTAATTTGATTAATTCAGGATGGACATTTTTTAAACCAAATTCCATTACAACAGCCTCTCCCTCATCATAAAGAGATTTTTCAAATTTTTTCCTGGTGTCATTAATAACATCTTCAATCCTTGCCGGATTAATTCTTCCATCCTCAACAAGCCTTCGCAATGCTCTTTTTGCTATTTCTCTTCTAATAGGATCAGCGGAGGATACAATAACAGCTTCAGGTGTATCATCAATAATTAAATTTGTACCGGTCAGCATTTCAAGAGTTCTTATATTTCTTCCCTCTCTTCCGATTATTCTTCCCTTCATATCATCAGAGGGAAGGTCTACGACTGCAACAGTGGATTCAATCACATATTCCGCTGCATTGCTTTGAATTGCAGTGGCCATAATTTCCTGAGCTAAAATCTCCTTTCTTCTCAAATAATCTTCTTCAACTTTTTTTAGAAGACTTGCAATCTCTTCATTGCTCTCTTCCTCTACTTTCTTCAGGATTAATTCTTTTGCTTCTTCGGGAGACATTCTTGCTATCTTATGAAGTTCTTTAATTTCTTCCTCTATGATTTCTCTGTGCTTTCTTTTTAATTCTTCAAGCTCCTGCTCTCTCGATTTTAAATAATTCTCCTTTCTGTAAAGCTCTTTTTCTTTATTCTCAAGAGTTGTGGCTCTTCTTTCTAAATTATCCTCCTTTTGAAGTAATCTCCTTTCAAAATTATTCAACCTATTCTGTCTTTCATTATAACTCTTCTCAAGATCAGTTTTAAGCGCAAGATATTCCTCTTTCGCAGAGAGTTCGGCTTCTTTTTTTATCTTTTGGGCATCCTCTTCAGCTTTTTTCAATATCTCTTCAGCTTTTTGTTGACTGAGCTCAATGTCTTTTAATTTACCTTTTTTTATTTTTGTAAGAATAATAAAATAGGAAAAGACTGCTCCTCCTATTATCCCTATAATCACTCCGATAATTAAATTCATTTTTTCCTCCTTTTTATGGTGGAGGTGGAACTAAGTTTAGCCCGAGAGTTTGTCTCCCATTCTATTCAATATAAGATATTTTTCTTTCAACATCCTTAATAGCCATCTTATATTTAGCCAACTCTTTTCTGAGCTGGAAGTTTTCATCAGCTATATTTAAAAGGGCTATCAAAGCCACCTTCATAGAATTAGCATTTGATATGAATTTCCCCACTTCCACCATTTTTTGTTCTACAAAATTTGCAAGTTCGTGGATATAATCTTCGCTCATATCATCGGCAATATTCACCTTTATAATATTACCGTAGATTTCCATCTCAACTATTCTTCCGCTCATAACTCTTTTTCAATCTCTTCAATTCTCATTAAAAGTTTGGACAATTTTTCTTCTATAATCCTTTTCGTATTCTCCAGATTAGCTTTTTCCTTTTTAAGATGTTCATTCTCCTCTTTCATTCTCTTATAATTTTCCAAAAGTTTCTCTATTTTTGTTTCCAGTCTATATATACTATCCTCTTCCATATATACCTCCTTATCTTAATTTTATACTATATTTTGATTCAAGTTCAAGTTTTATAGTGTTCAGTTCTCTTTCCGCTTCCTCAGAGTTCAGGGTTTTAAGGGGATCCCTGAAAACAAATCTCATTGTCACAGACCTTTTCCCCTCTTCAACTCCCTTTCCTTTATATATATCTATGGGATAAAAGGTCTCAAGATGTTTGATTTTTAATTTTTCAATTCCTTCTTTTATTTGAGAATACCTAATCTCATCAGGTATAAGCAGAGAAAGGTCAAACCAAATTGCAGGGTATTTAGAGATCTCAGAATATGATCTTTTCTCCAGTTCGCTTAAAAATTTCTCACTATAAAGTTCTCCGTAAAAAGCCCTTTTCTCTATATCATAAAAATCTCTTACTTTTTTTTCAATCTCCCCGATATAACCAACGACCTCTCCCTGAAGAATTATTTCAAAAGTAGTGTCAGGAATAAGCATGTTCTTTTTTACATTTTTAAAATCTATCTTTTCTCTCCAGTTTTCGAAAATCTCTTCAATCACCCCTTTAAGCTCAAAAAAGTCGTACTCTTTTTTGCTCTTTAAAACCCATTTTTGCTCGGGGGCACCACTTATCAATAAACCTATATTCTCCTCTTCTTTAATTTTTCCATTTAAAAGATAATAGATTTTCCCCCATTCATAAATTTTTACACCCTTTTGTTCCCTGTTTAGATTGTAGGCAGCATTTTTTAACAAAGAGGGCAAAAGGGATGTTCTTAAATATTCAAAATTAAGAGAGAGAGGATTTTTAAGTTTTAATGATTCCCTTTCATAAAGAGACAGTTTAGACTCTTTCTCTGATAAAAAGCTGTAATTCACAACTTCATTAAAACCATAGGAATTTAATATTTGCTCAACTTCAGCTCTCTTCTTTCTCTCTTTATCATTAAATACTCCTGTATTAAGCATAGGTAAACTTTCCCCGATTTTATTGTAACCATATAAGATAGCTATCTCTTCTATTATGTCTATCTCCCGCTCAATATCTCTTCTGATGGAGGGGATTTCAAGTTTTAAACTCCTTTCACTCTCCTCTATAATCTTGATCCCCATCGACAAAACAATATCCTTTATCTTCTCTTTTGAAAGATTTGTCCCAAGTATGGAATTCACTCTTTTATATCTTAATTTAAGTATTTTTTTCACAATATCAGCTGTTTTTACATCCTTAATCCCTGAAACCACTTTAGCACCAAAGGAATAAAATAGAGAAGCAGCATACTTTGCAGCAAGAATAGTCGCCTCTATATCAGCTCCCCTTTCAAACCTATAGCTTGAATCAGTTGACACCTTTAATCTTCTTGAAGTATATCTAACATACTTCGGTATGAAATAAGCACTTTCGATAAAAATATTTTCAGTCTTTTCATTAATTCCTGTCTCCTCACCTCCTATAACTCCGGCTATTGCAACAGCTCTTTCCTTATCTGCAATTACTATATCATCCTCTGATAATTCTCTTTCCACTTCATCAAGACATAGTATTTTCTCACCATTTATTCCTTTTCTAACTATTATTTTCCTCTCTTTCAAAAGATCCAGATCAAATGTATGTATGGGATGACCGGTTACCATCATAACATAGTTAGATACATCAACTGCATTGTTTATTGGCCTTAATCCCAATAATTCAAGCCTTCTTTTTAACCAGGCAGGAGATTCCTCTATCTTTAATTCTTTGACAACCATTCCTGAATATCTGAGACATCTTTTATCAATAATTTCAATATCAACAAGATTATCAACAGTTTCATCTATTGTCTCATAATGTATCTTCAATTCAGGAGGTTTAACCTTCAGAAAAGATGAAAGTTGAAAAGCGACACCTAAATGCCCTAATAAATCCGGTCTATTCGGCGTTATTTCAAGTTCAAAAATCGTATCATCCTCATACTCCTCAACTTCTTCAACAGGCATCATGAGATTATTGAAAATTTCAACAAGCTCTTCTTTCGTTTTATCTATTTTAATTAACTCTTTTAAAATATTTAAACTTACTCTCATTAAAATTGCCTCAAAAATCTTAAATCATTATCATAAAAGTATCTTAAACTCTTAACTCCGTATTTAACCATCGCAATTCTATCAATACCCAATCCGAATGCAAAGCCGGTAAATTCTTCCGGATCAACCCCGACCTCAGAGAAAACAGCAGGATCAACCATTCCACACCCTAAAATTTCCAGCCAATCCCCATCCAAAAGAACATCAACCTCTGCGCTGGGCTCGGTAAAAGGGAAAAAGGAAGGTCTGAATCTAACCTTTATCTCATCACCAAAAAGAGCCTTTAAAAATGTTATCAGGGTTCCTTTCAAATCAGCAAAAGAAATGGATTTACCTACCACAAGTCCTTCCAATTGGTGAAAGACAGGAGAATGCGTATCATCAGGTTCATCCTTTCTAAAAACCTTTCCGGGAACAATTATTTTCAAAGGTGGACGCTTTTTTAGCATTGTTCTTATCTGAACAGGCGATGTATGGGTTCTCAAAAGAAACTTATCCTTACCCTTCTCAAAATCCAGATAAAAGGTATCATGTTCATCTCTTGCCGGATGCTCCTCCGGTATATTCAAAGCGGTAAAATTAAAATAATCTGTTTCAACTTCAGGCCCGGTTTCTATATGATAACCCATCTTTAAAAAGATATCTATCACCTCATCCAAGACCTGTTTTAGAAGATGCTTTTTCCCTATTTCAATTCTGTATCCGGGGTATGTATAATCTTCTCCTTTCTTTTTTCCCGTTTTCTGTTTTATCTCCCGCTCTTTTTCCGAAAGAGATTTTTCCACAAAAGATTTAAAAGAGTTTATAGCCTGACCTAACTTTCCTCTCTCCTCTGAGCTTACCTTGCCAAGCTCTTTAAAAAGGGACTTTATCTTTCCTCTCTTTCTCCCGACAAACTCCCCTTTCAGGTTTAGAAGGGAGGGTTCATCTTTAATCCCTTTTAATTTTTCTATAAACTCTTTTCTAAGTTTTTCAATAACATCATCAAGCATTTGCCGAAGCTTTGACCTTTTCAACTATGCTTTTAAATGCTTCAGGATCCCTGACAGCAAGTTCGGACAATACTTTTCTATTAATATTAATATTAGCTTTATTCAAACCATCTATGAATTTTGAATAGGATAGTCCGTAATTTCTAACTGCTGCATTTATTCTTATGATCCATAGTTTTCTGAAATCTCTCTTCCTCTGCTTTCTTCCCGCATAGGAATAAACGAGCGATTTTTCAACCTGTTCTTTTGCGGTTCTGTAAAGATTCTTTTTTCCTCCAAAATAACCTCTGGCAAGCTTTAATATTTTTTTTCTTCTTCTTGCTTTTTTTGGTCCTCTTTTAACTCTCATTTTAGATTCCTCCTATTTCGTGTTTAATTTTGAGTAAATTAGAAGCTATAGGGAAGCAGTGCTTTTATAGTTTTTACCTCACCGGAGAAAACAAGATCTCCCTTCCTGAGATTTCTTTTTCTCTTTCTTGTTTTTTTTGTAAGTATATGGCTTTTATAGGCCTTACTTCTCTTGACTTTACCGGTTGCTGTAATTTTAAATCTTTTATTTGCTCCTCTATGGGTTTTTAATTTTGGCATCTTCAAACCTCCTTTCTCATTTTTTAGGCATCAAGCTAACAAAAACAGTTGCTCTCTCAGCCTTGGGATTTTTATCAGGCTCAGCTATCTCAACCGTATCTTCAATAACTCTATTAATTATTTTATGAGCAAGCTCAGGTTTCGCTCTCTCTCTTCCCCTCAAAAAAACAACAACTTTCACTTTATTTCCTTCCTCTATAAACTTCCTGATATGTTTGAGCTTAACCTGATAATCATGCTCTCCGATTTTCGGCCTGAATTTAACAACCTTAACCTGAATTTGTTTCTGTTTCTTCTTAGCTTCATGCTCCTTCTTTCTTAATTCATACATATATTTTCCGAAATCCAGAACCCTACACACAGGCGGGTTGGAATTCGGTGCCACTTCAACCAGATCCAATCCTGCTTCTTCGGCTATCTTAAGAGCCTCTTTCACAGGAACAACTCCAACCTTTTTACCATTATGATCTATTAAAAGCACCTTATGTGCCTTTATTTCCTCATTTATTCTCAACTGTTGCGAATTAATCAATCACCTCCTTTTCAATATTATAATCAATCGCTTTTAACCTTATTTTATCCCGTATTATATCATGAAGTTTATTAATTGACATCTCCCCGAAATCTCCGACACCCTGAATCCTCAGAGAAACTGTCTTATTGCTGGCTTCCCTCTCTCCCACTATTAAAATATAGGGGATTTTCTCAAGCTCTGCGGATCTTATCTTATAACCCAATTTTTCATTTCTATCATCAAGCTTTGCTCTAATTTCTCTTTCCTTTAACTGATTATACACATTTCTCCCGTATTCAAGGTGCTTTTCAGAAACAGGGACAACTGTAACCTGAACAGGAGCAAGCCAGAGGGGAAATTTACCTGCATAGTGTTCAATTAATACTCCGAAAAATCTCTCAAACGAACCCATAAGTGCTCTGTGAATCATAATAGGCTGCTTTTTTTCACCATTCTGATCAATATAACTTATATTAAATCTCTCTGGTAAATTAAAATCAACCTGAATAGTGGAACATTGCCATGACCTTCCGAGGGTATCTTTTATTTTGATATCTATCTTGGGTCCGTAAAAAACTCCCTCTCCGGGGTCAATTTCATAGGTAATTCCCTGCTTCTCCAGAGCATACCTTAATGCATTCTCAGCTCTTTCCCAATTCTCAAGAGAACCCACATATTTCTCCGGTCTTGTGGAAAGATAAACATCATAATTATCAAAACCAAAGGTTCTCAGTATTTTAAAGTTAAGGTCTAATATATTTACAATTTCCTCCTGAAGCTGCTCAGGCCTGGAAAAAATGTGAGCATCATCCTGAGTAAAACCTCTTACCCTTAAAAGGCCGTGTAAAACACCGGATCTTTCATACCTATATACAGTTCCAAGCTCAGCCCATCTTATCGGAAACTCTCTGTAACTTCTCATTCTGGATTTATATATCGCAATATGAAAAGGACAATTCATCGGTTTTAATTGGTACTCCATATTATCAAATTCCATAGGAGGAAACATATTTTCCTTGTAAAAAGAAAGATGTCCGCTGGTCTCCCACAGATCGATTTTGGCTATATGAGGCGTGTTAAGAAGTTCGTAACCTGCCTTATAATGCTCCTCTACCCAGAAATCCTCAATTTTTCTTCTTATAAAAGCTCCCTTTGGAAGCCATAAAACAAGACCGGGACCTATTTGATCCGAGATTAAAAACAGTTCAAGCTCTTTACCTAACTTTCTGTGATCTCTCTTTTTCGCCTCTTCAAGAAAATGAAGATAATCTTCAAGCTCTTCCTTCTCAAAAAAGACTGTTCCATAAATTCTTTGCATTTGAAGATTATTTTCATCTCCTTTCCAGTAGGCAGCAGAGGAATAAAGGATTTTAAAATTGTTTATATAACCCGTATAGGGAAGATGAGGACCCCTACAAAAATCTATAAAATCTCCCTGTTTATAGAGACTTGCAATATCTCCACTCTTCTCCTTAATTAACTCCACTTTTAAACTCTGTCCCTTTTCCTCAAAAAGTTTAATAGCCTCTTCTTTGGGCATCTCTATTCTTTCGATAGGAAAATTCTTTTTTCTTAATTTTTTCATTCTCTTTTCAATTTCAGTAAGATCTTCCGGGGTGAAAGGTTCTTTCTTATAAAAATCATAATAAAATCCATTCTCTATGGCCGGACCAACTCCGACCTGAACATCGGGAAAGAGTTCGGTGACAGCCTGCGCCATCAGATGAGCCGTACTATGCCTTAAAATCTCAAGTGCTCTTTTATCTTTTTTATCAACAAGTTTAACATCAACTTCTGACTCCATTTTTGTTCTTAAATCTTTTAATTCTCCATCTATTTCTATAGCCACAAAATCTTTGGGATCAATCCCATTATTTTTAAGAAATTGAATAAATGAAATCCCCTTTTCTATCTCATATTCTTTTCCGTTAACTCTTATCTTCACTTTCCTTTTATCTTCCACTTTTAAAAAATCTTCCCATATAAAAAAAATTAGGCACGGGCGGACTTGAACCGCCGACCTCTACCGTGTCAAGGTAGCGCTCTATCCAACTGAGCTACGCGCCTAAAAGTTAAATCTAAATTAAATTTCTTACTTGTTGACAGCTTCTTTTAATGCTTTACCGGGAACAAACTTAGGAGATTTTTTAGCTTTAATTGTGATAGTCTTACCTGTTTTTGGATTTCTCCCCTTTCTCTCTTTTCTCTCAACAATCTTAAATGTCCCGAACCCAACTAAAGTAACTTTGTCGCCATTTTTTAATGCATCTTTAACCGCATCAATAAAAGAGTTGATAACTTTTGTGACTTCCACTTTCGTCATTCCGGAATCTTTTGTAATCTTGTCGACCAAATCTGCCTTGTTCATCATTACCTCCTTAAAATTAATAGACTAATAATAAATAAAAAATCTTTATTTGTCAACCGTTTCCAGCTATTTTTTTATTTTTTCCCTCAATTTTTTCACTCGAGGATCATCGGGATACTTTTTAATGAAAATTTTTATCAGGTCGTTTGCTCTTTTCTCATCTCCTCCCTTTCTTGCATAATAGCTTGCATCAAGATAGGCATCCTTTGCTTCTTCGGAATCAGGAAATTTTTTTGCTATTTCCAGCATGCAATCAGCAGCCACATTAAATCTTTTCCACTTATAATAAGCATAGGCTTTTCTCATTATTCCTTTTATCACATTCTTCTTGTCATTCTTTTTCTCAGCTTTGCTTATCATTATATTTAACAGATCTATTGCTTTCTGAAACTCTGCTCTTGCAATATACTTTGTAGCAATTCCGAATATTAAATCCAGATCATCCGGTGATTTTTCATACTTTCTCAAAAGGTCGTTCAATGTTCCGATTCCTTTCTTAAAATTTTCAATTGTTTTTATAAGCTGATTACTGTCAAGATATCCCAATATTCTGTCTATCTCTTTCCCGTTTTTCCCATATATTATCATAGTTGGATACCCGTAAACTCTGAACCTTTTTTCTGCCTCTCTATCCTTTTCAGGGTTTATCGAAATTAAAACATATCCCTCTTTGTCCAAATAGGATAAGACTTCAGGGTCTTTTAATGTCGTACTTAATAGATGCCTGCAATGGGGACACCAATCTGTATGAAAAACAAAAAATATCCTTTTGTGATGCTTTTTTGCGAAAGCGAAAGCATTTTTCCAGTCTTTCC
The DNA here is from genome assembly GCA_027031485.1 of Candidatus Aminicenantota bacterium. Taxonomy (GTDB): domain Bacteria; phylum Acidobacteriota; class Aminicenantia; order JAMOAD01; family JAMOAD01; genus JALXDT01. The sequence goes on along the minus strand of JALVQI010000045.1, from coordinate 10,507 downwards.
TGAATTCAGCACCGTTTAAAACAAAAATCATTAAAAACACGGTAAAAAAGGGTAAAAATATCCTTTTCATTCTCCACTCCTTTAATAAATTCTTAAAAAGGATACCCTATAATAAGTTTTTAAGTCAAATTTTTTCTTAAATTTAAATTCTTACTTTGACAGCAGCTCCTGAGCCACTTCCGTTGAGTTTTTTAGGACCTCTTTGTGGAGACTATTTCCATGGGAATCCATTGTAACGACAAGAGGAAAATCTTCAACCTCTATTACCCAGAATGCTTCCGGTGTACCGAATTCTTCCAATTTAAAAACATCCACCACTCTCTTAACAGTATTTGCAATAAGCGTTCCCGCTCCACCCACAGCGTGGAAATAAACCGCTCCGCACCTTTTTAAACCTTCGGATGTTTTATCTCCCATACCACCTTTGCCGATCACACCTCTTACATTGTATTCACAGATAACATCGGATTGGTAAGGCTCTTCTCTTATGGAAGTTGTAGGCCCTGCGGAAACAAAGCTCCAGCTTCCATCCTCATTCTTCCTTACAACGGGACCACAATGATAGATAACAGATTCCTTTAAGTATTCCCTTATGAAATCAGGCTTTTTTTCCACCATCAATTTATGTGCCTGGTCTCTTGCGGTTACTATTATGCCTGAAAGCAAAACTTCATCTCCAACTTTTAATTTTCTTATATCCTCCTCTGAAATAGGAGTTTTTAATTTAATCGTCATAGCTCACCTCACCATTTTTAATTGTCAGGGTTTTCCTTCTGAATGCCCAACAATTATAAGATATAGAGACATAAAATGTTGCGGGGTGTCTGTGCTGGTAATCAATAAAAACATCAAGAAGTGTTGTCTTTCCTCCGAATCCCATAGGCCCAATTCCAAGTTTGTTAAGCTCTTCATAGAGAGAAACCTCAAGTTCCGCAATCTCCTTTTCAGGATGCCTTTCTCCCAATTTCCTGAAGAACTGTTCTTTTGATAGAATATAAGAGGTAACTCTATCGCCGCCTATCCCCACACCGAGTGTGCCGGGAGAACAACCTTTTCCCTGTGCCTTTAATACTGCATCAATAATAACTTTTCTTATTCCCTTCAGATCCCTACCGGCTTTGAGGGTGGAATCGGGCAATTTATACTGGATCCCGACATTCTCACATCCTCCGCCTTTAAGCATCAATCTTATTCTCACTTCATTCCTGTTCCACTGGTGAAAATGTATATAGGGATGATTTATTCCAACATTAGTTCCGGAGTTTTTACCTGTGATAGGATTAACAGCATTGGGTCTTAAGTATTGTCTTTTTGTAGCCTCCTCTGCCGCTTCATTGATAGCTTTTCTGTATTTCTCCTCTTCATCTCCCACGGAAAAATCAATATAAAAGATTAAAGAACCTGTGTCCTGACAGATAGGGGTGCTCTGATTCCTTGCTAACTCAACATTTTTTAAAATTGTTTTAAAAACCGCTTTTGCCGGCGTACCTTCATCTTCCCTTTCATAGGCTTTTTTTAATGCATCTTCAATATCAGGGGGAAGATCCGTGGCAGCCCTTCGCAAAAGCTCAAGGATTGCATTTTTTAATTCCATAATTCCTTCTCCTTATAATTATTATTAACTTATGAAAATTATACTCCTTATGAAAAATAAAAACAATAAAAAAATAAAAGAAGAGAAAGAAATTTTTTAGTATTTATATTATTTAAAGGAAAACCCGTTACTCTTTTTTAGAATAAAAACCACAACAAATAATCGCTTTTTATAAAATAATCATAATTTTAAGAACAATATCAAAACTCTCCTCTTCAATTTCACCCAATCAACTATCTTTTTTATTTCTTGCCTGAATTCTTTATCTTTTTTTTCTTTTCTTTCTTGATTTCTTAGGTCTTTTTTTCGGTTGCTGGGTAACCTTTTTAGTGTCCGTACTTTTAACAGTCTCTGTTTTCCCCTTCTTTACCTTTTGAACTTCACTCTTTTTCCTCTCCTCTATTCTCTTCAAATTGGCCTCTTTTTTCTCTTTCTTTTTTTTCTCTTTTCTCTTTTCCCAGATTCCTATGTATGCACAGGATTGATAAACAGATGAGTAAGTACCGGAAATAATCCCCACAAGCATGGTAAAGGCAAAATCTCTTATGACTTCACCTCCGAAAATATAAAGAGCAAGAACTGTTAACAATGTGGTACCAGATGTGATTATTGTCCTTGAAAGAGTTTCATTTATACTAATATCCAGAATATCTTCTATTCCCAATTTTTTCACATACTTTTTAAGATTATCTCTAACCCTGTCATAAATAACAATGGTATCATTCAGAGAGTATCCGACAATTGTCAGAATACCAGCTACAACAGTCAAAGAAATCTCTTTATTGAAAAAGGATATAAAACTCAAAGTTACAAGAACATCGTGAGCCAGAGTTAAAACAGCCGAAACTCCGAATAAAAATTTGAATCTAAAAGCAATGTAAATAAGCATCCCGATAAGAGCCCAAACAGTTGCCTGTGTAGCTTTATACCTTAAATCCTTTCCAACCTGAGGCCCCACAATCTCAACCCTTAAAAGAGCTATATTACCTAAAAAGCTTTTTTCCTTTAATTTTTCAAATACATCCGAAGGAAGAAGATCTTTTATTTCATTAAAATCTTTAATAATACCAAGATGTTTTTTCTTATAATCAGCAATTTTTGTTGCATACTCCTCAGCCTTCTGTTCATCTCCCGTAATATCAAGTAAAAGCTTTTTGATAAAGGATTTTTCAGATATATTTAAATCAAGTTTCCCCTCTTTTAAAAGAGCTTTTTCCTCGGGAGTTCTTAAAGCTTCCACTATCTTATTGGCAACTTCCTCCGGTTTTTCCATATTCTCTTCTTCTATACTTTTGCTGCTGATTTTTTGAGCCTTTATAATGAACTCATGCCCCTCACCAAGCTTTTGAATAATACTTTTTCCGAGATCAACATTTTTGAGCTTTTTTCTAACCTCATCAACAGAAATATCATTCTTAAAATTAATCTGAACGAGTGTACCACCGGCAAAATCTATACTTAAATTAAAGCCTTTTTTCACATAAACAGAAATACCTCCTGCAATTATTATTGTCAGGGAAAGCAGAAAAGCAATATATTTAACCTTCATAAATTTGAAATTCGGATTCTTAAAAAATTCCATCTTCTTCCTCCTATATGCTTAATGTTTCTACTCTTTTTTTAAGAGCAAACATCAAATCAAAAATAGCTCTTGAAACAAAAACAGCAGTGAACATAGAGGCGAGGATACCAATAATAAGCGTAATAGCAAAGCCCTTAATAGGACCTGTACCGAACTGGAATAAGAATATAGCAGCTATTACAGTTGTAATATTAGCATCAAAAATAGTAATAAAGGCTTTTTTAAACCCTTCGTCAACAGCAGCTTTTGGAGTTTTCCCCATTCGCAAATCCTCCCTTATTCTTTCAAATATAAGAACATTAGCATCAACAGACATACCTATCGTAAGAATGATACCGGCAATACCCGGCAATGTAAGAGTGGCTCTAAAGTAAGCAAGAGCTCCCATAATGATAACTATATTTAAAAGGAGAGCGATAACAGCATTAACACCTGATAATTTATAATAAAAAACCATAAAAAAGATTACCAATAAAAGACCTATGAGCATTGCCTTCAATCCCTTTTTTATAGAATCAGCTCCGAGAGAAGGTCCTATTGTTCTCTCCTCAAGATATCTTATTGATGCTGGCAATGAACCTGATCTTAATTTTAAAGCAAGGTCATTTGCTTCATCATAGGAAAAGTGACCTTCAATTATACCACTATCATAAATAACATCATTTATTACAGGAGCAGACTGGACAACTCCATCCAGAATTATTGCAAGTCTTTCTCCTTTATGTTCTCTTGTTACCCTTTCAAACTTTCTTGCTCCCTCTCTTTTCAATCTGAAACTGACAGCCGGAGCTCCGTATTTATCCTGCCCTACTCTTGCATCTCTCAAATCCATACCCGTAATAGCCGCAACCTTTTTAACAAGATAATATTCTTTTGTTCCATCTCTGGAAATACCGGGAACAACCTCCATATCATCGGGAACTTTTCCTTTATATTTCTCAAGAAGTTTTTCTTTTGAGGCATAGGGACCGTTTACAACAATTTTTAATTCAAGAACAGCAGTACTTTTTATAAGGTTTTTAACCCTTGCCGGATCTTCAACTCCGGGAAGCTCAACCAATATTCTATCACTCTGTCCTGTTAGTCCTTCCCTCTGAATTACAGGCTCCGCAACACCAAACTGGTCAACTCTGTTTCTTATTGTCTCTTTTGCCTGCTCAACCGCCTGATCTCTTATTTTAGCCTCAGCGTTCGGTTTCAATGTCAGTGTAATCTTAGAAGAAGAAACATTATAACTCCAATCCTGAAATCCTCCTTCTTTTAAAATGGCAAGAATTTGATCTTCTGCCAAGGAATCATAACCTTCTATTGAAATCTCTTTAACTCCGACTCTTCTAATTTTACCGACTTTTATATTTTTATCCTTGAACTCGGATTGCAGTTGTAATATTGCCTGATCAGTAACTGCTCTTACCGCATCATCAGTCTGAACCTTTAAAACCAGGTGAATTCCTCCTTTAAGATCCAACCCCAACTTTATTTTCTTCTTCGGAGGAACCGCCATTATCACAAAAGCAACAATGACAATAAGAATTATTGCAAATTTTGTATAAACATTTTTCATTCTATCCTCCTAAACTATTTCTCCGGGTTTTTGTTTGTTTCTGTTAAAACAGTTGCTATAGCATTCTTTGAAATTTCAATTTTTACATTATTTGCTATCTTTAACTCAAAAGTTCTCTCTTTAACCCCCATAATAGTCCCTATAATCCCTCCGGAAGTCATAACTTTTGCTCCGGGCTTTAAACTGTTAATCATCTCAATATGCTTTTTTTGTTTCTTTTTTGCGGGAAGAATAAGTAAGAGATAAAAAATAATGAAAATAACAACAAAAGGTAAGAGTGAAACAAGCATATTTGGCTGTTGTTGGGCCTGAGCCTGATTTAAAAAACTTAACATTCCTAACATTTTAACTCTCCTTGTAATTTTTAAAAAAATTTTCCTTAAATATACTAAATTCGTAAAGTCCTATAGAGTGCCTGATTTTTCGCATTATGTCAAGATAGAAAAACAAATTGTGAGTAGTGGCTAATATACTATAATTGATTTCTCCGGCCACATAAAGATGTCTCAAATAGGCTTTTGTAAAATTTTTACAGGTATAGCACGGGCACTCTTCATCAAGAGGCGTAAAGTCCTCTCTGTGCCTTGAATTTTTTATCACAACTTTTCCCTTATGGGTATATAGCCAACCGGTTCTTGCATTTCTTGTGGGCAAGACACAATCAAACATATCAATACCTAAATCAACCGCTCTTACAATATCCTCGGGCTTACCAACCCCCATCAGGTAAACGGGGATCTTTTCAGGAACTATTTCTCTCGTTAATTTGATAATTTCAAACATTTCCTCTTTGCTTTCCCCCACTGAAAGCCCTCCGATTGCAATTGCATTATACCCAATTTTCAAAAGCTTTTCAGTTGATTTTTTTCTCAAATCTCTGAAAACTCCTCCCTGCGTTATTCCGAATAGTATCCCCGAAGGACTGATCTGCTTATAGTAGTCCAAAGCTCTCTTCTCCCAATCAAGGGTTATTTCAAGGGCATATTTAACCTTTTCATAGGGAGAAGGATATTCCACAAGATAATCAAGGGGCATCATAATATCGACTCCTATTTCAGACTGCCACTTTACAACATCCTCCGGAGTAAAAAGAAACTCTGTTCCATCAAGATGAGATTTGAATTTAACCCCATCATCCAGGATCTTAGAAAGAGAAGAAAGAGATAATATCTGGTACCCTCCGCTATCAGTCAGAATCGGTTTATCCCAGCCAATAAACTTATGAATTCCACCGGCTTTTTTTATAGTCTCAATACCCGGTCTTAAGAACATATGATAAAGATTATTCAGTATTATCTGAGTTCCGGCCTCCTTTAGATCTTTGTGAACCATACCCTTAACAGCTCCCTGCGTCCCAACAGGCATAAAAACAGGTGTTTGAATTTCACCATGAGAGGTTCTAATCAAGCCCAATCTTGAATTCCCGTTTTTGCTCTTTTTTAAAATTTCAAAAAAACTTTTCATTCCTTTTCCGCAATGATAAAGGTGGCATATCCTGTTTTGAAGAATAATAACCTGTCCAACAATGTTACTATTCTAAAAAATGGATAGATAACTTTATATAAAAAATAAATCTTTTTATTTCCCTTTAACTCATCTTCACTCTCAGGGGAGATTGAACCTGTTCTCAGCTGCGATTTTTTCTTTCCTTTTATAAATTTTACAAAAATTATATTTAAGCTTAATTCAACCAATTCTGTAAAAAATTTTGAATATGTTGTTGATTTTAAGACCTTAAAACCAGAATCTTCTACCATTTTGTTAAGTTTTTTTAAAGAATAACCCTCCCTTTTATGTCCGTAAACTTCGGGTTTCATTCCAAAAAGCAGTTTAATTTTATTTAATAAGAAAAATTTTCCGGAGATAGGAGTTGATATTATAATCTTCCCACCACTTTTTAAAACTCCATTTATTTCATTTAAAAGAGCTTTGTCATTGTCAAGATGTTCAAGGATATCGAGAGAAAAAACATAGTCTGCGGATTCCCTTTTAAATGGTAAGCTTTCCCCTATCCGAACTATGTTTTTTTTAAGAATCGAAGAAGCTGTCTTTAATGTTTCCATCTCAGTATCGCAATGTAGCCACTTCCCGCCAAGCTCTCTTATAAAGTATGAAACAACACCCTGCCTGCATCCGATATCAATAACTTTTGAATTGTTATCTATTTTTTTTAGCGACCTCTTTATTAAATTCACCTTTTCCTTTTTCATATAGGAATATTTAAACAATTCAATCTGCCACGGATTATTATTCTCTTTTTGCATAGCCAATTTTAATTTTTTTTCAATAAAAATGCAAATAAACATTCACTAAGAATTTACAGTGGTGAATCGGAGTATTCACATAAAGCCTTGAGCTAAGGGTTGAAGAGTGAATCATAAAGCACTATTCTGCAGGGGCAATTCCCTATCTTTTAAGCTTAGCGTTGTTTTTGTTTATTCTTTCCTCGGAAAATTTGTGATAAATTCTATTATTTTTGATTGTTCTTGAGTAAATTCAGAATCATTTCATTGGTTGAATAGCCGACAAAATCAAGCTTTCCCGAATCCATTCTTATTGCATCCTCCGGGCAGGCTTCAACACAGTAGCCGCAGAATGCACATCTGTTTACATTGACTACAAATGTTGTTGCTATCTTTTCTCCGTCAACCTCTTCGGCTTTTACATAGATACAATCCGAAGGGCAGGCTGTAACACAGAGCATACATCCAACACATCGCGGTTTTCCGTCATCCCTGAACATCATTCTGTGAAGTGTTCTGTCCCTCGGGTAAAGAGGCTTTTTCTCCTCAGGATACTGATAGGTTACAGAACCCTTTCTCTTTGTCTTTATTCTAAAAACATAGTTTAAAGTGTGAAAAAATGAGTTAACTATAAGATGTTTGGCTGTTATCAAAAGCCCTTTTATTGTCTCAAAAAAGTATAAAAAACCCTTCATCTTCTCCTCATAATAATCCTATGACTATTGCTGTTATAATAAGATTGAATATTGAAATAGGTACAAGACTTTTCCACCCTAATTCCATAAGTTGATCAAACCTGTATCTCGGGAATGTCCACCTTACAAGAAGTAAAAATCCGAAAACCAAAAATGTTTTTATTTGAAAACCGATTATTTCAATAGCCTTAATCCAGTTTGCGGATAAGCCCGTTCTTTCAATAAATGGAATATGCCAGCCTCCCAAAAATAAGACAGTGATAAGAAGGGAGAGCATAATTGTCTCTATAAAATCCGTAAGCATATAAACACCAAATCTTATTCCACTGTATTCAACAAAAAAACCTATGATTTCCGATTCACTCTCCGGAAGATCAAAGGGGGCTCTCTTTGTTTCCGCAATACCTGCAATTATAAAAACAACAAATGCGAGAGGTTGAAGAAAGATTCCCCAGCGTGGTAGCCAACCCCAGAGATATGCTTTTTGAAATAAAACTATATCATAAAGTTTCATACTTGAATAAACCATTATCAGGGAAATAACAGAAAATATGAGAGCAACCTCATATGAAATTATCTGAGCTGTAGCCCTCATTGTCCCTAAAAAGGCATATTTGTTTTTTGAGCTCCAGCCTCCTAAAATAACACCGTATATACTCATTGATGAGAGAGCGAAGATTAAGATTAAAGCTATATCGGGATTTATAAGCTGCAATGAAATTACTCTATTTCCAATCTTTACAGGTTCACCAAATGGAATGGCGATTATAACAAGGGATGAGAAAAAGAATGTCAGAACAGGAGCAAATTTAAACATCTTTTTGTCTGCAAAATCCGGAATAAAATCCTCTTTGAAAAGCATCTTTAATGCATCGGCAAAGGGCTGAAATATACCGAATGAGCTTATGCCGAATATACTTGCCCTGTTTGCTCCGTGCCTATCCTGAATAACAGCACTCTCCTTTCTCTCCAAGAGTGTCGCATAAAGTGCAAAGAGCATCAGCCATGCGAATAAAACTATTATCTTAATCACAGCTATTATCCAGACACTCATTTTTTCCTCAAAATAGATTCAATCATTTCCAAAATCTCAAACTCCGTTTTAACCTTATCATTCTCAAATATTCTTTCAACCTCTTGAATCCTTCCCTCAAAATTTGTGTAGTAGCCTTCCTTTTCAAAAAAGTTTGCAGAGGGGATAAGAAGATTTATTTTTTCAGGGAATGAAGGTATGTAAGGAGAAATTAGAATAACAAAGCTTTCATCCTCTATCTTTTTCAACACAAATTCATTTTCTCTGAAAAAATCGCCGAAAATCAGAGTGCTTCCCTTAAAATCAATTCTACTCTTGGAATTTAATCTTTTTACCTTTTTATGCTCTAAATAATAGGAATTCGGATTTTTATCCTTTTTAATCAAAATTTCATCCTCATCCCCGGCAGGATTTCCCCAAAAGTATATATTTTTAAGATTAAGATAATCCTTAAACAGGGAAAGAGCGAGGTCTATCTCCTCGTTTGTCATCCAGGAAGAGAGAATAACTGTTTCTATTGTAAAAAGATGCTCTTTTAAGATCTTTTTAATTTTTTGCCAGCCAACCTCTTCCATTTCGGAGATTCCTTTATATATCCTGTTCTCTTCAAGGGAAAATAGCTCATACCTCCCTCTGTCGCATATAAAAGATTTGTTAATTTCAGGGTTATCCCTTGAGCTTATTCTCTGAAGCCTTTCATAGTTTTTTAAATATGGTCTGTCCTTTGGAGTTTCAACATAGATATTACATCCTCTTTCACAGAGAGGACAGATGCTCTCCTTTTTAATTAAAAACCAGTTTCTTATTTTAAATCTGAATCTTCTGTCAGTTATAGCTCCGACAGGACAAATCTCCGCAAAATTTCCGGAGTAAAGAGTTGATATCTTTTCATCATTATAGGTAGCTATATAACTTCTGCTTCCTCTTTCAAAGACAGCAAGTAACTTTTCTCCTAAAATTTCCTCTGAAAATCTGACACATCTCTGGCAGAGAATACATCTTTCTCTGTCAAGTATAAGATTATCCGAAAGTATTACATCCTTTTCAAAGTGAGTTCTCTCTATATCAAACCTTCTCTCATAAAGTCCATACTCATCATAATATTTTTGAAGAAGGCAATCCCCGGCTTGATCACATTCAGGGCAATCAAGCGGATGATTTGCAAGATGAAGTTCAAGAATTTCTTTTCTTGCCTTTACAACAGCGTCCGATTCAGTGTAAACTTCCATTCCCTCTTTTACAGGAGTTGTACAGGAGGTTTGAAGTTTTCTTGCTCCTTTAATCTCAACAAGACACATCCTGCAAAGTCCGGCAGGTTTCAGATATTTGTGGGCACAAAAGTGAGGAATCTCAATTCCAACACTTTCGGCAGCATCAAGAACAGAAAGTCCCTGCTCTACCTCATATTCCACATCATTTATTTTAATCTTAACCTTCGGCATTTTCCTCTCTCAAATAGTTTAAAAATTCATCTTTGAATTTTTTAACAAGGGTTCCCACAGCCATCCCAACTGCATCTCCAAAGGGGCAAATTGTTTTACCCATTATTGATTGAGCTGTTTCTATTATAAGATCCAGCTCCTCTTCCTTTGCCTCCTTTCTATAGATTTTATCAACAATCTTTTTTATTACATCGGTTCCGTATCTGCATGGAGCACATTGGCCGCAACTTTCATGATAGTAAAAATTTATCATTATTCTTAAAACTTCAACCATTGAATCATCCTCATCAAAAACCATAATCGCACCGGAACCAAGCATTGAGCCTGCCTTCATCAGAGAATCAAAATCCATGG